>NZ_JBLLJM010000030.1:0-30741 GCF_053543495.1 Camelimonas sp. ID_303_24
GAATGTCGATCCGTCCTAGACCGGCGGCGTGCCGTTGGCGGCCAGCACCTCGCCGGCCAGGTAGAGCGAGCCGGCGATCAGGATGCGCGGCGGGCGGGCCCAGACGCGGCGGCTGGTGGCGATCAGCGCCGCTTCGACGCTTGTGGCCGTTTCGGCGCGCATGCCGGCGGCCAGCGCCAGTTGCGCCACCTCGGCGGCGGGGCGCGCCGCCATCTGGCCGGGGATCGGCACGGCGATGACATCGCGCGCCAGGCCGGCGAACGGCGCCAGAAAACCCTCGCCATCCTTGGTTCCCAGCATGCCGACGATCATCACCAGCGGGGCCGGGCTACGTTCTTCCAGATCGGCCAAAGCGGCGGCGATGGCGCGGCCGCCATCCGGATTGTGGCCGCCGTCGAGCCAGATTTCCGCGCCCGCCGGCGCCAGCGACGGCAGCCGCCCCTCCCGCAGCCGCTGCATGCGCGCCGGCCATTCAGCCCCCAGCAAGCCGCGTTCAATGGCGGCGTCGGAGAGATTGCTCATGCCGGCGGCGCGCAGGGCGGCAATGGCGGCGCCAGCGTTGATGTGCTGGTGACGGCCGCCGAGGCGCGGCAGCGGCAGGTCGAGCAGACCGTTGATATCTTCGTAGATCAGCCGGCCATTTTCCTCGCGCGCCTGAAAATCCTGGCCGCCGACGAACGGGATCGCGCCGACGCGCAGCGCCGCCTCCTCCAGTTCGCGGCTGACGTCGCGCGGCTGGGCGGCAATGATCGCAGGACAATCGGCCTTGAACACCCCGGCCTTCTCGCGGGCGATGGCCAGCACGTCCGTGCCGAGGAATTCCGCGTGGTCCTGCGATACCGGCGTTACAACCGCCGCCACCGGGGCGTCGATGACATTGGTGGCGTCGTAGCGTCCGCCGAGGCCGACCTCCAGCAACAGCACGTCGGCCGGATGCTCGCTGAACAGCTTCAGCGCCGCCGCGGTGGTGATCTCGAACACGGTGATTGGCTGGCCGGCGTTGACCTGCTCGCAGGTCCGCAGCGCCTCCACCAGCACGTCCTCATCGACGAAGACGCCAGGTTCGCCGCGCCGACCGAGGCGGATGCGCTCATGAAAGCGCACCAGATGGGGCGAGGTGTAGACGTGAACCGCGAGGCCCGCCGCTTCGAGAATCGCCCGCATGAAGGCGATGGTCGAGCCCTTGCCATTGGTGCCGGCCACATGGATGACCGGCGGCAGGCGCTTCTCCGGCGCGCCGAGCGCGGTCAGCAGGTGTCGAATCCGGTCCAGCGACAGGTCGATGGCCTTCGGATGCAGGCCAAGAAATCGCGCGATCAGGGCGTCGGATGTGTCGCCGCCCATCTGGCCCCGGCTCATGTGCGGCGTCATCTGCGGCGTCCTGCCCGTCAGCCGGCCACAGCCTCGGCCGGCGCATCGGCGCGGGCGATGGCGTCGCCATCGTCGCGCGCCGGCTGTTTCATCAGCAGGCGGCACAACCGGGCAATGGTGGCCTTCAGCTCATGGCGGTGCACGACCATGTCGACCATGCCGTGCTCCTTGAGATATTCGGCGCGCTGGAAGCCTGGCGGCAGCTTCTCGCGGATGGTCTGCTCGATGACGCGCGGCCCGGCGAAGCCGATCAGCGCTCCTGGCTCGGCGATATGGATGTCGCCCAGCATGGCGTAAGAGGCGGTGACGCCGCCGGTGGTCGGATTGGTCTGGACGACGATGTACGGCAGGCCCGCCTCGCGCAGATGGCGCACCGCCACGGTGGTGCGCGGCATCTGCATCAGCGAGAACATGCCTTCCTGCATGCGGGCGCCGCCCGAGGCCGCAAACAGCACGCAGGGCGTCTGGCGGGCGACGGCGGTCTCCAGCGCCGTGATCACCGCTTCGCCGGCGGCCATGCCGAGCGAGCCGCCCATGAAGTCGAAGTCCTGCACGGCGACGACCATCTGGGCGCCTTCCACGGCACCGGCGCCGACGCGCACCGCGTCTACCGCGCCGGTCTTGGCCCTGGCGTCGCGCAGGCGATCGACATATTTTTTCTCATCGCGGAATTTCAGCGGATCGAGCGGCGCCTCCGGGAAGGTGATTTCCTCCCAGGTCTCGTGGTCGAACATCGCCTTCAGGCGCGCCGCCGCCGACATGCGCAGGTGGAAATCGGAGCCTGGAATGACGAACTGGTTGGCTTCCACTTCCTTGTGGAACACCATCTGCCCGGTCTCCGGGCACTTGATCCAGAGGTTCTCCGGCACTTCCCGCTTGAACAGCGTCTTGATCTTCGGCCGGACGACGTCGGAAATCCAGTTCATGAACCCTTGACCTTCTGCGTCGCTCCAGCCGGAGGCGCTCCATGCCAGAACCGCCTGCGGCGGCGGGACTGGATCATGCTCCTGGGGCAGCTTCCCGCAAGGCAGCGACCGCGTCGCCTCGGGAAAACCCGTCAAATCAACAAGGCAGAGCAAACCGCCGGTTCAGCCCGGTCGCATTCAGCTCTGGACGAGAGCCCTCAATAAAGGGAGCAATCGCGCAATTTCAAGGCGGCCGCCATCCCGCGACCGCCATTCGCCCATGGCGACCGCGGCTTATGCGCGCCCGGCGCGCACGCCCCGGGCCAGTTCGCCCACCAGCGAGATCACCGCCTCATGCGTGCCGGCGGTCGCCCTGCCGTCGCCATCCAGCGAGGCGCGGATGCGGTCGACGAGGGCAGAGCCCACCACCACGCCATCGGCGCCCGTGGCCGCAACCGCCGCCGCGTGCTCCGCGTTCTTGACGCCGAAGCCGACGGCAACCGGCAGCCGGGTGTGCTGCTTGATGCGGGCGATGGCCGCGCCAACCTGGCCGAAATCCGGCGTGGCCGAGCCGGTGATGCCGGTGATCGAGACGTAGTACACGAAGCCCGCCGTATTGGCGAGAACCACCGGCAGGCGCGCGTCGTCCGTCGTCGGCGTCGCCAGGCGGATGAAGGCGAGCCCGGCCTGCAACGCCGGCAGGCACAGCTCGTCGTCCTCTTCCGGCGGCAGATCGACGACGATCAGGCCGTCCACGCCAGCCGCTTTGGCGTCGGCGAGGAACCGCTCCACGCCATAGACGTAGATGGGGTTGTAGTAGCCCATCAGGATGACCGGCGTCGCCTGGTCGCTTTCGCGAAACCGGCGCACCAGCTCCAGGGTGCGGATCTGCGTCTGGCCCGCCCTGAGGGCGCGCAAGCCGGCGGCCTGAATCGACGGGCCGTCGGCCATCGGATCCGTGAACGGCATGCCGATCTCGATCACGTCAGCGCCGGCCGCCGGCAGGGCCGCGATGATGCCCACCGAGGTTTCGAAGTCCGGATCGCCCGCCGTGAGAAAAGTTACCAGGGCGGCGCGGCCTTCGGCCTTGCACGCGGCGAAGCGCGCATCGATGCGCGCCACGCCCGTCGCGGCCGTCTGTTTCGCTTCCACCACGCTCATGCCCGTGCTCCGCCCGTGTTGCCGTCCAGATTGGGGCCAAGCATCTCGGCCACCTGGGGAACGTCCTTGTCGCCGCGCCCCGAGAGAGAAACGACCATGAGGTGGTCCTGCGGCATCTGCGGCGCCAGCTCGATGACGCGGGCAATGGCGTGCGAAGGCTCGAGCGCCGGAATGATGCCTTCCAGCCGGGTCAGCAACTGGAACGCAGCCAGGGCCTCATCGTCGGTGGCGCTGAGATAGTTGACGCGGCCCACGTCATGCAGCCAGGCGTGCTCCGGGCCGATGCCCGGATAGTCGAGGCCAGCCGAAATGGAATGGGCTTCGGTGATCTGGCCGTCGGCATCCATCAGCAGATAGGTGCGGTTGCCGTGCAGCACGCCCGGACGGCCGCCGGCGATCGACGCCGCGTGCATGCCCGATGAAATGCCGTGGCCCGCCGCCTCGACGCCATAGATGGCCACTTCCGGGTCGTCGAGGAACGGGTGGAACAGGCCCATGGCGTTGGAGCCGCCGCCGATGCAGGCGACCAGGCTGTCGGGCAGCCGCCCCTCAGCCGCCAGCATCTGCTCGCGGGTTTCATTGCCGATGATCGACTGGAAATCGCGCACCATGGCCGGATAGGGGTGCATGCCCGCCACCGTGCCGATGCAATAGAACGTGCTGCCGACATTGGTCACCCAGTCGCGCATCGCCTCGTTCATGGCGTCCTTGAGGGTGCGCGAACCGGACTCCACCGGAACCACCGTGGCGCCCAGCATGCGCATGCGGAACACGTTCGGCATCTGCCGCTCCACGTCCACCGCGCCCATGTAGACGACGCAGTCAAGGCCGAAGCGGGCGCAGAGGGTGGCGGTGGCGACGCCATGCTGGCCAGCGCCGGTCTCGGCGATGATGCGCTGCTTGCCCATGCGGCGGGCCAGCAGGATCTGGCCCAGCACATTGTTCACCTTGTGGGAGCCGGTGTGGTTCAGCTCCTCGCGCTTCAGGTAAATCTTGGCGCCGCCATCGCGGCCGGCCTTGCGGGCCTCGGCGCGCAGGTGCTCCGTCAGGCGCTCGGCGTAATAAAGCGGGCTCGGCCGGCCGACATAGGTGGCCAGATGGCGCTGCATCTCGGCGTGGAATTCCGGATCAGCCTTGGCCTCCGCCCACGCCGCTTCCAGCTCATGCACCAGCGGCATCAGCGTCTCGGCAACGAACTGGCCGCCGTGCAGGCCGAAGCGGCCGCGCGCGTCAGGGCCGCTGCGATAGGAATTGGGCCGTTGCCCCGCCTGCGGCGAAGCGGTGTGGGAATGAGCGCTCACGCAACCGGTTCCTTCATGCTCGGACGCGACAAAGCCGCGCCAACTGCCGCGCGAATGAACGCGCCGACAAGCGCCGCGTCCTTGACGCCTGGCGCATTCTCTACTCCCGACGAGACGTCAACGCCAGCCAGGGAAGCCTGTCCGGCCAGGCCAGCGATGGCGCCGGCCACATTGTCCGGATGCAGGCCGCCCGACAGCAGGAATGGCGGCAGCCGCGCATCGCCCGCCAGCGCCCAGTCGAACGCCACGCCATTGCCGCCAGGGCGGGTGGCGTCGCGCGGCGGCCGGGCGTCGAGCAGCAGCAGATCGGCGGCGTCATAGGTCAGGGCCCGCGCCACGTCTTCCGGGCCGGAGACACCAATCGCCTTGATGAGGCCGACGTCATGCGCCGCCTGGATTTCCGCCACCCGCTCCGGCGTTTCGGCGCCATGCAATTGCAGCCAGTCCGGCTTCACTTCTTCCACGATGCGCGCCACCGCGTCGTCATCGGGGTCAACCGCCAGCACCACGCTCTGGGCCTGGCGCTCGCGCGCCCTGGCAACCAGCCGCGCCGCGTCGGCGAGATCGAGATGCCGGGGGCTGCGGGCGAAGTGGACGAAACCAACCATGTTCGCGCCAGCCGCCAGGGCGGCGTCCAGCGTCTCCGCGTCGCGCAAGCCACAAATTTTCACCAGAAACGTCATGGGCGCTCCCTGAGCATGGCCAAAACCCGGCCGGCCGGCTCCACGGCCGGGTTCGCATGACTTGTGACCCTTGTCCACCGCGACGTTCTTTCCCGCGCGAGGCCCGCGACGGAGCCGCCGGGGCAGCATGGGATCGGGACGCCCCGGAAACATGCGCCGCCGTTCTGTTGGTCAGATGGGCGAGCGCGGACCGGTCCGGAACCTGCCCACATGGCGCAAAATGTCGCATGCCGGGCCAGCGGCGGCCGGCCGCATTATGACAGCCTGATGACGGAAGCTGCCCGGAACGAATTGTATAACAAATACTTGTCGACCTGGATCAGCGCAGCGCGGCGATCCGGCGCCGGCGGAGCGGGTTGCGAATTGCCGCCATGGCCCGCATCGCGCTCACGGAAATCTCACCATCCGGCATTTTTTGTAAAAAATTTCGTTGCAAATGATACCAGCCCGGTTAGTCTCAGCCCCGAAAAGAAAAAAGGGCCGCGCACAAAGCGCCGCCCTTGAAGTCTAGGGAGGAAACGCCCACAGAGGGCATGCAGCAAGTGCTGCAAGTTCACTGATAGGGCGCGTCGCAAAATGACGCAACTTTTATCATGGCAGCATCGCTGCCATTTTTTGTGCTGTGTGCGCAAGGACACACCACAGCATCCGCCCCTTCAGGCGGCCAAGCCTGGCGCAAGTCTGCAGCAGCAACAAAAAAGCGGCCCGAGAGGCCGCATTTTCTTTTTCAGACGCCGCGCCGCCGCTGCCTGATTTTCAGGCGCCGGCGCAGGGGCGAAATCCTGCGCCTGGCTGCTGCCCGAGTGCCTTCAGGCCCCTTCAGCCTCCGCCTGCGCATCTTCCTGCGCCTTCAGCTCGGACGTGCGCGGCATGGCGATAATATTGTAACCGCTGTCCACATAATGGATCTCGCCGGTCACGCCGGACGACCAGTCCGACAGCAGATACAGCGCCGACTTGCCAATCTCCTCGATCGACACCGAGCGCCGCAGCGGCGCATGCGCCTTCTGGTAGTTGAACATCAGCCGCGCGTCGTTGACGCCGGCGCCGGCCAGCGTGCGCACCGGCCCGGCGGAAATGGCGTTGACGCGCACCGCGTCCGGCCCGAAGTCGGAGGCGAGGTAGCGCACGCTCTGCTCAAGCGCCGCCTTGGCCACGCCCATGACATTGTAGTTCGGCATGACCCGGTTGGCCATGAAGCTCAGCGTCAGCATCGCGCCGCCGTCCGGCATCATCGCCGCCGCCCGCCGGGCGATCTCGGTGAACGAGAAGCAGGAGATCACCATGGTGCGCGAGAAATTGGCGCGGCTGGTGTCGGCGTAGCGCCCCTTCAGTTCGTTCTTGTCGGAGAAGGCGATGGCGTGAACGAGAAAGTCGATCTTGCCCCACTTTTCCTTCAGGGCGGCGAACACGGCGTCGACGCTGTCGATGTCCTCGACGTCGCAGGGCAGCAGCACGTCAGCGCCAAGGGACGCCACCAGCGGAGCAACCCGCTTGCGCAGGGAATCGCCCTGATAGGTGAAAGCCAGTTCGGCGCCTTCGGCGGCCAGGGCCTGGGCGATCCCCCAGGCGATCGAATGGTTGTTGGCAACGCCCATGATGAGGCCGCGCTTGCCCGCCATCAACGCCATGTGTCGTCCTCTCCATGCGGCCGCCGCCGGCGACGCGCCAGTTTGCAACGGGTCCGGTCAGGAAGTTGCCTGAACTGCGGAAGCCGCGCCAGTTTCAAATCCATAAGGCGCGCGCGCCAGAGCACTTCCATGAAAAGTGGACGTCACCTTTCATGCCGGGCATGCATCAAACCAGACTGGAAAAGCGTTTCCGCCCGTTCGCGTGACCGGAAACGCCCCTGGCGCGGTTTCCCGCGCCGCCCCTGCGGGTCAGGAATCGATGTGCTTCAGCACCAGCGTCGCATTGGTGCCGCCAAAACCGAAGGAATTGGTCAGAACCGTTTCCAGCTTCGCGTTGTCGATGCGCTTGCGCACGATCGGCATGTCGGCGAATGCGGGATCAAGCTCCTCGATGTGGGCGCTCTCGCAGATAAAACCGTTCTGCATCATCAGCAGTGAATAGATCGTCTCCTGCACGCCGGTGGCCCCGAGGGAGTGACCGGTCAGCGACTTGGTGGCCGAGATGGGCGGGCACTTGTCGCCGGCGCCGAAGACCTCGCGGATCGCCTCGATTTCCTTGTCGTCGCCGACAGGCGTCGAGGTGGCGTGCGGATTGATGTAGGAGATCGGCTGCTTCACCGTCGCCAGGGCCTGGCGCATGCAGCGGATGGCGCCCTCGCCCGAGGGCGCGACCATGTCATAGCCATCCGACGTGGCGCCGTAGCCAACAACCTCGCCATAGATTTTGGCGCCGCGGGCCCTGGCGTGCTCAAGCTCCTCAAGCACCAGGACGCCAGCGCCGCCAGCGATGACGAAACCGTCGCGGTTCCTGTCGTAGGCGCGCGACGCGGTCGAGGGCCGGTCGTTGTACTTGCTCGACATGGCGCCCATGGCGTCGAACAGCACGGACAGGCTCCAGTCCAGCTCCTCGCAACCGCCGGCGAAAACGATGTCCTGCTTGCCCCAGGCAATCTGCTCATAAGCAGCGCCGGCGCAGTGCACCGACGTGGCGCAGGCCGAGGAGATCGAATAGTTCACGCCGCGAATCTTGAACCAGGTGGCCAGGGTGGCCGACGCGGTCGATGACATGGCCTTGGGCACGGCAAACGGACCGACGCGCTTGGGCCCCTTGGTGCGGGTCACGTCGGCTGATTCGACGATGGTGCGGGCGGACGGTCCGCCGGAACCCATGATGATGCCGGTGCGCTCGCTGGAAATGTCGCCAGGCTCCAGCCCCGCGTCGGCGATCGCCTGCTCCATGGCCACATGGTTCCATGCGGCGCCCTCGCCGAGGAAGCGCATGGCGCGGCGGTCAACCAACGTTTCGGGGGCAAGCGTCGGCTTGCCATAAACCTGGCTGCGGAAGCCGAGTTTGGCGTATTCTTCGGCGAACGAAATGCCGGAGCGGGCCTCACGGAGCGACTCCGTCACCTCCGCGATATTGTTGCCAATGGACGAGACAATGCCCATCCCGGTAACGACGACGCGCCTCATCAGCCGCTGTTCCTTTCTCCGGACCGGCGCGGCGTCGTGACCCAAAGGCCGCGACTCCCCGCAGATCTGCACCATTTCGCGAACGCGCGAACGCGCGCCTGATTCCATTCAGTCGCCGGCGCGGACGCGCCGGGCGTTATCCGGAGCATATCGTGTTTTTCCGGGAGCGGCGCAATGGCCCGGGACGCCAGATCACAAAACCAGGCAAACCGGGCCGCGCCCGCGCGGACCCACGCCGGATCGTCCGGCGCGGCCCGCGGCCTGCGTTTGCCTCAGACCTTGGACAGCCCGACGCGCAGGTCTTTCGCCTCGTAAATCTTTTCGCCATCGGCCTTCAGCCAGCCGTCAGCCGTGCCCAGCACCAGCCGGCCGCGCATGACGCGTTTGAAGTCGATGCCATATTCGAGCAGTTTGACGTCCGGGCGCACCATGCCCTTGAACTTCACCTCGCCGGTGGAGAGGGCCATGCCGCGGCCCGGCTCGCCGAGCCAGCCGAGGAAAAAGCCGGTGATCTGCCACATGCCGTCGAGACCGAGGCAGCCCGGCATGATCGGATTGCCCTGGAAGTGGCAGGGGAAATACCAGTCGTCAGGGCTGACATCGTATGCGGCCCGGACGTAGCCCTTGTCGAAGTCGCCCCCCGTTTCGGAGATGTCGGTGATGCGATGCACCATCAGCATGGGCGGCAGGGGCAACTGGGCGTTGCCCGGCCCGAACAGTTCGCCGCGCCCGCAGGCGAGGAGCTCTTCGTAGGTGAAGCTGGATTGACGCGTGGCGCTGTGAGCAGTGTCGGTCATCGTCCTGACAAATCGCGGGTGGATCCTGGTGAAGGGATCACATCGTGGGTGCGCGGCGAATGCGCAAGAGAAGGACCGGAGCCGGGCCTGTGGCCGTCGCCTGTCTTCACGGGCGCTTGTAACATGATTGCCGCCCCGGCTGAAAGCCGCACATTGACGTCGTCGAAAGTTCTGGAAGCGCCAGAAGATTGCAGCGGGGAGATTACCGCCCAGGAAACGCGTCCAGGGAACGCACCCGGGATCGCCGCCAGCAGCCTGAACCAGCCGCCGGAGCGGCGCCTTGTGGTCGCAGGTAAACCATTGAAACAGGGCGCGGGTTGCAGCCGCGGCCTCTGTTGCCTATGATAACAGGGCAATTTACGGGATATGGCTTTGATGACTGACGGCGACGCCCTGCGTGGCGTGGATACTGTTGCTGGCGAGACGGACGGCCTGAAGGGCTGCCCGGTGCACGCCCTGCGCGCGGAATTGCGTCGCGCCGGACTTCGCCCCACCCGCCAGCGCGTTTCTCTGGGTTGGCTCCTGTTCGCAAAGGGCGACCGCCACGTAACGGCTGAAATGCTGTACGAGGAGGCCAGCAAGGCCCGCGTTCCGGTCTCCCTCGCCACCGTCTACAACACGCTGCACCAGTTCACCGAGGTCGGTCTGCTGCGTGAGGTGGCTGTTGACGGCTCGCGCACCTATTTCGACACCAATGTCGGCGACCACCACCACTTCTTTGTCGAAGGCGAGGAGCGGCTGCTGGACATCCCCGGTTCGTCGATCAACATCTCCAACCTGCCGGACGCGCCGGAAGGCATGGAAATCGCTCGCGTCGACGTGGTGGTGCGCCTGCGCCCCAAGCGCGTTTCCTGACCGCCGGCTTCCGGATGGCGCGCGTCATGACGGCACGCGCCCAATGATGCGCGTCCTGAGATGCGCATCCTGGCCGGCCGCTGATTTTCGGCGTCACGTCCGCACAATCCATACCCGCAAAAACGACCGCCGTTCCGGCGGTCTTTTTTTTGACCATATGCCCGCGCCTCGCGCCAGGAGCACCAGGAGCACCAGGAGAGCCAGGGCAGTCTGGCGCGCCCTCCTCCAGGGCCCGCCGAATCGCGAGACGCCGATGTGGCGATGCGGCGTGGCGACGCCCGGCCAGCACGCTTTCGCCGCCAGGATCACGCCTCTCCGTCAGCATTCCCCATCCGGATCTCGCCAGTCCCCTGGCCGTCAGTCGACCACTTCGCCAGGATAGACGCCCCACAGCTTGTCCTGCCGCATAAAGCCTTCGCGCCGGGCGACCTCGACCCGACACCAGGTTTTGTCGCACTTTTTGACCTGGACGACGACATTGGGCTCCAGCTTCGCCGCCAGCGACGCCGTTTCCGACGCCTCGCGATACATCGGCACGAACGCCGCCTTTTCCCACGGCGCCACCAGGGCGGTGCGCTTGCCTGACAGCAGCGAGTGCAAAACCCAGCCTTCCACGCCTTCTGAATCACGCACCCGCCGCCAGGTTTCGAACTCGGCGGTGATCTCCACCGGAAGTCCGACCCGGTGATAGACCCAGGTCGTGGCGTGGTCCTTGTTGGGCCCCTGACGCAGGTTGACGCGATCTGACTTCAGGCTGACGTAGCGCGGCAACGGCAGCCCGGTCACCGAGCCCTTTGGCCCGTCCGCCGCGCGCGCCGGCGTCAGGCCAGCCGGCGCGAACCCCGCCGCGAGCAGCGCCAGCGCGGCCGCGACCTGCGTCATCGCCACGCGCCCGCTCCTGACCCGGCCAACCCCAATCATGCTCCATCTCCCGTCCGGCGCCCCGGCTTCAATGCCGGCGCCAGCGATCCCCATCCTGACGGGCGCATGGGCGTCCGACGATTGGATGCGTTGTGTTTCTGGTCTTGTCTGCTACAGAGTCCCGAGACGCAGATCTCACCCTGTGTCGCCCGAGCCTGCTTAACGCTGCGTGAAAAGCACCTGCCTGGGACGCGTCATGACCAAAAAGAAACTCCTCGTCGTCGTCACCCGCCGGCTTCCGGACGCCATCGAAACCCGCATGGCGGAACTGTTCGACGTACGGCTGAACCATGACGACGCGCCCATGCGTCAGGCCGACCTGATCGAGGCGGTGAAGACAGCGGACGTGCTGGTTCCGACCATCACCGATGTGATCGATTCCGCCGTGCTCGCCCAGGCTGGTCCGCAATTGCGGCTCATCGCCAATTTTGGCGCCGGCGTCGATCACATCGACGTTCAGCAGGCGCTGGCCCGCGGCGTCACCGTCACCAACACGCCTGGCGTCCTCACCGAGGACACGGCCGACATGACCATGGCGCTGATTCTCGCCGTGGCGCGCCGCATCGCCGAAGGCGCACGGGTGGTGCCGGACGACGAATGGACCGGCTGGTCGCCCACATGGATGCTGGGCCGGCGCATCACCGGCAAACGCCTCGGCATCGTCGGCATGGGCCGCATCGGCCAGGCCCTGGCCCGCCGCGCCCGCGCCTTCGGCCTGTCGATCCATTACCACAACCGCCGTCGCGTCCCCGCCGCCACCGAGCAGGCGCTGGAGGCGACCTATTGGGAATCGCTCGACCAGATGCTGGCCCGCATGGACATCATTTCGGTCAACTGCCCGCACACGCCGGCCACCTATCACCTGCTGTCCGCCCGTCGCCTCAAACTGCTGAAGCCCTCGGCGATCATCGTCAATACGGCGCGCGGCGAGATCATCGACGAGACCGCCATGGCGCGGATGCTGGAGGCCAACGAGCTGTCCGGCGCCGGGCTGGACGTGTTCGAGCACGCTCCGGCGGTCAATCCCCGGCTGCTCAAGCTGGCGCGCGCCAACAAGGTGGTCCTGCTGCCCCATCTTGGTTCGGCCACCATCGAAAGCCGCCACGACATGGGCGAGAAGGTCATTCTCAACATCCAGACTTTCATGGACGGACACCGGCCGCCGGACCGCATCCTGCCCAGCATGCTGTAAGGGGCGGCGTCCGCACCAGGGCCAGCCTCCGGTAGAATCACATGGACAGCGCGCTCAGCTGGCTCGGGCGGAAGATCGCCGCCTTCCTGATGCAGGAGCTTCCTGGCTACAGGCCCTCGGCCCCGCCGGACCCGGCGGCCCTCGCCCGCGCCCTGCAGCCGGGCGACGTGCTGCTGGTCGAGGGGGCGACGCGCATCGCCTCGATCATCAAGTACCTCACCCAGTCCAGCTGGTCCCACGCCGCCTTGTATGTGGGGCCGGTTCGGGATCAGGATGACCACGTGCTGGTCGAGGCCGACGTGCAACACGGCGTCACCACCGCGCCCCTGTCAAAATACGCCGCCGCCAGCGTCCGCATCTGCCGCCCGGTCGCATTGACGCCAGACGACCGTGACGCTGTTGTCGCCTACGCCCGCTCGCGCATCGGCCAGGCCTACGACCTGCGCAATGTCATTGATCTTGGTCGCTACCTGCTGCCCCTGCCGGCGCCATCGCGGTTTCGCCGGCGCATGATCGCCCTTGGCTCCGGCGAGCCGACCCGCGCCATCTGCTCGACGCTGATCGCCCAGGCGTTCGAGCAGGTGCGCTATCCGGTATTGCCGCGCCTCGAGATCGCCGCACGCAAGAACATGACGCGATTTACCCGCGCCGAAATCCTGCACATCCGCCATCACAGTCTGTTCGCGCCGCGCGATTTCGACATCTCGCCCTATTTCGCGATCGTCAAACCCACCATCGAAACCGGCTTCGACTACAAGCAACTGGTCTGGAGCGCCGACATGGGGCGCGAAGCGGCGCCGGATGCCGCCGACGGCGCCAGCGCCGGCCTGCTTGCCTGAGGGCGGATCCGCCCGGCCGGCATATATTCGCGCCAGACATGCAGCGGGCGCCTTGCACCAGACGCCTTGCAACAGACGCCCCATGGCCGCCATATCCACGCCGCAACCAGCCCTCATGCAGCGCGAAGATTATCCGGCGCCGTTCAGGCGGCTGGCGCCATCGTCGCCGCGCAACGCCAGTCTCACCCGGGGCGCGCCCATGATTAAACAGACGGTTACGCCCCCGCTGTATCCTGTCGTCTGAAGCCGCCTCCGGACACGCACAACGAGAGCCCCCTTGATCAGCAGCCTGCGACACACCGGCCCCGTGCAGATCTTCAACGCCGCCACCCAGGCGCTGCGGCAAATCATGTCGCCGCCGTTCCGGCGCATGTTGCTGCGCTCCGTCGGCCTGACCCTGCTGATTCTCGGGCTCGTCTGGTTTGGCCTCACCCGCCTGCTGAATCATTACCTCGCCTCGCACAGCCTCAGCGCCTCATGGCCCATTCTCGACACGCTGGCGTTTTTCGTGGCGGGCGCCGGACTGATGGTTGGACTGGCCTTCCTGATTCCGCCGGTCTCCGCGCTGGTTTCCGGCTATTATCTCGATGATGCGGCCGAGCTGGTGGAGAAAACCGACTACCCGGACGATCCGCCCGGCAAGGCGCTGTCCGTTGGCATGTCCCTGCTCTATGGCCTGCGTTTCGCCGGCCTGTCGCTGGTGATCAACCTCTTCGCCCTGCTGCTGTTTTTCATCCCGGGCGTCAACATGGCGGCGTTTTTCATCGCCAATGGCTACCTGCTCGGGCGCGAGTATTTCGAGATGGCGGCGGCGCGCTTCCGTCCCATGTCCGAGGCGGAAGCCATGCGCCTGCGCAACCGGCCCACCGTATTCGGCGCCGGCCTGGTGGCTGCCCTGCTGGTGGCTGTGCCGGTGCTGAATCTGCTGACCCCGCTGTTCGGCATCGCCCTGATGGTGCACGTGCACAAGAGCGTGCAGCGGGCCGAACTGGCCAATCCGCCAGCGCCCTGACCCTGTAATCGCCGGCCCTTGCCCGCATGGCTGAAGAGGCCCCGGACAAGCGGCGCGCCAGGTCCAGGCAAATGTAAAGGTACGGGCACAGGCCAGGATCTGCCGCCGCGCCGCGCTGCCCCACTTTTCAGAACCGTTCCAAGTTGATGTTTCAGCGTATTTTTCCGGCGCGCCCTGGTATCGGCTCCCCCTGAAATGCGATAGAGGCGGCCCGAGGCTGTCCCTCGCCGGCGACGGCTTTCCAGCCCGCCGCTTCCATCCCGCATGCCTTCCGGAACCACGATGTCGACCGCCGCCAACAGCCTCTACAATCGCGTTCTCACCCGTTACGCCACGCCGTTGACCACTGGCCTTTTTCTCGTATCGGCCATTTCCGGCATCGCGCTGTTCTTCCGCTGGACGCCGCGCACGTTCCACGCCATGCACGAATGGCTGAGCATGCTGCTGCTGGCGCCGTTTGTTCTGCACATGGTCCGCAACTGGCGCCCGCTGGTGAATTACGCGAAACGCAAGACGCTCATCCTGCCGCTGGTCCTGTCGCTGGCGGTGGCGATCCCGTTCGCCATTTCCGGCCTCAGCGGCCCTGGCCGGGGCGGCAATCCGGCGTTCCGCGCCCTGCCGCTGATGACCCAGGCGCGTCTCGCCGATCTGGCGCCGCTGCTGAAGACCTCGCCCGACAAACTGCTCGCCACCCTGCGCGAGCGCGGCTACCAGGCGACAAGCCTCGATCAGAATCTGGAAACCATCGCCGAAGCCGCCGGCAAAAAGGCGCCGCAGGTGCTTGTGGAGTTGATGCCGCGCCGGCAGGGCTCCTGACGCCGGACCGGCGAGACGGCTTTCGATAAAGCGGAAGCTTCATCCGGAAACGCCCTTCAATAACCCGCGCTAACAAAAAACGCCGCCCCAGAGGGCGGCGTTTTTTGTTAGCCGGAAGGCCGGCCCGTTCAGGCCTCGGCGCCGTGGGCGCCGGAGCCAACCTGCGGCGGCGGCTCGAACTGGCCCTTCTCACGGAAGCGCCAGAGATAGGTCGGGACAATGGCGTCGAAACCGCTGGGCGTAACGCCAAGGTCAGCCAGCCCGCGCTTTTCGGCGACAGCGGCCTGCGACACCACATTGTCGTGGCGCAGCAGCTCCACCTGGTCGCGGGTCAGGCGCAGGCTGTCCGGCAGCAGGCCCAGCGAGACGGTGTGCAGAATTTCCAGCGCCAGCCCCTGCAGGCGCGCCAGGGCGAACGGCAGGCCAATGACGAGGCGGCGGCGGCGGATGGTGTTGAGGGTGAACGCCATCGCCTCGCGGATCGTCAGCGTCTCCGGCCCGCCCAGCTCATAGGTCGCGCCCGGCGTCGCCACGCCCGCAACGGCGCTGGCAACGGCGGCGGCCACGTCGCCGACGAACACCGGCTGCATGCGGGTTTCCGCGCCGACCAGCGGCAGCACCGGCATGAAGGTCGCCAACTGGGCGAAGCGGTTGAAGAACTGGTCCTCCGGCCCGAACATCACTGACGGCCGCAGGATGACGGCGCCTGGGAAGGCTTCGCGCACCGCGCTCTCCGCGTTGGCCTTGGAGCGGGCGTAGGCGGAGCCGGAATCGGCGCTGACGCCGAGGGCCGACATGTGGACAAGCCGTTCGACCCCGGCAGCGCTGGCGGCTTCCGCCACGGCGCGGGCGCCGAAGCCGTGCACCGCGTCGAAACGCTGGCGGCCGCCCTGGTGCATGATGCCAACGAGATTGACCACGATATCGGCGCCGGCGATGGCGCGAACGATCGAGGGCCGGTTGCGCAGATTGGCCTGGACGGCGTGGATCTGTCCCACATTACCCAGCGGCTGCAGGTGAAAGGCCAGATCCGGCCGCCGCACGGCGACGCGAATGCGATACCCCTGCCGCGCCAGGGCGCGCACCACATGGCGGCCAACGAAGCCGGAGCCGCCGAACACCGTGACAAGCGTGTCGGATGGCTGACGGATGCTGCTGGACATGTACCTCTCCCGGCGAAACTGCGTCCTGCGGGACCAAAACTGGAGCCATTACAGGAAACCTGTTCCTGCCTCCTTCGTCGCCCTGGCGCAAGTGCTTACTTGCTGCACATGCGCGCGATCCTGCTTTCCGGCCGGCAGGTCGGGCCCGGACGCGGCGCGACCCAAGGTCGCAAAACCCGGCCTCGCCATCGCCGCCTGCGGCGGGTGGAGGCCGAAGGACAAGCCGGGCAGCCGTGATGTTTCCGGCGCGGAGCCGTCGCAACAACGCGATGAAAGTTCTTTGCGAAAGATTTTGCGAAAGATTTTTGCCCGCCAGCATGCCCGTCGCCGTTCCGGATTGGCGGCTTCCTGCTGTATAGAGCAGGCGCGGCGCGACAGGGCCGCCCTTCTGGTTTCGATATCCATGTTCTTCAGAAAGAGCAGCAGCCGCTTTTTCGCGAAGATGCTTTTAACGGCGCAAAACGGCGATACACAGCCATGACCGAGATTCCCGCCCTGGACCGCTTCCGCCGCATCGTCGTGAAGGTTGGCTCCTCCCTGCTGGTCGACCGCGAACGCGGGGCCGTGCGCCAGCAATGGCTGTCGGCCCTGGCTGACGATCTCGCCGCTTTGCACCAGGCCGGCAAGGACGTCATGGTGGTGTCGTCCGGCTCGATCTCGCTGGGCCGCGCCGTGCTGAAGCTGCCGCAGGGCCCGCTGCGGCTCGAGGAAAGCCAGGCCGCCGCCTCCGTCGGCCAGATCGCCCTTGCCCGCACCTGGTCCGAAGCGCTCGGCGCGCGCGGCGTCATCGCCGGCCAGGTGCTGGTGACCCTGTGGGACACCGAGGAGCGCCGCCGCTACCTCAACGCCCGCGCCACCGTCGGCAAGCTGCTGGAGTGGCGGGCGATTCCGGTGATCAACGAGAACGACACGGTCGCCACCAGCGAAATCCGCTATGGCGACAACGACCGGCTCGCGGCCCGCGTCGCCACCATGGCCGACGCCGACCTGCTGGTGCTGCTCTCCGATATCGACGGCCTCTACACCGCCCCGCCCGGCTCCGACCCGTCCGCGAAGCACATCCCGGTGGTGCCGCGCATCACGGCGGAGATCGAAGCCATGGCCGGCGGCGCCGCTTCCCAGTTCTCGCGCGGCGGCATGCGCACCAAGATCGAAGCCGGCAAGATCGCCACCCACGGCGGCGCCCACATGATCATCGCCTCCGGCCTGGTGGAGCACCCGCTGCGCCGCATCGCCGAAGGCGGCCCGGCCACCTGGTTCCTGTCGCGCTCCACCCCGGCCCGGGCCCGCAAGAAGTGGATCGGCGGCCTGCTGGAAACCAGCGGCGCGGTCACCATCGACGACGGCGCGGTGGCGGCGCTGCGCCGGGGCAAGAGCCTGCTGCCCGCCGGCGTCACCGCGGTGGAGGGCGAGTTCCTCCGCGGCGATCCGGTGCTGGTGCGGAACCCCGCCGGCGCGGTGGTCGCCCGCGGCCTGATCAATTTTGACGCCGACGACGCGCGCGCCATCGCCGGCCACGGCAGCGGCGAGATCGCCGCCATCGTCGGCTACGCCGGCCGGGCGGAGATGATCCATCGCGACGTGCTGGTGCTGACCGCCGCCGCGAAGGACGACGCCGCCTGAGGCCTGGGCGCTGAAACCCCGGAAGCCGGGAGAGAGCCAGGAGATAGCCAGGAACTGGCGTACTGGGAGCTGGAGCCCTGAAACGGACGGCCAGGGAGGCCCCAGCCCCGCACACCCCTTGTATTGGCCGGCGCGACGGCCAATAATGATGACCGTAATCAATCGTCGCCGCCAGACCCGGCGGGCATACGTTTGTCCAGCGCAACACGCAAAGGCCCATCCATGAGCACCGCAGCCCACCTCGCCCACACCGCCAGCGCAGCGCAGTCTGTTCGCGGCCAGGGTATGCCAGGTGCGACGCCGGTTGCGACGCCAGTTGCGGCCCGCGTTGCCACCCCTGGCGCGCCGGATGTCGATGTGGCCACGCTGATGGCGGACATGGGCGCGCGCGCCGTGATCGCCCGCCGCACGCTGGCCCTGGCCAGCGCGGAAACCCGCGCCGCGGCGCTGGCGGCGGCCGCCGACGCCATCCGTCGCGCCAGCGCCCGCATCCTCGCCGCCAACGCCGAGGATATCGCCGAGGCGCGCGCCAACGGCCAGACCGAGGCTTACATCGACCGGCTGGCGCTGGATGCGTCCCGCATCAACGCCATCGCCGATGGCGTCGCCGCCATCGCCGCCCTGCCCGATCCGGTTGGCAGGGTGCTGGCCACCTTCGAGCGGCCCAATGGTCTGGTGATCCAGCGCGTATCGACCCCGCTCGGCGTCATCGGCATCATTTTCGAGAGCCGGCCCAATGTCACCGCCGACGCGGCGGCGCTGAGCCTGAAGGCCGGCAACGCCGTCATCCTGCGCTCCGGTTCGGACAGCTTCCGCTCGGCCAGCGCCATCGCCCACGCCATGTCGGAGGGGCTGGCCGCCGCCGGCGCGCCCGCCGACGCCGTGCAGCTCGTCCCCACCCGCGACCGCGCCGCCGTCGGCGAGATGTTGCGCGGCCTGAACGGCGCCATTGACGTCATCGTGCCGCGCGGCGGCAAGAGCCTGGTGGAGCGGGTGCAGAACGAGGCGCGGGTGCCCGTGTTCGCCCATCTGGAGGGGCTGGTGCACGTCTATGTGGACGCCGAAGCCGATCTCGACACGGCCCGCGCCGTGGTGCTGAACTCCAAGATGCGCCGCACCAGCATCTGCGGCGCCGCCGAAACCCTGCTCATCGACCGCGCCGCCGCCGGCCGCCTGCTGGCGCCGCTGGTTTCCATGCTGCTCGACGCCGGTTGCGAGGTGCGCGGCGACGCGGACATTCGCGCCGTCGATGCGCGCGTCAGCGATGTTTCGGAGGCGGACTGGAGCACTGAATATCTGGAGGCGATCATCGC
This sequence comes from Camelimonas sp. ID_303_24, assembly GCF_053543495.1. Classification (NCBI taxonomy): domain Bacteria; kingdom Pseudomonadati; phylum Pseudomonadota; class Alphaproteobacteria; order Hyphomicrobiales; family Chelatococcaceae; genus Camelimonas; species Camelimonas sp. ID_303_24. Next base: position 19,057 of record NZ_JBLLJM010000030.1, read on the forward strand.
CGTGCGGCTGGTCGATGGCCTCGACGGCGCCCTGGCGCATATCAACGCCTGGAGCTCCCAGCACACCGACTGCATCATCACGGAGAACGCGGAAAAAGCCGAGCGCTTCCTTGATGAGGTTGATTCGGCCATTGTCCTGCACAACGCCTCGACCCAGTTCGCCGACGGCGGCGAATTCGGCTTCGGCGGCGAAATCGGCATCGCCACCGGGCGCATGCACGCGCGCGGTCCGGTGGGAGCCGAGCAGCTCACTTCGTTCAAGTACAAGGTGCGCGGCGCCGGCCAGACCCGTCCCTGAGCGCCAGAAAAGACTTCAGGCAGGCGCATCCCCCCTGCCTGAAGACATCGCCGTGGACATGGCCCTGGAGCGCATCTCCGCTTCAGCGCTGTGGCCCCGGATGACCATGCGCGTACAGGCGACATCCGCCTGTTCGCATCACGCCCTGGAGCGCGCTCAGGTCAGAACGCGTTCAAAACGAGAAAAACGGGAGCAGTTGGCGATCCAGATTGATCGCAGACTGCTCTAGTGCGCCGGGCGCGCCGTTTCCACCGGCGTTTCCGTCATCGGGCGCGGCGGGGCGGTTTCACCGGCCAGCAGCGCCTGCATTTCCTCGGGCGTTTCCCGCGCCAGCAGCACGTCCGGGTGATGCGCCGCGCTGGTGGTGAGATAGATGGCCGATCCGCCATGAACCGTGCCGCGCACCATCAGCACGCATGACGCGTTCAGCAGGATGCGGGTATTGTCGACCGGATCTGTGACGTGGATGAACATGACAACCTCCTTGCGTCGGTTACCTCCCTGCATATGTAACGCAACCGCCGGCGATTTTGTTCGGGCATGCCCTGTCCGGACGCGCGCCGCATGATTCCGCGCTGGCGCCTGCCGCCGCTCGCGCCCGGGGCGCGCATCGGCCTGTATGGCGGTTCGTTCAACCCGCCGCACGCCGCCCATCGCCTTGTCGCCGACCAGGCGATGAAGCGGCTGGGGCTCGACCGCGTCTGGTGGCTGGTGACGCCGGGCAACCCGCTGAAAAGCGTCAACGGTCTGTTGCCCATCGCCACGCGCATCGCCCAGGTTCGCGCGATCGCCGGCCGCGCCCGCCACCACGTGACCGGCTTTGAGCAGGATATCGGCGCCAGGTTCAGCCACGACACCATAGTCTGGCTGCAACGGCGCTTTCCGGACGTGCATTTCGTCTGGATCATGGGTGGCGACAGCATGGCGGCGCTGCACCGCTGGCGCCACTGGCGCGACATCATGCGCCGCATCCCGGTGGCGGTGATCGACCGGCCGGGCCATACCCTGGCCGCCACCGCCGCCATCGCGGCGCGCACATTCGCCGCGGCCCGCCTGCCGGAAGCCGAAGCGCGGCGGCTGGCCACATCGCCCACCCCAGCCTGGGTGCTGCTGCATGGCCCGCGCTCGCCATTATCCTCCACCGCGTTGCGCGCCAGCGCCGGCCAGGCGCCCCCTCCGGGAGGCAGCCCGTCCTGAGCTGCGGAAAGCCCCCGCCGCTCCGTTGAACCTGGCTGACGTAACGGCTATGATGGGGGCACGTTTTCAGACATCGTTTTTCACGCAAGGGACCAGGCGCGCTACCATATGCCCAATCGCATTCCGGACACCGAACCGCAGGCCGCGGACGTCAACGCGGACGTCGCCCTCGCCAATGTCCTCTCGGTCGCCTTGCACAGCCTTGACGAGATGAAGGCGGAAGACATCGTCCAGCTCGACCTGACGGGCAAGACGTCGCTGGCCGACGCCATGATCATCGCCTCCGGCCGCTCCAACCGCCATGTGGGCTCGATCGCCGAAAAGCTGATCGAGGACCTCAAGGCGGCGGGCGTCAAGGGCATCAAGGACGAGGGCTTCCCGTCCTGTGACTGGGTGCTGGTCGACGCTGGCGACCTCATCATTCACATCTTCCGCCCGGAAGTCCGCGTCTTCTACAATCTGGAAAAGATGTGGGGCGCCGCGCCGGCCGCCGGAACCGCTTCCTGACGCGATCCGCCGAACGCCCGCATTTGCCGCCCTGCCCTATATCGGGGCGGCAATGACGCGCCAGGCCATGGGACCACGTCCTTGAAAATCTCGCTGATCTGCGTCGGCCGCATGAAAGCTGGCCCGGAACGGGAGCTGGCCGACCGCTATCACCAGCGCGCCGTCGCCCAGGGACGTCCGCTCGGCGTCAGCGCGGTCAATGTGGTTGAGCTGCCGGAGAGCCGCGCGGCCGACGCCGGCCGGCGCAAGGCCGAGGAAGCGCAGGCGATTCTCGGCAAGGCGCAAGGCGGCGTCATCATTGCCTTTGACGAGCGCGGCGCGGCCCTCGGCAGCGAGACGGTCGCGGCGCGCTTCGCCGCCCTGCGCGACGGCGGCGCGGAGCACGCGTGCTTTGTTATCGGCGGCGCCGACGGGCTTGACCCGGCCGTGCGCGACCAGGCCCGGCTGGTCCTCTCCTTCGGCGCCATGACGCTGCCGCACCAGCTGGTGCGGGTGCTGGCGCTGGAACAGATCTACCGGATGATGACGATCATCGACGGTCATCCCTATCATCGCAGCTGAGCGCCGGCGCATTTTCGCGCCGGGCGCCACCGCATCGCCTTGTTTGCCATTGATTGTCGCGGTCAATCGCGTCGGCCCGCTGTCGCCGCGCCCCTCATCTGCGCCTGACTGGCGCTTCTGGCGGAACAAAATGGTTGATGATGCAAAGGCTGCGTTTACCTCGGCGCCATATCAGTCACTGTGAGGCGTTGCGCCGCTCGCCTGTCGCCCACGCGGCCAGCATCTGAGCACACCATCCGAGCACACCTGAACATGGTTCATTCCGCGCTCCCGCCGCACCATTCGCGCCGCAACCTTCCCACCCTGCGAATCGCCAGGAGTGGCCTGCTGGCCTGCGCCCTGACGGCGGCGGCCGTCTTCGCGCTTCCTCCCGGCCCGGCCCTTGCCCAGCAACGCGCCGGCGCCAACACCCGCCAGACCGAAAAGGATGCGCGGGAAGCGGAGCTGAAGGCCATCGAAACCCGGCTGCATTCCAGCGAGGAAGCGCGGATTCGTCTGGAAGCGGAAATCGCCGCGATCAAGCTGGACCGCGCCCGCCTCAACGGCGCCCTGCTGAACACCACCAGCAAGGTGCAGGCGACGGAGGAGCGCATCGCCGAACTCGAATCGCGCCTCGCCACCCTTAACGACAGCGCCGCCGCCATCCGCAAATCGTTCCAGAGCCGCCAGGACGTGATCGTCGAGGTCATGGCGGCGCTGCAGCGCATCGGCCGGCGGCCGCCGCCGGCGGTGCTCGCCAGCCCCGACGATCTGCTGACGGCGGTGCGCACATCGATACTGCTGGGCGCCGTGCTGCCGGAGTTGCGCGCCGAAACCCGCGCCCTCGCCACCGACCTGGCGGAGCTGGTGCGGCTTGGCGACGCCATCAAGGCCGACAAGCAGACCCTGTTCCGGGAAATGGAGGCGATCGTCGAGGAGCGGCGGCGGCTGGCGGCGCTGATCGAGGCGCGTCAGGCCCGTCTCGCCGGCGCCGAGCAGGAAACCAGCGACCAGACCAGCCAGGCCGCGGCGCTGGCCAGGCAGGCCACGGACCTCAAGAGCCTGATCGCCAGGCTGGAATCGGAGCTCGGCGCAGCCCAGCGCAATACCGAGGCGGCGCGCAAGGCCGAGGCGGATCTCAAGAACGCCAAGGAACAGCTCGCTTCGCTGGCGTTCAAGGATCCGGCCCGTCTTGAACCGAAGATCGCCTTCGTGGACGCGCGCGGCCAGTTGCCGCTGCCGGTGGGCGGAAAAGAGGTGGTTTCCTTTGGAACCTCGGATTCTGCCGGCGGCAAGACACAGGGAATTACCATCGCGGCGCAGCCCGGCGCCGTTGTTTCGGCGCCATCTGATGGTTGGGTATCATTTGCCGGCCCTTTCCGCTCGTTCGGCCAACTCTTGATCATAAATGCCGGCGGTGGGTACTATGTCCTGCTGGCGGGCATGGAGCGGATCAACGTCAGTCTCGGCCAGTTCGTTCTGGCTGGCGAACCAGTCGCCACCATGGGGCAGTCTGGCGCTGGCGACGCGGGCAAGGCCAATACAGGGACGCCTGACAACACAGAAGCAACCGGGGGCGGACGGGCGGATACACATCCAGGACCGGCGCTCTACATCGAATTCCGTAAGGATGGCGGGGCGATCGACCCCACGCCCTGGTGGTCCAGATCCCAGGGCGCGTCTCAAGGCGAAAAGGTTCGCGGATAATGCGAAAGATTTCCATTCTGGTTTGCGGCGTGGCGATGGGCGTCGGCATGTCGCTCGTGGCGACGCAGACCCGGTTGATGTCCACGACCAGCGCCACCGCAGCCTCGCCAGACATCTACCGCCAGCTCAACCTGTTCGGCGACGTGTTTGAAAAGGTTCGCAGCGACTACGTCGAGAAGCCCAGCGAAGGCAAGATGATCGAGTCGGCCATCAATGGCATGCTCTCATCGCTTGATCCGCATTCCAGCTACATGGACGCGAAAGCGTTCAAGGACATGCAGGTGGAAACGCGCGGCCAGTTCGGCGGCCTCGGCATCGAGGTGACGCAGGAGGACGGGCAGATCAAGGTCGTGACGCCGATCGACGACACGCCCGCCGCCCGCGCCGGCATCCTGACCAATGACCTCATCACCAAGATTGACGGTGAAGCGGTGCAGGGCATGGCGCTGAACCAGGCCGTCGACAAGATGCGCGGCCCGGTCAACACCAAGGTCACGCTCACCATCCAGCGCCCGGGCCGCAAGGAGCCGCTGCAGGTGACGCTGAACCGCGAGATGATCTCGATCCGCTCGGTGCGCTCGCGCGTTGAGGGCGACATCGCCTACATCCGCCTGACCCAGTTCATCGAACACAGCTTCGACGACGTGAAGGCGGCCATCGAAAAAACCACCAAGGAAATCGGCGCCGACAAGATCAAGGGCTACGTCCTTGACCTGCGCAACAACCGCGGCGGCCTGCTTGATCAGGCGGTTTACGTCTCCGACGCCTTCCTGAACCGCGGCGAGATCGTCTCGACCCGTGGCCGCAACGCCGACGAAACCCAGCGCTTCAGCGCCCGCAACGGCGATCTCACCAATGGCAAGCCGGTGGTCGTGCTGATCAACGGCGGCTCCGCCTCGGCGGCCGAAATCGTCGCCGGCGCCCTGCAGGATCACAAGCGCGCCACGCTCATCGGCACGCGCTCGTTCGGCAAGGGCTCGGTGCAGACCATCATTCCGCTCGGCTCCAATGGCGCGCTGCGGCTCACCACCGCCCGCTACTACACGCCGTCCGGCCGCTCCATCCAGGCCAAGGGCATCGACCCGGACATGGTGGTGCTGCAGGACATTCCCGACGAGTGGAAGGGCAAGGACGAAACCAAGGGCGAAGCCGGCCTGAAGGGCCACCTCTCCGGCGAGCGCCGCGACAGGGACAAGGCGGAGCAGCAGGACGCCGCCCAGGCGAAGCCGGACGACAAGGCCGCCCCCGACGCCGGCAAGGCGACGCCGGACAGCACTGGAAAAGACAAGACCGGAAAAGACAAGGCGAGCAAGGACAAGGAGCCGGAGGAGCAATCCGGTTCCTCGGCCTACATCCCGCCGGACCCGGCCAAGGACAAGCAATTGCAGGCCGCCCTTGAGCTGCTGCGCACAGGTCGCGCCACCGCCGCGGTCGCCAAACCCGCCGACCCGCAGAAAGCCAAGGCCAACTGAGGCGGCTGGCCGGAATTGGGCTGAAACCCGAAGCAAGACCCTGGCGATGCCTCGCCAGGGTCTTTTTCATTGCCCAACTGGCTCGGCAAGGCTGCTCGTGAAAGCCAGCCCGGGGTCTGGCGGCGTGACGCGCGCCAATGCCGGGCAAGGCGCCTTCCATGCTGGAGACAGGCGACGCGCTGGCTGGATCAGCCGCAGCCACACATGGCGGGATCACGGTCATGCCCAAGACCATTGCCAGAGCAGGGTCGCATCCGGCATAACAACGGCCCCCGGAAGTTCTTCGGGGTCTGCAGCATAAGGCGCAGGACAAGGCTGGCCCGGATGGGCCGGATGTCTCTTGGCCGCCGGAGCGCCACCAAATTTATCCCGGGCGAGGCCTGCCATGACTGACGACAAGCGCTTTTTGAAACTTCCCTATCGCCTGTGCGTCGGCGTCATGCTGCTCAATCGCGACAATGAGGTGTTCGTCGGCAAACGCCGCAATGAGGCGGGGCCAGAGCACGTCAACGCCGCCTATTCCTGGCAAATGCCCCAGGGCGGCATTGACGACGGCGAGGAGCCCTACCCCGCCGCCCTGCGCGAGCTCTACGAGGAAACCAGCGTGAGCTCGGTTGAACTCGTCGCCGAAGCGCCGGCCTGGTACAGCTATGATCTGCCGCAGGAAATCCTGCGCCGCTCCTGGCGGGGCCGGTATCGCGGCCAGAAGCAGAAATGGTTCGCGCTGCGCTTCACCGGCAATGAGTCGGAGATCAATGTGCGCCATCCCGCCGGCGGCCACAGGGCGGAGTTCAGCGAATGGCGCTGGGCGCCCATGGACAGCCTGCCGGACCTGATCATCCCGTTCAAGCGCCCGGTCTACGAGCAGGTCGTGGCCGCCTTCTCGCAATTGCCAAAAAGCTGAGGCGCGCCCGCGCAGGTCGCACGGATGCTGGCGCGGCGTCCCATCCGCAAGGCCCGGACGGATTCAGCTTTCCCTGCCTGAGCGAATAGTAGTGGCCAGGCGGTTGCGCCTGGCCCGCCAGCTGGAAAACGCGGGCCTGCGTCCGGTCCTGACCAGCATCCGGCCGGTCAGGCTCACCCTGCTTCTCGCGTCAGCTTCGCCCGGTGAGCCGACGCCATATCGCCGGAAACAGCCGGCCGTCGATCACCGCCAGACCCGCGACAACCATGGCCATGCCCAGAAAGGCTGTGGGCGGCAGCCGCTCGCCCAGCACCATGGCGCCGAGCGCCACCGCCCACCCCGGGATCAGCAGGTTCACCAGCATCAGATTGGTGGCTCCAGCCTCCGCCAGCACCCGGTAGAAAATGATGTAGGGCAGCGCCGTGGCGATCACGCCCAGCGCCAGCACAGCGGCGATCGCCCCTGCGCCAGGCGCTGGTCGGGTCCACGGCTGGTCAACGACCAGCGCCAGCGGAACGATGACGCAGGCCACCATCAATTGCTGGCCGAAGGCGGCGACCACCGGGGTCACCTCCATGCTGCGGAAGACCCTGCCATAGACGGCGGACGCGGCGTAGCTGACCGTAGCCGACAGGCAGGTGATTTGCGCCAGCACGGCGCTGTCCATGCCGGACAGCACGCCTGGCCCTACCACCATGGCGACGCCCAGCATGCCGGCCAGCACACCCGTGAACCTTTGCCGCGTCAGCTTCTCGTCATCGGTCAGCAGATGCGCCATCACCGCCGTCAGCAGTGGCGTCGGCGCGTTGAGAATCGCCGCCATGCTGGAGGGAATTTGCGTCTGCGCCCACGCCACCATCATCCACGGGATCAGATTGTTGAGCGCCCCCATGATGAAGAACGCCCGCCAGACCTTAGCCTCGCGCGGCAGACGCTGGCGGCCCACCGCCACGATGAGGCCAAGCGCAATCGCGGCCACCCCCACCCGCCCGGCCACCACACTGAATGGCGCAAAACCCGCGAGCGCGAACTTGATAAACATGAAGCCGCCGCCCCACAGGGCGGACATCAGCAAGATCAGCAGCCACAGGCGGCCGGTCATGCCGGAACTGGCGGGGACGGGGCTGGTCACGGACTTTAGGTCTCAGGAATGTGGAAGGCGCCCCTGGAGGCTCACCCCGGCTGGCGGAGTTCAGATAACGATCACGCTTTTGGAAGCCCCGCCTCCTGACCGCAACCGTCACCCCGCAAGTTCGAAATGCGCCCCCCGCGGATGGAAATTGGGATTATAAAACGGATCCCGGTTACGGAGGCCCGGGTGCGCGTCATAGAGCTTTTCCCGATCGGCATCGAGACGCGCCCGTTTCGCCGGATCCGTTAAATCATTGCCCCGGCTGATCGACTCATAGTGAAGCAGTTGCGCCGCCGACGCCACGATATTGTAGTAACCGCGCTCATAGAGACGGAAACACAAGTCGACATCGTTATAAGCAACAGGCAGTTGCTCATCGAATCCGCCAACCGCGTCGAACTTCGCGCGTGCGATCATCAAACAGGCCCCGGTCACAGCAAGCCAGTTATATTCCAGTACGTTGCGCAAGAAGTAGCCAGGCGTGTCCGCCCGCTCATGCAACAGGGCGTGAACCGGACCAATCTCCGAATTGATCACGCCCACATGCTGCACGCCCCGGCTCTGCGGGTACAACAGTTTCGCGCCAACCGCGCCGATGTGTGGCAGTTGCGCAAAACCGGCCATGCGCTCCAGCCAGTCAGGTGTGATGACTTCCGTGTCGTCGTTGAGGAACAACAGCAGCTCGCCATCCGAATGGCGCGCGCCAATATTATTCAGCTCCGAATAGTTGAACGGCGCATCATGGCGGATGACCTTCACGCCCTTGCGCTGTTCTTCATCGAGCATCTGCAAGGTGGCGGCGTCCGTCGTGCCGTTATCGAGCACGACAACCTGAACATTCTGGTAGCTGGACCTGGTCCGGATGGACTCCAGGCACACGCCGAGCACGCGGCCATTGTTCTTGCTCGGAATGATAATGGAGATCAGCGGCGCGCCCTGCACATGCGGACGCACGCGGAAAAAGCCGCGCGCCTCCTGCAATGGCTCCAGCACGCCGGATATGCCGCGCCGGGCCAGGGCGTCTTCCCGCGCCCGTTTGCCGGCGTCGATCGCATAGGGCTTGGCGTCCTGATCTCCCGCCGCCGAGCCTGGATTGACGCGCCAGTGATACAGCACCCTGGGGATGTGCACGATGCGCCGCGCCCTTTCGGCAATCCGCAGCACCAGATCCCAGTCCTGGCTGCCATCGAACTCTGGCCGCAACAGCCCCGTCTCATCCAGCAGCCCCCTGCGCACGCAACTGACGTGACAGGTGTACATGATGCTCATCAGCGTGTCGGGCGACCAGTCCGGCTTGAAGAATGGCTCAAAATGCCGACCGCGCGGCGAGAGCTTGTCCTCGTCGCTGTACAGATAGTCCGCGCCCGTGTCGCGGATCGCCCGCGCCAGCTCATACAGACAATCGACCGTCAGTTCGTCATCGTGATCAAGAAAAACGATGTAGTCGCCGGTCGCCGCCGCGATGGCGCGGTTGGTGGCGGCGGAAATGCCGCCGTTCTGCTCCGTGAACAGCACCTGGATGCGCGGATCGGAAATCTGCGCCAGCGCCGTCCGCGTTTCTTGCGATGGGCTGGCGTCATCAGCCAGGATCAATTGCCAGTGTGGATACCATTGCGCCTGCACCGAGGCGATCATCGCCTCCAGCAGGACGGGCGGCGTATTCCAGGTCGGCGTGACAATCGAGAAACGGATATTGAGCCCTGGCTCCGCCAGGATCCCGGCGAGATCAGCCGGACGCCGTGGCGAGACATAACGATAGGGCGCCCCGCCTGCGCCGAGCAGGCGACGGACCAGCGCGCTGTTAGCTATATATGGCGCCAAGCGACGGCGCAGCCAGTTTCGTGCGCCAAGCGGCAGCAGATTCCTGGCGAGCGTTCGCGCGAGATCAACAGGGCGGACAGAACCGCCCGATGAACGCCCGATGGTCGCCTTGCGCTCACCAGCGTTGCCCTCCGGGGGCTCGCCGCTCTGCCGTGTCATTGTGACGGTGTCCCCCGATGCTCGAGCCTGGCCGGCAATACCCGACAAGAACTGCTCTAGCCTGAGCACCTGCATCATGCAAACGGTGGCAAGGCGTCCATAACGCGGCGTGACGGCGGCGACAAACCCTCCGTCACGCCTGATGGATCAGGGTTTCTGCTTCATTAGATGCGCCGCCATGGCGGAGAAGGCCGGCAGGGTCAGCGGATCATTGGCGGCGTTGGCGGCGATGGGGTGGGAGGCGAAGCGGGCGATCACCATCTTCGCGGCCGGATCGACATAGATCGACTGACCATGGATGCCGCGCGCCATGAACGCCTTGTTGGCGTTGTTCGTCACCCACCACATGTTGCGATAGGACCAGCCAGGCAGCGTCTTGTAGCCGGCTGCGACGAAGGCGTCGCGGTCGCCGCCATTACGGATGTCGGCGACGACGCCAGCCGGAATCACCTGGCGATCGCCAACCTTGCCGTCATTGCGCATCAGCTCGCCGAAGCGGGCCATGTCCCGCAAGGTGGCGTTCAGACCGCCGCCGCCGGATTCATCTCCCGCCGGGTCCATCAGGAAGTAGGCGTCGTCATCGGCGCCCACCGGCTCCCAGATCTGCTCCCGCAGCAATTCCGCAAGGGATTTGCCGCCAGCCCTGCGCACGATCCAGGCCAGCACTTCGGCGTTGCTGGTCTTGTAGGCGAAGTCCTTGCCGTGCGGCCCTTCCTTGGGCAGCGCCACAAGAAATTCGGAGAAATTGTCCGGCCCCTTGTAGCCCGGCGGTCGCGGCAGGATGCCGCCGGCCCGGGCGTAGTCCCAGATGCTCGATGTCGGATCGGCGTAGTTTTCGGTGTATTTGACGCCGATGCGCATATCCATGACGTCGCGCACGGTAGCGTCGCCATAGGCCGAATCCTTCAGCTCTGGCACATATTTGGTGACAGGCGCCTGCGGGTCGAGCTTGCCTTCCGCCGCCAGCATGGCCGCCAGGGTGCCGACAAACGATTTGGTGACGGACATCGCCTGGTGCGGCCGGTGCGGCGCTGCGGCGCCAAAATAGCGCTCGTAGATCACCTTGCCGTCATGCATCACGAGAATGCTGTCGGTGTAGGTGTTGGCCAGCATCTCCTTCCAGGTCATGTCGGCGCCGGTCATGGTCTTGAACGTCAGGCCGTCCAGTTCGGCGGGCTGCGATACCAGTCTGGAAGGCGTCTCCGCATGACGCACGTCGCGCGTTGGCAGCAACTCACGCATGTGGTTGAACGACCAGCGGGTTTGCGGAAACTTCAGCATGCTGCCATCGGCGGCGCGGATCGTCTTGTCCTTCGGCGGCGGCGAGCCCTGCATCCAGCCGAGCTTGATCGGGTCGGTTGCCGCCGGGTCTGGCAGGGTGGGGCCGCCCTGGGCGCCTGCGGCGTGGCTCCAGACAGCGGCAAGGGCGACCGTCCCCAACGCCAGCGCCTTCATGGCGGCGCGACGGCGCGATGGCGCGGTGACGAACGAATTGTCCGGATCGTGCTTCCCGGCTGCAACCATACTCATATCCTCCCTGCTCCGGCGCGCTCCTGCGGGCCGGCGCGCATCTCAATGGATGCGATCAGCACTGAATACTCGGCGAGGATAGATGATCTTGACGCCACATGGCCATACCACTAATGGCGATGAAGTAATTTACTGGTGAACCATCGCAATCCGCCGGGAAACCGGATCAATGGCGCATCAGTCATGGTTTGCGGGGCGCACGAAGCTGGATCAGGCAGACCGCCCATCCGGGTTTCTCGTGAAAGCTGATCTACTGTTCTTCATGACAGGCCGCAGGAGCGATCCGGACAGGATAATCCAGATCTGGAGCGCTTTCTGGCCAGCTGGAATCATCTGGCCAGAAAGCACTCCAACCAGGAGGACGGAGTTCGTCCCGGTCCATATTGATCGGGAATGGCTCTAGGACGGATCGACATTC
>NZ_JBLLJM010000031.1:0-30549 GCF_053543495.1 Camelimonas sp. ID_303_24
ATCAGGCGGGCGATGTGAGCCGCATCCTCGCCGCCGCCAGCGCCCCGCCGCCGCATCCTTGAACCGCCGCGTTCGCGGAGCCAGAATTGTCAGCCACCCCGGCCGTGAGCTCACGGCATGGGGACACAAGGAGTCGCTATCTTGAAGAAGGTGTTTTCCATCGCCGCCGCGCTTGCCGTCATGCTCGCCGCCCCGGCCATCGCCGCCGACAAGCCGTTTGAATGCCCTGCGATCAAGGCGGGCGAGGAGCCGGCGGCGGTCAAGGATCTGCGCCTGAACTTTGGCAAGCTGGACCCGCTGAACGAGCCGGCCGCCCTCAACGCCGCCGTCGACACGCTGCGCAAGGCCGGGGCCAACCGAACCCTGGTGATCGACAACCTGATCAGCGCTTACTGCCCGGTGGTCGCCGCCAACACGGCGCTCAACAACCAGCAGAAGGCGACTCGCGTCCAGCGTTTCGCCACGGTTGTCGTGCCGCTGGTCTACGGACTGGAGAGCGCCGAGGAAATCATCCTGAATGTGCCGCTGCCGTCGTCGGTGATCGACGCCGTCACGGAAAAGGCGCGCGCGGCCAAAATCTCGCCTGAGGAATGGGCGGCGGGCGCCGTGGAGCGCGCACTCGGCGCCAAATAAGTCCAGGGTTCTCGTCAATCAGGGCCCTGGAGCGCGTGCTCCAGGGCTCCGTAAGGCATCTCTCCTCGCGGATCAGGTCATGAGATGCGCGGCCGGGAGGGCTGCCCACGATGTCGTTTCAGGGGGACGTCAGGCTTCATGGTCGGGACAGCGATGTCGCAACAGGCTGATGCGCCTTCACTGAATGACGCGGCTGCAGTACGGGGCGCCGGGGTGTACCAGTTTCGCTTTGTGATGCTCGCCGCGTTTGTCGGCGCTGTCATTGGGCTGATCGGCTCCGGCTTCCATCTCGCCATCGACCATCTGTCCGCCTGGCCGCAATGGCTGGCGACCCGGGTTGCGCCTGACCAGCGCATCTGGTGCACCATGGGCGTGACCATGCTGGCGACGGTGCTCAGCGTATTTCTTGTGCGCCGGTTTGCGCCGGAAGCCGGCGGCAGCGGCGTCCAGGAACTGGAGGGCGCGGTTCAGGGCATCCGCGAAGTGCGCTGGCAGCGGGTGTTGCCGGTGAAATTCGCCGCTGGCGTCGCGGCGATTTCCTCTGGCCTTGTGCTGGGGCGCGAGGGCCCTACCATCCATATCGGCGCCTCGGTTTCCGCCGCCGCGGCCGAAGCGACGCGCTGCACGGAGATCGAACGGCGCGGCCTGCTGGCCGCCGGAGCAGGGGCTGGCCTGGCCTGCGCCTTCAACGCGCCGCTGGCCGGGGCGCTGTTCGTGCTTGAGGAAACCCGCAAACAGTTTCCCTATTCATTCCGCACCTACATGGGCGTGATCGCCGCGGCCATCACGTCGACGATCGTGACCCAGGCCATCGCTGGAACCCGCGTTGATCTGCCGGTGATCGGCCAGCAGGCGCCATTGGCCAGCCTGCCGGCCTTCGCGTTGCTTGGCGTCGTGCTGGGCGTGCTGGGCGTGGCGCTGAACGCCGCCCTGCTCGCGACGCTGGATCTGGCCGCCGCCTGCAACCGGCGCGTCCCTTATCTGTGGCCGGCGCTGGTCGGGCTTGGCGTTGGCGCCCTGCTGACGCTGGCGCCGCAAACCGTCACCGGCGGCGAAACCGTCATCATGAAATGGGCTGCCCAGACCCCGGCGCTGCCGATGCTGCTGACGTTCGTCGTCATGCGGTTCATCACCATGGTGGGCAGTTATTCGGCCGGAACGCCGGGCGGGGTTTTCGCGCCCATCCTGGCGCTGGCCGTCTGCGCCGGCATGGCGTTTGGCGTTCTGGTCGAGCTGGCCGTTACCCAGGCCGGGTTTATTGGCGCTCCCGGCGATGGGGCCTCGCCGCTGGCTTTCGGCATGGCGGCGATGGCCGCCCTGTTCACGGCCTCAATCCGCGCGCCGCTGGTTGGCGTGGTGCTGGCGCTGGAGTTGACCGGCTCCTACGGCCTGACCCTGGCCATGCTGTGCGCCTGTCTCACCGCCAATTTGACGGCGCAGTGGCTCGGCGGGCGTCCGCTATATGAGCAATTGCTGGAGCGGACGCTGCGGCTTGAGGGCAAAACGCTCCCGCCGGAGGGCGCAGCGGTGGGGCTCGCATCCGCGCCCGGCGGCCGACCAGCCGCAGACCCGTCCCCAGGGCGCGATTGAACGCCGGCGTCGCGACGGACCCAATTCCGGTTGACAATGGTCCGCGCCCGGCGCCGATCATGGCGCATCTGGCGTGCTGAAACATCGTCCGGGGCTGCCGTGCCGCGGCGCCAGACATGATGCGGCGGCGCGCTTGAGCCGGATTCCAGGAGGGGCGGGGCGTTTGATGGACCAGCAGCGGCCGATGGTGCGGGAGTTCCGGCAAATATTGCTGTGGCCGGTGCAACTGTCGCCGCTGTCCGGGGCCGACGCCAGTCTGCGGCATGGCGAGCGGCTGGCGCGGCTGGCGAGCCGGTGGGAGGAAGCCCCGGATACATTCGCCGGTGAGGGGAGCGGGTTCGAGGAGCGCCACTACGCCGAGTTCGCCGCTTTCATGCCGGCGGTGCAGCGCTTTCTTTACGGTGAGGGCGACCAGCCGCGCGCCGGCGCCTCCTGGGGCGCCTCGCCGGTGCGCATCTTCCGTCGTCGCGACGTGGCGACCTTGCGGGCGCAGTTTAAGCCGGAGAGCCCGCCGGTCGACTTTACGGTTATTCGCGCCGCGCTGTATTTTTTCTACGACATTGATCTTGCCATTATCACCATAGAGCTGCTCTGCCGCGATCTGACCCTTGACCAGGCGCAGGAAGCGCTGTTCCGGCTCGGCCGGGCGTACCCCACCACCTGGGAGGCAGATGGCTCCGGAACCAATTGTTGCGCCAGCATCAGCCTGCTGGACGCGGATGGCGCCGCGCTGGCCGCGTCCGACTACGCGCAGAAAGCGCGCTATCTTGATTTTGTCCGGGCGCACCGCACGCCCCGCATTGCGTCGCACTGGCAGTACCTGATGCATCCGCTGGCCCCGGAGCATGAGCAGCCAGGGAACGATCAGCAACTGATCCGCTTCCGCCCGCTCGAGCATCAGCGCCTGCCGACATTCGCGTGCCTGGCGGTGGATGATCCGCTGGCGATCAGCCGGGAAGACTGGATGCGGCTGGCCCTGGTCGCCCCCTCCGGCCCCAGGGGCGTCGCGCCCTTCGCGCCGGGCTTCCTGGCCGATTTCGAGGCGCGCTATTGCTACGACCGGTTCTGGGAGCCGGCGGGCGGGCACAACCAGATCACCACCCGGATTTTGTGTTCGGGCCAGGCCTTCATCATGGTGGGCGACGCGGCTGATCCGCGCTTCGCCGACCCGGTGACTGGCATCACCTGCCAGTTCCGGCGGCAGTATTTTCTGCTGGGCCTGATCGCGCACGTCCATCGCGCGGCCTTGCTGATCTTCCGCGACCGGCTGGTGACGGCGATCAGCGGCCTGACGGATTATGCGCCGGAAACCGTGAAGCGCTTCAAGCGCGGGGTGCGGCTGACGCATGAGAATTTCCTTCGCTTCGGCCATCGTTACTGGTTCCAGGAGGTGTCGAACCAGGCCCCGGCGCACGACCTGTTCGCCATGTGGAGCCGGCATCTGGAGCTGAACGGGCTGTTCGCTGAAGTGCGGCAGGAGGTGCTGGACATGATCGACTATCTCGACAGCGATTCCTTCCGCCGCCAGGCCAACACGGTGGTGCGCCTGACCGTGGTGACGTTCTTTGGCCTCATCGGCTCGCTGACCGTTGGCTTTATCGGCGCTGGTCTGGTCAGCGTTTCCGGCCGGGGGGCGCTGGAGAAGATCGCCCACGTGCTGGCGGTAATCATTCCCGTGTCGGCGCTGATTTTGTACACGGCCAAAAAATCGCACCGCCTCGCCGAGTTTCTCGACGCCATTTCCGACGAACGGCACACGTTCTCCTACAAGGCGCGCGCGTTCCTGCGCATCTGGCGGCGTAGCCCTCCCCGGCCGCCACACGGCTGACTTCCGGTTGCGGGAATGCGGCGGCCAGCCCGCCAGCGCTCAATAAAGCGGTGCGCTGGCGTTTGGCGCTGGCATGGATCGGGCCGGTTGTGCTCCTGTACGGCAAAACGCGAACGCTGGCGCGGTGCGCCGGCCTGGGGGAAGTAATGGTCAGCAGCTCAAAGGGCCCGCAATTCCGGATGATTGATGCCAACGGCATCCGCCTGCGCGCGGCAGTCGCGGGGGAAGGGCCGCTGGTGGTGCTCGTACACGGCTTTCCCGAAAGCTGGGCGGCGTGGCGACATCAGATCGGCCCCATCGCCGAAGCCGGGTTCAAGGTTTGCGCCATCGACTGTCGCGGCTATGGCGGCAGCGACAGGCCCCATCCTGTCGAGGCCTATGATCTGGAAGCCATGACCTCGGACATCGCCGGCGTCGTGGCTGCGGAAGGCGGCGGCGCGCCTGGGGTGCTGATCGGGCATGACTGGGGCGCCTATCTGGTGTGGAATACGGCGCTGCTGCATGAGAACAGGATCCGCGCGGTGGCGGGCCTCTCCGTGCCGTTCATGGGCGTGGCCGAGCGGGCGCTGATTGATGCGGTGAAGCCGGTTTACGCGGATCGCGGCAAGTTCTTCTATCAGGATTATTTTCAGGAGCCGGGCGTGGCCGAGGCAGAGGCTGAGGCGGATCTCAACGCCTTTGTCCGGCGGTTCTATTTCTGGCTCGCCGGCGAGGCGCCGGATGGGCTGGGCGACAACCGTCCGGCCAGCGCCCGCCTGCTTGATGGCCTGCCCGATCCGCAGCCCTTCCCTGGCTGGATGACCGGCGACGACATTGCTTATCTGGTCAGTGAGTTCCGCCAGAGCGGCCTGCGCGGACCGCTGAACCGCTACCGCAACCAGCATCGCGACGTTGCGTTCATGACGCCGTGGCGCGGCCGGCGGATCCAGCAGCCGGCGCTTTATATCGGCGGCGCGCGCGACGTCGTGCTCTCCATGGTCCCGGGCCTGGACATGATCGCCGCCATGCGCGCGAGCGTTCCCAACCTCGCCGACGCGGTGATCCTGGAAGGCTGTGGTCACTGGACCCAGCAGGAGCGTCCTGAAGAGGTGACCGCCGCGCTCGTCGGCTGGCTGAAGAGCCTGCCCGATCAGCGTTGACCGGGGAAATGACAGCGGGCCCCAGATGGGGCCCACTCTTGCTGCGCGGACCCGTCGCCGCGCCGCGCGTCACGGATCGCAGGCCGCCAGTTGCGGCGCCTGGGACCGGCTGCCGCTGAAGGCCAGCAGGAGACCGGAGGCCGCCAGCAGGCCGCCGGCGATGATGACGGCGGCATAGCCGAGGCCGAGACTGATGACCGCTGCGCCGAGGGCGGCGCCAAGGGCGTTGCCGAGGTTGAATGCGCCGACATTGATCGAGGAGGCAAGTCCTGGCGCTTCGGAAGCCGCCTCCATCACCCGCATCTGCACTGGCGGCACGATGGCGAACGCCGCCGCGCCCCAGACAGTCAGGCCGATCGCCGCGCCCACGTGGCTGGTCAGCGCCAGCGGCAGAATGAACATGATTGTCGCCAGGGCGCCCAGAAAAATCATCGTGGAGCCGTCGGGCGACCAGTCAGCCAGCTTGCCGCCCAGCCAGTTGCCGATGGTGAAGCCGACGCCGATCAGCACAAGGCCGAGCGTGACGAAGCCGCCGGATGCGCCGGTCATTTCCGCAAGAACCGGAGCCACATAGGTGTAGAGCGTGAACATGGCGCCAGCCCCCATGACGGTGGTCGCCATCGCCAGCAGCACCGCGGGCCGCGCCAGCACGGAGAGTTCGCGCTTCACGTCCGGCATCGCGCCGGGCTCTCCCTTTGGCAATGCGAACCACAGGGCCGCGATCGCAACGAGGCCGATCAGCGCCGTGCCGGCGAAAGCCAGGCGCCAGCCAATCTGCTGGCCAATCCAGGTCGCGGCGGGAACGCCGCCAATGTTGGCGATGGTCAGGCCCATGAACATGGCGGCCACGGCGCTTGCCTGCCTGTCCTTTGGCGCGACGCTGGCGGCGACCACGGCGCCGAGGCCAAAGAACGCGCCGTGATTGAGGCTGGTGACCAGCCGTGCGGCGAGCAGCGTGTAATAGCCCGGCGCCATGGCTGACATCAGATTGCCGATGGTGAAAATGCCCATCAGCAGCATCAGCGCCGTGCGCTTGCCAAAACGGCTGAACGCCAGCGTCATCACCGGCGCGCCAACCATGACGCCAATGGCGTAGGCGCTGATCAGCAGGCCGGCGGTGGGGATCGACACATCGACCCCTTTTGCGATGACTGGCAGCAGGCCCATTGGTGAAAATTCGGTTGTGCCGATGCCGAATGCTCCCATGGCCAGCGCGGGCAGCGCCCAGCGGGCGTGGGAGGCGGTTTCGGCTGGCGCAGCCGTCAGGGATGTGGCGTTCATGGCTAGTGGTCCTCAGGCGCCCCATGCCGGGGAGGGCCCGGCGGGCTGGCGATCCGGGCTGCTCTGACACTGGCTGCCTCAGGGGGCGAAGCAGCGTCGATTGTCATGATCGGCGAGATATCCCGCCGCCGCCCCCTTGATAATCCGCCTGGTCTCCACATCATTTGTGAAACAAAATCCAGGACAGGTGGCGCATGGACAATCGCGCGGGGGAGATGCAGGTCTTTCTGCGGGTGGTCGAGACGGGCAGTTTCTCGGAGGCGGCGCGCCTGCTGCGCATGACGCCGTCGACCGTCAGCAAGCTGGTTTCGCGCATCGAGGCGCGGCTTGGCGCGCGGCTGGTTGAGCGCTCGACCCGTCGCCTGGCGCTGACAGCGGAGGGCCTGATCTATTACGAGCGCAGCCAGGCCCTGCTTCATGAACTGGACGAAGTGGAGCGTGAACTCTCGCAAGGCGCGGCGGCGACGGGCGGCGCGGTCCGGGTGAACGCCTCGGTCGCGCTCGGCGCGCTCTGTCTGGAGCCTCTGCTGCCGGATTTCTGGCGCGCCTACCCCAATATCGTGATCGACCTGTCGTTATCCGACGAGATTGTCGATCTCTACCTTGATCGCACTGACATCGCCTTCCGCACCGGGCCGCTGCCGGATTCAGGCATGATGGCGCGCCGCATCGGCGTGGCTCATCGCAAGATCGTCGCCGCGCCCGCCTACCTTGACCGTTACGGCGCGCCGAGGACGATCGAAGATCTGGCGCGGCACAATTGCATCGGCTTCAATTTTCGCCGGGCTGCGCCGGTGTGGCCAATCAGCGAGAGCGGCCGGATCGTGGATCGCGCCGTGCGGGGCTCGCTGCTCGCGAACAATGGCGAAACCGTGCGGCGCATGGCGCTGGCCGGCGTAGGCCTCGCCCGGATGGGCGACTACCACGTGCGGGCTGATCTTGCTGCCGGACGCCTCGTCGAAGTGTTGGCAGACGTGATGGCGCCGGACGAGGAACTGATCCACGCGGTGTTCCTGGGCGGGCGGCGCATGCCCCAGCGCGTGCGCGTTTTTCTCGATTATGTCGCGCCCCGCCTCCAGCAGGCGCTTGAGGAAACAGGCGTTTAAGGGGCGCGGGGCGCCGTCCTCAACCGGCAGCGCCCCGGCAGGCTCAGGCGCGCCCGAGCGCCAGGCCGACGCCGCCAAGCGTCATGGCGATGGCGACGGCTTCGCGCAGGCCCAGCGGCTCCCCGAGCACGACTGCGGCGGCGACCGTGGCGATCGCCGGCACCAGCAGCATGCCGGCGGCTGCGCCAGCCGGCGGCAGGCGGCGCAGCGTGGCGAACCAGGTCAGATAGCAAAGCGCCATGGGGACCAGCGTCATGTAAACGAGGCAGGCGAAACCGGTCATGGTCAGGGCCTGATACGACGGCGCCTCAAACGCCACGCCCAGCGCCAGCATGGCGAAGCAGCCAATGCCAACCTGCCACGCCACCGCCGTAAAAGGCGGCAGCGGCAGCGGCGTCCGGTTCAGGATGTTGCCCAGCGCGAACAGCACCGCCGCCGCCAGCGACAGGGCGATGCCCAGCATCCGCTCCCCGCTGAAAGAAAAACCGCCGCCGCCCAGCAGCAGCGAAACGCCGGCCAGGCCCAGCAACACGGCGGCGACGTCGCGCAGGGTGGGGCGGGAGCCGCGCAGCGGCCAGGCCAGCAGCAGGGTCCAGATGGGCATGGTGTAGACGATCAGCGCGCCTTCGCCGACGGAGATGAATTTCATCGCCACCGTGGTCAGCCCCATCCACGCGAAAACATTGGTGAATGAGGCGAACAGCAGTTGTGGGATCGCGGCGCGCGGTATGACGAGCGATTGCCGTCGGCTGATGGCGATGGCGGCGAGAATGCCGGCGGCGGCGACGCCCGCGCCCCCCCTGGCGAACAGGGGCGGCCAGTCGCGCAGCAGGATTTTCATCAGCGGCCAGTTGAGCCCCCAGCCGATCGCCGTGACGCCGAGACAGACAAGGCCGGTCAGCCGCGCCCGCCGGGCTGCGTCCATGGCGGCAATGTCTGGTCCTGCGGTCATGGGGGGCCTGAACCTGGAAATGGGGTCCTGAACTGGAAGCGCGTCGCCGGTTTGCCCGGCGACATCCAGTCATCCGGCGTGGCGGAACAGGTCTCGCAGGCTAGAAGCAGGCCGCGCCGAGATCAATGCGCTCCCTGGCATGTCGCTGCTGCATGGGCGCGATCGCATGGGCAAGCGATCACATGGGCAAGTGATCGCATGGGCAAGTGATCGCATGTGGCATCTGGGGTCCCTGCTGCCGCGAGGCGCGCGCTCAACTGCCGGAATGGAGCGTCAGGGTCATCGCGCATGCGCGTTGAGCCCGAACTGGGGGGGGCCAACGAACCGTATGCGGACAGGATGACGTCGGCGGGTTTCGTCAACGGAAGACTACCTTATATTCTTGAAATAATTTGATAATACGCTTTCCTGGCGCGAAGCGTCCATAAAGGTTGCTTATGGCGGTATACAAAATTTGTTATTTCTCTTTACGCCGACCCCATGACGTAATCTGATGTGGATCAGACAGCGGCTGGCGCCCCCGGTCTATCTGCCCATTGGCCTGCGGATCGATTTGTCCAGGCTGACCGGGGAAGGCTTCAGGGCCAGCATTTACCTGGTGCGATGCGTTCACATCGCCGGTTCGTCAGGGCGGTCAACAGCCCGGCGCGGGTGGAAACAGACAGTGGAGCGGGCATGACCCAGGCAGAGATCGCGATTGGCCGGCGCCGGTCGGCGGGAAGCCGACGGAAGTTGCAATCACAGGAGCTGGCGATCTTCGCCATTGCGGCGCTGCTGGCTCTGGTTTTCGCGGTCACGCTGCCTGGCTTCGCCACCATCAACAATATGCTCACCCTGGCGCGCAGCGTTTCCGTGCTCGGCGTTCTCAGCCTCGCCATGGCGCTGGTGGTTATCGGCCGGGGGCTCGATCTGTCGCTGATCGCCAGCATGGCGGCCGGCGCGGCGTCGGTGATGGCCCTGCTGGGCGCAGGCTACGCCTTTCCGGTGGCGGTTCTGGCCGGGCTGGCCGTGGCGCTGGCGATTGGCCTGGCCAATGGCTGGGTCATCGCCTTCATCGAGGTGCCGGCGCTGTTCACCACGCTGGCCATGTCGCTGCTGGTGTTTGGCGTGGCGCGTTTCGCCTTCAAGACCGTGCTGGTTTATCCGCCGGCTGACGCCCACGCGTTTCTTTTCCTCGGCCAGGGCAAGCTGTTTGGCGTGCCCATGCCGATCATCGTGTTCGCCGTGACGGCGGTGGCGATGCACCTGTTCCTGTCGCGCACCACGCCCGGGCGCTTCACCTATGCGCGCGGCGACAACCCGGAGGCCGCCCGGCTGACCGGCGTCGACGTGCGTCGCGACATCATTATTTCCTACATGCTGGCCGCTGGCCTGAGTCTGCTGGCGGGTCTGGTGTCCGCTTCGGCCACCGCCAGCATGAACCTGCAAATCATCACCGGCACCATGATCTTCGACGTGGTGCTGGTCGTGGTGCTCGGCGGCGTCAGTCTCGTCGGCGGGCGCGGCAGCGTGTTCAGCGTTCTGGCCGGGGCGCTGCTGATCGGCGTGCTGCTCAACGGCCTGACCATCATGAACGTCAACAACCAGATGCAGGACGTCGTGCGCGGCCTGGTGCTGCTGGGCGCCATCATTCTGGATAACCGCCTGCACCCGCGGGACGAGGAAACAGCCCGCCAGGGCGACTGAAGCCACCACAGACAACAAACAGGGGGAGACTTCCATGCGCGTATCCAGAGCGTTTTCCAGCGGCGTCGCCCGTGCGTCCGGCTCCTTCCGGCGCGCCGTCGCCGGCTCTGTCCTGGGCGGTTGCTTCGCCCTTGCGGCATTGACAGCCCCGGCTGTGGCCGCCGACGCGCCGAAACCTTCGAAGAATGCGCTGGAGTTGCAGGCCAGGGCCGAAAAAGCCCTCAAGGGCAAAACCATCGGCTGGGTGCCGGTGACCCTCGGCATTCCGCTTTCGGACGAATGGACCGCCACCATGAAGCAGGAGGCCGAGAAACTCGGCATGAAGCTGGTGGTGCGCGATCCCGGCTGGAACGCCACCGCCCAGTTGCAGGCGGTTTCCGCGCTGATCGGCGAGAAAGTCGACGTGCTGGTGGTGCAGAACCCCAACGTCCAGTTGCTGGCCCGCGAACTCAAGCGCGCCAATGAGGCCGGCATCTATGTGGTTCAGGTCAACATGGCCTCCAACTACGACGGCGACGCCTATGTTGGCGCGGACTTCATCCGCGTCGGGCAGTTGCTGGGCGAGGACGTGGTGAAGGCCTGCGGCAAGGGTTCGGGCACGTCGGGCAAGGTGCAGATCATCCAGGGCGAACTCACCGCCACCGCCAGCCTCGACCAGCTCGCCGGCCTGATGGAGGCGCTGAACAAGGACGACGCGATCAAGGTCGTTTCGAACCAAGCCGCCAATTGGGACGCGACCAAGGCGCTCGACATCACCTCGTCGGTCATCCAGCAGCACCCGGACCTGTGCGCCAGCGTCGGTTTCTGGGGCGTGATGCAGCGCGGCGCCTCGCAGGCCCTGAAGACCGCCGGCAAGCTTGACCAGGTCAAGAGCTACGCCTCCGGCGAGGGCGGCCCGGCAGATTGCGACATGCTGCAACAGGGCCTTCTGCACAAATACATGAACTACCAGGCGCGCCTGCAGGGGCACGACATCATCCAGACCATCAGTTTCCTGCTGCAGAACGCCGACAAGCCAGGAACCAAGCACATCGCCAACTTCAGCCAGCTGGTGATGCTCGACAAGGAAACCGGCAAGGGCGACGCCTGTTACAGCGCGCGCAAGTAACGGCTGGAGCGGACGGCGTTTGGGCCGCATCGCTCCACCGCTCCAATCCTTTGATTTCGCATGATTTCTCGCGAATAAGTGGATCCACTTGTTCACATCATGCTCCAGCAACCACCAGCTCCGGGTGAGGCCCGCGCCGCCGCCCGGATGTCGCAGGGCGTTTCCAGCCGACGCGCAGGCGGGCGACGCCCTGTTCTTCCGGATCCGACGCATCTCGCCGCGAAGCCGCCGCTCCGCGCAACGCCATGCGCCACACCAGAAGGATGCTGTCAGTGCCGGCCCGGTTGCCGGACCTGACCGCAGGCTTTCTCAGGGAACCCCTCATGTCGGTCGTGACGTCGCCCACTCCGCCCAGTTCATCATCCAGCGATACGCTGAAGGCATTGCGTTACCGCTTTTCCGCCAAGCTGTTCCTGTCAGAGTTGCTGGCGAAGAACTGGATGGAGCCCATTGTCCCGTTCACGCTCATGCTGGCGCTGCTGGGCTATTTCGCCGCCACGGTGCCAGGGTACCTCTCCGTCGACAACCTCCAGCAGATGCTGAACCTGTTCGCGGAAATCGGCCTTGTGTCGATCGCCATGGGCTTTGTGATGATCTCCGGCGGCATCGACCTCAGCGTCGGCGCCATTTTCGCCGTGACCAATCTCGCCGCCCTGATCATGTTCAAGATCTTTGGCTGGCCGGTGCCCGTCGCCGCCGTGTGCACGCTGCTGCTCGGCGCCGGGCTCGGCGCCATCAACGGCTGGCTGGTCGGCTATCTGAAGGCGCGTCCGTTCCTCACCACCCTCGTCACGCTGATTATCCTGCGCGCCGTGTTTGATATGATCAGTGGCCGCTACGCCACGGATTTCGCCACCTCCGACGTGGAAAGCCCGTTGTGGGACTTCCTGGGCGCTGGCCGGATCCTCGGCGTTCCGACCAACGCCGCCGCGCTGCTGCTCGTCATCATCATCGGCCACGTCTATCTCAGCCGCTCGCGCTGGGGCTGGCATATCACCGCCGTGGGCTCCAGCCGCAAGGCGGCGCGCCATGCGGGCATCCGCGTCGAGCGGGTGCTGTTCGGCGCCTATGTGCTCTCCGGCGTGCTGTGCGCCCTGGCCGGCCTGTTCTACGCGGCGCGCCAGAACAGCGCCGGCTCCGATACCGGGCAGGGCTGGGAGTTGCAGGCGCTGACGGCGGTGGTGCTGGGCGGCATCTCGCTGGCCGGCGGACGCGGCACCGTGTTCCGCGCCTGCCTCGGGGCCATCATTGTCTTCCTGCTGATCAACGGCTTCGTCCGCCTTGGCCTTGAAGGCTATCTGACCCTGTCGGCGCTGGGCCTGGTGCTGCTGGTCGCCGTCGGCGTTGACGTCAAATGGGCCAAGAACCGCGGCAAGGCGATCCAGAAAATCTACGTCAACCCCACCTGGCTGAAACTGCCGCCGACGCCGTCGATCGCGCGCGGATCGGATTCTCCCTTTGCCGAGAATGACCGTCTGTCCCACGCCGAGCCGATCGGGCTTGGCCAGGTTGAGGGCCCGGAAGACGTCATTCTCGACCGGCAGGACCGGCTGTATACCGGCACCCGCGAAGGCTGGATCCTGCGTTTCTCGGGGCCGAACTTCGAGCACCGCGAAATCTTCGCGCGCATCGGCGGGCGACCGCTGGGCATGGCCTTTGACAGGGATGAAAACCTGATCGTCTGCTCCGGCGGCATGGGCGTTTATGGCGTCAGGCCGGACGGCGAGGTTTTCAAGGTCACCGACGAGACCAACCGCACCTGGGGCAAGCTCAACGACGACTCGCGCCTGCGCCTCGCCGACGACCTGGACATCGCCCCGGACGGCAAGATCTATTTTTCCGAAGCCACCATCCGCTACGAGATGCACTCCTGGGACATGGACGGCATCGAGGGGCGCGGCAACGGCCGCATGATCTGCTTTGATCCCGCCACTGGCCAGACCCGCACCATCATCAAGAACCAGCGCTTCCCCAACGGCGTCTGCGTCGCCCATGACGGCCAGTCGGTGCTGTATTGCTCCACCTGGCTGTGCAAGGTGTTCCGCTACTGGATCGCGGGGCCCAAAAAAGGCCAGGTCGAAACCTTCACCGACAACCTTCCAGGCTACGCCGACAATATCAACCGCGCCTCGGACGGCGGCTACTGGCTGGCGCTGGCCGGCATCCGCTCGCCCGCCTACGACCTCGCCATGCGCAACCCGGATTTCCGCCTGCGCATGGTGAAGGAAATTCCGCGCGACGAATGGCTGTATCCCGGCCTCAACAACGGCTGCGTCGTCAAGCTCGACGCCAATGGCAAGCCGGTTGAAAGCCTGTGGGACCCCAGCGGCGCCCTGCACCCGGCCGTCACCTCAATGCGCGAGCATCGCGGCTGGCTGTATATCGGCGGGCTGGAGAACAACCGCATCGGCCGCGTGCGCCTTGAGGGCGCGGACCCGGACTGGACCGGCCAGGATTCCTATTGGGGCAAGCCTTCTGGCCAGGGCGGACGGCGGGAGAACTGAGCATGGCCTTTTACAGTCACATGCTGCGCAATGTGCGCCAGATCCTGTTCCGCGACGCGGACCAGCACGCCATCCCGTCCATGGACGGGCCGCTGGGCCCGAACAGCGAACTCGACGCCTTCACGCCGGTTTGCGATGATCTGACGGAGGTCGGCGATATTGTCGCCGGTCCGGACGGCCTTTATGTCGCCAATGGCCACGAGGTCGTGCTGTTGGCCAGGGACGGATCGCGCGCGGTGATCGCCCGCTTCGAGGCGCCGTGCGGCGCCCTGGCGCTGCATCCGGACTATCGCGTTCTGGTCTGCGTCGAGGGCCTGGGGCTTGCCGCGGTGCGGGCCGATGGCGACGTGGCGTGGCTCACCGAGGCGGGCGGCGCGGCGCTGAACTGCCTCACGGCGGTCGCGGTGGCGCCGGATGGGGCGATTGTCCTGGCCAATGGCAGCGCCCGCCATCCCGCGGCCGACTGGCTGTGGGACCTGATGGAGAAGAACGCCTGCGGCCGGATCGTTGTCTGCAATGCCAGGCTTGGCGATGCCCGCGTCGTCTTTGACCGGCTGGCCTGGCCGCACGGCGTCGCCTTCGCGCATGACGGCGTCAGCCTGTGGTTCACCGAAAGCTGGGCGCATCGGGTCAGCCGCGCGCCCTGGTCATCCGGGGGGCCGGGCGCCCGCGAAACTGTTATTGGCAATCTGCCCGGCTATCCGGCGCGGCTGTCGGCGACGGCGGACGGCGGGTTCTGGCTCGCGATGTTCGCCCTGCGGACCCATCTGGTGGAGCTGGTGCTGACCGAGGACGGCTTCCGCAAGGAGATGATGATGACGATCCCGCCAGAACTGTGGATCGCGCCGCAATACGCCTCCGGCCGCAGCTATCTGGAGCCGCTGCAGGGCGGCGGCATGCGCAAGCTTGGCATCCTCAAGCCGTGGGCGCCGCCGCGCTCTTATGGCTTCATCGGTCACATCGACGGCCATGGCGACTTCGACCGCAGCCTGCAAAGCCGCGTCGGCGGCCAGAACCACGGCATCGTCAGCGTCGTGAAAAGCGGCGACGATCTTCTCATCGTGTCGAAAGCGCGCGGTCAGGCGCTGGCCTGGCAGGATCAGAATGGGGGGAGGCGGCAATGAACAGCCCCGTCGATCATCAGAAAACCGCGCCGGCAGACGCGCGCACGGGCGCTCCGGTGCTTGAGGTGCGCAATGGCTCCAAGGTCTACGGCGGCGTCCACGCCATCGAAGACGTGAGCTTCGACCTGTACCCGGGCGAGGTGCACGCCCTGGTTGGCGAAAACGGCGCCGGCAAATCGACCCTGTGCAAGGCCATCGCCGGGGCTATCCAGCTGTCGGCCGGCGACATCCTCATCGACGGCAAGCCGGTGAAGTTTTCCCGGCCCGGCGACGCCCTCGAGGCCGGGGTTTCCATGGTCTACCAGGAGACCTCGCTGGTGCCGACAATGACCGTGGCGCAGAACCTGGAGCTGGGCAACGAGCCGCTGCTGACGCGCTTCCGTTCGCTTAACATCCAGGCGCAACAGTTGCTGCAATCGCTGAATTTCCATGTTGAGCCAACCGCTTATGTGGCGACCCTTGGCGCAGCGCGCCGGCAGATGGTGGAAATCGCCCGCGCGGTGAAACATCAGGCGCGGGTTATCATCTTCGACGAACCAACGGCGACGCTGACGCCGGAAGAGATCATGCATTTCTTCCATCTGGTCGAGGATCTGCGCGCCCGCGGCGTGGCCATCATCTACATTTCGCACGCGCTGGAAGAGGCGCTGAAAATCTCCGACCGCATCACCGTGTTGCGCGACGGCCGCCACGTCATCACGGCGCCGACGCGGGAGCTGACGCGGGCGGACATCGTGCGCCACATGGTAGGGCGCGAGGTGAGCCAGGAGCGGCCGCAGCGTCCGCCCGCCGCGGCCAGGGCATTGCGTGAGAAGGTTCTCACCGTCGAAAACGTCACCATGGGCACGGCGGTGAAGAACATGTCCTTTACCCTCTACGCCGGCGAGGTGGTCGGCATGGCGGGGCTGATTGGCTCGGGGCGCACGGAAATCGCCCGGGTGGTCGCCGGTGCGCTGAAGCGCAACCTCATCAACGGCGGCAAGATTTATCTGCGCGGCAAGCCAATTCGCTATCGCACGCCGCGTCAGGCGATTGACGACGGCATCGTCTACATCACCGAAGATCGCAAGGTCGATGGCTTCTTCGAGACCATGGCGATTGACGACAATATCTATATCGGCCGCCTGGCGACGAAGCAGGGCTGGACCTTCGCGCTCAACGCCGGGGACCGCAATCGCATCGCCTCCGAACTCATAAAGCGCCTGCGCATCGCGGCGCTCGACAGCCGCGCAAAGATCATCGAACTGTCCGGCGGCAACCAGCAGAAGGTGGTCGTCGCCAAGGCGCTGGCCCAGGAGCCGCAGGTGGTGATCTTCGACGAACCGACGCGGGGCGTCGACGTGGGCGCCATTCCCGAAATCCACGCCGCCATCCGCAAGCAGGCGGAGGAAGGCAAGGCTGTGCTGGTGATCTCGTCCTATCTGCCTGAAATTCTCTCGGTGTCGGACCGCATCCTTGTGACCCGCATGGGGCGCATCGCCGCCGAGATCGACGCGGCGGAAGCGGACGAGCAGAAAATCATGTACGCCGCGATCCATTAGCGCCTGCCGGGCCCAGGCCCCGGCCTGGCAGCGCATCTTTCGCCCGTTGCCGGGTCGCCAGGCTGACGCTGGCCAGGCGGCCGGCCATGAGGCCGGCGAAGGGGGAGTTTTGGGGGAACCGGGTTGACAGTTTTGATCATATAAGTTGATATCAACCTATATCGCAAACAGTTCACCGGGAGGACCCAATGAAGATCGTCACCAGCCTCAGCTTCCAGGGCCAGTGCCGCGAGGCGTTTGAATTCTATGCGAAAGTGCTCGGCGGCAAGATCACGGCCGCCTTTCCCTATGGCGACGGGCCGCCCGACATGCCGATCACCGACGAAAAATACAAGTCATGGCTGATGCATTGCTGGCTGGAGGTGGGCGACCAGGCGCTGATGGGCGCGGACATGGACGTTGCGTGGGCGTCCAATATCGACAAGCCCAAGAACGGTTTTGATGTCACCCTGCATACGGAAGACAAGGCTGAAGGCAAGCGCTGGTTCGACGAGCTGTCCGCCGGCGGCGCGCAAATGATGCCGTTCGGCGAAACCTTCTGGTCGCCGGGCTTTGGCTCGCTGGTCGACCGTTTCGGCATTCCGTGGATGGTCAACACCATTCCGCCGGCTGGCTGGACGCCGACGCAACAGGGGTGAAGTCCGCTCCACGCGGCGCCGCGCCAGGGGCGCCATCAGCCTGGAGGACGCGCCATGACGCATTCCTATCGTTGGGTCATTGTCGCGGCAGGCGGCCTGCTGGGCTGCGTCGCGGTCGGCGCGATGTTCTCGTTGCCGGTTTTCCTGCGGCCCATGGCCCAGGACACCGGGTGGTCAATCACCGGCATTTCGGCGGCGATGACGGTCGGCTTCCTCGCCATGGCGGCGGCAAGTCTGGTCTGGGGCGGCCTTTCCGACAGGTTCGGCCCCCGTCCCGTGGTCCTCGCCGGCTCGATCATTCTTGCCGCAAGCCTTGCCCTTGCCAGCCGCGCCAGCTCGCTCTTCGAATTCCAGTTGCTGTTCGGCGTCCTGGTGGGCGCCGCCACCGCGGCGGTGTTCGCGCCGATGATGGCTTGCGTCACCGGCTGGTTTGACACCGGGCGCGGCCTCGCGGTGTCGCTGGTTTCCGCTGGCATGGGCATGGCGCCCATGACCATGTCGCCGCTGGCGGCGTGGCTGGTCACGACCTTTGACTGGCGCATGTCCATGCAGATCATCGCCGGCATCGCCGCCGTCGTGATGATCCCGGCAGCGCTGCTGGTTCGCCGTCCGCCAGCGCTTGAAGGCGCCGAGACCGGGGCAGGCGCGGACGACGGGCAACCAGGCATGACGGTGCGACAGGCCATGGCCTCGCCGCAGTTCATCACCTTGATGCTGGCGAATTTCTTTTGCTGCGCGACCCACTCAGGGCCGATCTTTCACACGGTCAGCTATGCGGTGACCTGTGGCGTGCCGATGATGGCGGCTGTCTCGATCTATAGCGTGGAGGGCGTGGCCGGCATGTTCGGGCGCATCGGCTTTGGTCTGGCCGGCGACCGGTTCGGGGCCCAGCGCATTCTTGTTCTTGGGCTGCTGGCCCAGGCCTTTGCGGTTCTCGCTTATGCTTTCGTCAATCATCTGGGCGCCTTCTACGCCGTCGCGGTGATGGTGGGCTTCATATACGCCGGCACAATGCCGCTTTACGCGGTGATCATCCGGGAAAACTTTCCACTGCGCATGATGGGCGCGATCATTGGCGGAACCGCCATGGCCGGCAGCCTGGGCATGTCGACGGGGCCCCTGCTGGGTGGCCTGATTTACGATCATTTCGGCAGCTATGCGCCGATGTACGCCGGTTCCTGGGTCATGGGTCTCGCCGCCATGATGATCCTGACGACGTTCCGGCCATTTCCGCAGCGCCAGACGGCGGTGGTCGCCGCCTGATGGACCGCCGGGGAACATGGCGCGGGCTGACCCCACAATCGCGTGTGGTCGGTTCTGCCGGCAGATCCGGTGATCTATAGGTAGCAGGTTCTCCAACCGGACGTCCGGGAGATGGCTGTGGACCTTGCTACGCTTGTCGCCGCCATCGCCCTGTGGTCGTTGATCCAGGGCGGCATTTTTCTTGTTCGCTGGAACGGCCTGCCCGATGGCCAGGAGCTGTTCTGGTTTGGCGCCGGCTTTGTCACTGTTGGCGTTGGCGCGGGGTTCATGGGCGCCAGATACTTCGGCTTTCCTTTTCTGCTGACGAATGTCGCGGCGAACATCCTGCTGTTGACGGGCACATCCCTGTTTATTCAGGGCGCCCGGGCGGTTGATGGCATGAGGCCTGTCCCCCTGCTGCTCGCGGGTCCCGGGGTTATCTGGGCCATCGCCAGCATGTTCGCGAGCTTTCGCGCCGATCCCCACATGGCGACCCGCCTGTATTCCCTTCTGTCCCTGACCCTCGTGGGGATCGCCGGGGCGCAACTCATTCGTGGCGGGCTGACGCTCTGGGGACGGCGCATCCGGCTGGGGCTCTGGGTTTTCGTGGCCAGCGCCATGCTGATCCGGATCGTCCATGTCGACGAAATGATTCCGGGCCTGCAGGACAGGTACGCGGCGACAACCTGGCATGTCATTTTTCTGAGCATGTCGGCGGCGTCGATCGTATCCATCGGCTACATTAACCTGGCGCTGTCCGAGAGCATCGGCAGAATTGGCGCCTTCACGCGGGCGCTGGAGCACAATCTGTCGGTATTGACAGCGCGTGGGAGCCAGTCGCCGGAGGGGGAGGCGCGCGAAGCCGGGTTTTTGTGGTCGCTGCGCATTGACCGCCTGCTGTTCGAGCGCGCGTCGGCGGGGGAATTCGGCGAGGCGGATATCCAGGCCATCGCGCAGGCCATCGCCGTCTGTTGTCCGGGAACGGTGGCGTTGCGGCGCGTCGGCGCTGACAGGCTCGTCTGGTGGACAACGGCCGGGGCCGGCAACGAGGCGGACAAGTTGCGCGCATTGACAGGGATGCTGGCCGCCATCGCGGCGCGTCCGACGTTTCCGGCCATCCCCATGAGCTGTGGCGTCGCGCCGGTCAGCGGATATGACCTTGCCGACGCCGCGGCCGCCGATCGCCGGGCGCTGGGCATCGGCGTCGGCGGCCTCGCGTGGCGGACGGTCGGCGCCTGATCAGAATGGCGGACAGCCCCCCTGGAGCCATTGCCGCTCAGTACGGGCCGGAGGCTGCCGGCGCGGCGCGCATCAGCATGCCGAACAGGTCGCGAGGGTCGTCCGGGTCGGCGAGCAGATCAAGTTCTTCATAGAATTCCGGCGTCAGCTGGTCGCGAACGTAGCGCAGGGCCGAGAAGTCCTCGATGGCGAAGCCAACGGAATCGAACAGGGTAATTTGCTGCGCGGAGGCGCGGCCTGGCGCTTGCCCCGTCAGCACGCGCCACAGCTCGGTGGCCGGATAGTCCGCCGGCAATTGCTGGATTTCGCCCTCCGTGCGCGTTTGCGGCAGATGTTCGACGAATATGTCAGCGCGCAGCAGCAGTTCGCGTTGCAGTTCGGTCTTGCCGGGACAATCGCCGCCAACCCCGTTGATGTGCGCGCCGGCGCCGACCATGTTGTCGCTCAAAATCACCGCGCGCTGCTTGCTGGCGGTGGCTGTTGTGATGATGTCGACGCCGGCCACGCAGTGCTGGACGCTGTCGCAGATCGTGAGATCGAGCCCACGCCGGGCCAGATTGCGGGCGCACTTGAGGCTCGCGGCCCTGTCGATGTCGTAGAGCCGCAGACGGTTGACGCCGAGCAGCGTCTGGAAGGCGATGGCCTGGAACTCCGCCTGGGCGCCGTTGCCAACGATGGCCATGGCGCGCGCATCGGGGCGGGCCAGATAGCGGGCGGCCATCGCCGAGGTCGCTGCGGTGCGCAGGGCGGTGAGCATGGTCATTTCGCTCAACAGCATCGGATAGCCGCTGCCGACGTCGGCCAGCAAGCCAAACGCCGCTACGGTTTGCAGCCCCTGGGCGGCGTTGCGCGGATGGCCGTTGACGTATTTGAAGCCGTACAGGGCTCCGTCGCTGGTTGGCATCAGTTCGATCACGCCATTGCGGCTGTGCGAGGCCAGACGCGGCGTTTTGTCGAAAACCTCCCAGCGCCGGAAATCCTCCTCCAGACAAGCGCCAAGCCCGGCCAGGAAGGCTTCAATGCCGATGGCGTGGATCAGCCGCATCATGCTGTCGACGCTGACGAACGGCACAACATTGCGGGCGGGCGCGCTCATGCGAAGCTCCTGGTCGGACGGTCGAGCACGCGCCGGCCGAGCAGGCTGGCGACAAGATCGACCATCAGGGTCGCCGTGCGGCCCCGCTCATCGAGAAACGGGTTGAGCTCGGCCAGATCGAGGCTGCCGACGAGGCCGCTGTCGCACAGCATTTCCATGATCAGGTGCGCCTCCCGCACAGTGGCGCCGCCCGGGACGGTTGTGCCGACCGCCGGGGCGATGCCGGGGTCGAGAAAATCCACGTCGAGGCTGACGTGCAACACGCCGCCGGCTTCCGCGACCTGCTCAAGAAACGCCCGCAACAGCGGCGCCAGGCCGCGCTCGTCGATGGCCCGCATGTCGTGGGTGATGGCGCCGCTCCGGGCGATAGCGCGCCGCTCATCGGCGTCAACGCTGCGCAGCCCCATCAGGCAGACATGGGCCGGATCAACGCGCGCCTGAAGATCGGGGAAATAGCCGGAGAATCCAGGAAGTCCGCAGGCATAGGCCAACGGAACCCCGTGCAGATTGCCGGAAACCGAGCTGTCGAGCGTGTGAAAATCCGTATGGGCGTCGAGCCACAGCACAAACAGCTTGCGCCCGCTTTGCGCGCACAGGCGGGCCCGCGCCGCCAGGGTTCCGGCGGACAGGCTGTGGTCGCCGCCGAGGCAGATGGTCAGGCCCGCGTCGCCAGCGCGCCAGACTGCGTCAGCGATCGCCGTGGTCCAGGCGGCGACCGCTGACAGGTTGCGGAGGGCGGGATTGGGGTGCGCCATCGGCAGCGGGGCGATGGCTGTCGGCCGGATATCGCCATGGTCGATCACCGTGTGCCCCAGCCCGGCGATGGCCTGGAGCAGGCCGGCGGTGCGATACGCCGCCGGCCCCATGATGCACCCGGGGCGGCCGGCCCCGTCTTCCACTGGCGCGCCAATAATGTTGCAAATCATGCTCATGCAGCCGCCCGTTCCGTTCGACATGTGGCGCCTCTCGAGGAAACGCTTCCTGGCGCGCGATTCCAGTGGTGGGGCCCTGGCCGGGCGCCTTCCGTAAACTCATATCCCCGCCGGGCCGTCTGCTCGCGCGCAGGGTTGGTCAGCCTGGTCCGCCATTCGCATCCAGCGCCAGCAGACCCGGATTGCCGCCCGCCGCCGCGATATTGATGGAGAGCGCGGTTTCAGCCAGCAGCCGGTCCAGCGCCCAAAGGTCTGGCCGCGCCGCGACCGCTTCCGGCGTCGCGGACAGGACCGGGACAATTGGCCCCTCGCGCATGGCCAGATGCCGGCGCAGGTCCTTCAGCCGGCTGGGGGCTCCTTCAAGAAGCGCTGCGTCTATGGCCGGAAGGCTGTTGGGATCCGCACGCCATGTCAGGTGAGCCGCCACGTCTGGCGGCAACTCCAGCTTCGGCAGATCGCCCCTGATGATGACCGCCTGGTTGCCGGCGGCAAGCGTCGCGGCGACCATGCCGTACAGCCCCATTGTCGTGACAGGCGCCAGCAGAACGGTTCCGGCAGGCCCGATGCGCAGGCTGTTGTCCTCGCCGGCGGGGCCGGGCAGGGCCTCGCGTCCAGGCGGCCGGGCGCGCCAGGCCATGGCGCGGGCCATCGCGGCGGCTGGCGCCTGCCCACCGTCATCCAGCCAGGCCGCGAATGCCTCCGCCGCGCCTGTGCAGACGCCGCAGGTTGCGGACGGCGCGGGGGCGGCGAGCAGGGCGCCGACGGTGAGCGGCCCGCCGGCCTTGGGCCCCGTGCCGGAAAGGCCACGGCCACCGAAGGGCTGGGACCCGACCACGGCGCCGATCATGTTGCGGTTCACATAGACATTGCCAGCCCGGATCCGGGACGTGACCCGGGCGATGGTCGCGTCGAGACGCGTGTGCAGGCCGAAGGTCAGGCCAAAGCCCCTGTCATTGATGGCGTCAACCAGCGCGTCGAGTCCGGGGCGACGCCAGCGCAATACATGCAGGATCGGGCCGAACGCTTCCTCGGGCGCGTCGTCGAGACTGTCGATCTCGACAAGGGTCGGGGCGACGAATGTTCCGTGGCGCGTCCCGTCCGGCAGCGGCAGCCGGTGGACGCGTTTGCCGGCGGCGGCCAGGCGGGAAACGTGCGCCTCCAGCGCCTCCCGGGCTTCGGCGGTAATCACCGGGCCGACATCGACCGCGAGCCGGTCGCTGCGGCCGATGGCGAGTTCAGCCATCGCTCCGCGCAACATGTTCAGGGTGTGGTCGGCGATCTCCTCCTGCAGGCACAACACCCGCAAGGCCGAGCAGCGCTGCCCGGCGCTGTCGAACGCGGATATCAGGACGTCCGCCGTCACCTGCTCCGTCAAAGCGGAGGAATCGACGATCATGCAATTGAGGCCGCCGGTCTCCGCGATCAGCAGCGGCGCTTCTCCCGCCGGGCCGACCCGCTCCGCCAGTTGCAGGTTGAGCTTGCGCGCCACGGCGGTCGATCCGGTGAACAGCACGCCGGCGACGCCCGGCTCCGCCGCCAGCGCCGCGCCCACGGCGCCGTCGCCTGGCGCCAGTTGCAGCGTGGCGCGCGGCGCGCCGGCCTCGTGCAGGATGCGGACCGCCTCGGCCGCGATCAGCGGCGTTTCCTCCGCCGGTTTGGCGATCACGCCGTTGCCGGCCGCGAGGGCGGCGGCGATCTGGCCGACAAATATGGCGAGGGAGAAGTTCCACGGGCTGATGCACAGCATCACGCCCAGCGGTGGGGCGTCGGGCGGCAGATTGCGCGCCTGCGCGCCGTAATAGCGCAGAAAATCGACAGCCTCGCGCACCTCGCCCAAGGCGTTGGCGGCGGTTTTGCCGGCCTCCCGCATCAGCAGCCCCGCCAGCGTCGACGCGCTCGCCTCCAGCAGGTCCGCGGCGCGCTCCAGACAGGCGGCGCGCTCCACGCCGGAGGCGCCTGGCCAGATGCGGGCCGCCGCGACCACGGCCCCCGCGTTTTCCGGGGCCAGATCACGGCTCACGCCAATCCGGTCGCGGTGATCGCCGGGGTTGACGATCGCCCGCTCCGTTTGGCGCGCCGCCATCTCCGCCATCGTGGAGGGCGCGCTGCGCCACGTCCGGGCGAGCGAGGCGTTGAGGCCCCGCCACAAAGCGGCGAGGTCGGTCTCGCTGGCAAAATCCATTCCCATGGAACTGCGCCGCATGGGCGCGAACAGATCGGCCGGCGCGCGGATACCCGGATGGGGCGCGCCGGGATCCGGCATCGCCTCCACCGTGGCGACGGGGTCGGCGATCAGCGCCTCGACGGGGGCCTCGGGATCGGCGGCCAGACGCACGAATGACGAATTGGCGCCATTCTCCAGCAGGCGCCGCGCCAGATAGGCGAGCAGGGCGCCGTGGGGGCCAACCGGCGCGTAGATCCGCGAGGCGACGCCCCCGGCCAGCAACTGGTCATGAAGCGGTTCGCCCATGCCGTGCAGACACTGGAATTCAAAACTGTCGCGGTCGCGGTTGGCGGTCATGTCCAGCACCGCCGCGACCGAGCGCGCATTGTGGGTCGCGAATTGCGGGTAAATCGCGCCGTCCGCGTCCAGAAGCCGTCGCGCGCCCGCCAGCCATGATGCGTCCGTATAGACCTTGCGGGTGAACACCGGGAAGCTGGGGAGGCCGGCGAGCTGGGCCCGCTTGATTTCCGTGTCCCAATAGGCGCCTTTCACCAGCCGCACCATGATCTGCTCGCCGGAACGGCGGGCGAGATCGACCAGCCAGTCAATGACGTGCGGACAGCGCTTGCCATAGGCCTGAACCACAAAGCCAAGGCCCGCCCAGCCGCCGAGATCGGGATCAAGCCTCAGGCGTTCGAACAGGTCGAGGGACAGTTCGAGCCGGTCAGCTTCCTCAGCGTCAATGGTGAGGCTGATGTCATGGCGACGGGCGAGCAGCGCCAGCGCCTTGAGGCGCGGCGTCAGCTCCGCCATGACCCGCGCCGCCTGGGCCCGGCTGTAGCGGGGGTGCAGCGCTGACAGCTTGACCGATACGCCGGGGCCGCGCTTGCAGCCGGCCCCGCGCGCGGCGGCGCCGACGGCGCCAATGGCGTGTTCATAATCGCGGGCATAGCGGCTGGCGTCTTCTGCCGTGACCGCGGCCTCGCCCAGCATGTCATAGGAGTGACGGTAGCCGCGCCGCTCGCGCACCGCGCCATGCGCCAGCGCCGCCTCGATGGTGCTGCCGGATACGAACTGCTCGCCCAGCAGCCGCATGGCGAAATCCATTCCGGCGCGAATGACTGGCGCGCTGCCCCTGGCGAGGAGTTGCTCCAGCGATGCCTGGGCCTCCCCGTCAGGTCCGCCGCCCACCAGCCGCCCGGCGACCAGCAGCCCCCATGTGGCCGCGTTGACCAGCAGGGGGCGGTCCAGCCCCAGATGCTCCTGCCAGTGGCCGCCCGCAATGGTGTCGCGCAACATGGCGTCCCGCGACGCCGCGTCCGGAATGCGCAGCAGCGCCTCGGCCAGGCGCATCAGGGCCAGGCCCTCGTCGCTGGCCAGGGAATATTCCTGCAGCACGGCGCGAACGCCGTCGGCCCCTCCAGCGCGCAGGGTCTCGGTCAGCTGACGCGCCCGGGCCCGCACCGCGGCTTCATCGGCGCACCGGGCGGCGGCGAGGAGCGGGGGCAGGCATTGGCGTTCAGGCGTCAGGCTCGCCGCGGTGATCGCCTGCCTCAGGGCGCTGGCAGGCTGAACCGGGGGAGCGAAGCATGAAAAGGGTTCAAGAAATTCGTCGGGGGCAATGCTGGCGGCTCGCGGCTGCATGAAGCGCCTCCAGAATGCCTGGAGCGGGGGCCGTTCATGGCGGACCGCCTGCGCGACCCGCCATGGCTGCCGATCCCGTCGCTGCCCAGGACGTCAGGGGCGATCTTCCTCACCTGGGGGGCAGCCCCGGCGGCACGGCAAATCGCCTTGCCGGAAGCATACACCAAAACCGGGAATGATAGCGGTTTCACCATTGGCCAGAGCGGCAAACGAGCCGGCCGCCACGCTGGAAGGCAACGGGAGGCCGCCTCGCATGTCGTCAGAGCGCGGGGGGAGCGGAGGGCCCTACCGAAAGCGCCAGGCCCAGTGGGCGTCGCCCTGGTCGCGGCGCTCAATCACCTCCACGCGCATGAAGCGGTCATGCGCCAGCGCCGCGCCGACCCACAGCTCGTTCCAGGCATCGAAGACGCGCGGCGACAGGTTTTCCCGTTCCGCCATCAACCGCCACGATGTCTGGCGAACGATGATGGCGTCGCCCTCGCGGCTGATCTGCGCGTCGTCGCCCTGGCCCCTGGCCAGACGGACAAAGGCTTCGGCAAAACCCGCCTTGCCGGGGGCAACGCCGCCCAGCAGCGCGGCGACGTCATCGAAGGTATGCATGCCGATGAGCCGGGCGGCGGCGCCAGCGATATGGCCGCCCTGCTCGGGGCCGAGCGCCGCGACGGCTTCGGGAACGATGGAGGTGATGTATTCCATCGCATAATTGCGCAGCGTTTTCTGAAGCCGTTCTTCCGGCCAGTTTCCTTCCGGCAGCTGGGGCGCCACGGCCGGATCAAACGCGGGGCAACGCTCGCCTGGTGAAAACTGCAGCCGTTCTTCCGGCGCCAGGTCGTGGTCCCATTCCTTGTAGTAGCCCTCAAGCCCCGGCTGCCCGTCGACGGTCTGGCCGGTGCAGACAAAACCAATCCTTGGATTGCCAAGAACAACGCCATTGTTGGCGTGCCAGCCCCACAACATGGCGCGCGAGACTTCAGAAGGGATGCCGCAGATGGCCGTGCCCGACCAGATCCAGCGTGGCGGCGGATAGCGCACCCACGCCTTCTGGTCGTTTTCATAGACATATTCGACCTTCACGCCGCCGACCTGATTGGACAGGTAGTGATACTGGGCGCAGGCCACGGCATGCGGAAGCTGGTCAAGGCCAAGCTTGGCGAGGCCGGGGACGAAACGCGCCAGCTGCTGACGGCGGAAGGTCCTGAAGACAACCCCGGCGGCAAGTTGCGGTCCCGCCCGCGTCACCAACTGGAGGATCGTTCCGGTCAGATACGCATGATAGATCAGTTCAATGGCGCGAAACGCCGCGACGTCAGGCGCCGGCCGGATGGTGGTGGTCAATGTCGACGCTCCGGTAAAAGGGGTGGGGGATTTTTCCGGCATGCCTGTGGCGGCCGCTGTTCAGTCCATGTGCAGCGCCGCACCTCGGGCCGGCGGGTTCCGTGGTGAAGTTCAGCCATCAGACCACGGGGGCTTCAGATGATCAGATCCGCAACCATCGCAACCGCCATTACCGCCGCAATGATCGCCATGGCGTCCACCGCCGCCAGCGCCCGCGATCGCGGATACGGCGCCCAGGATTACAACGCCAAATTCCGCGAGCACGTCGCCCCCCAGGTCAATGGTTACGGCAGCTATGTCGATGGTCATTACCGCACCAGTCAGGATGCATTCCGCACAGGGGCTGGCCGCGCCGGGGGCAACATTCAGCTGGAGAACGGCGTGCAGTTCAACTGGAACGCCAACACGCGGTGAAGCAGAGCGGGCCCGCCTTCGTCAGGCGGGCTCCGCCAAGAGCCGGGTCAGTCGACGAATTCCCAGCCCTTCCCGTTGAATTGTTGCAGCTTCATGTAGGTAATGACCGCATGATTGTCGGGCGTGGTGTTGATCCGCCCTTCCGGCAGCAGGAACGGGTTCTGGTAGTCCTTGATATTGGACGCCTGCTTCATGATGTTTTCGCGCGTCAGGTTGTCGCCGGCCATCTTCAGCACGTGCTCCAGCGCCATGGCGTAGGAAATGCCTGAGGAGTACATGGAGTCGGTTGCATCGGCCCCCGGCATGTTCTCCTTCATCCAGTTGAAGTACCACTGAACGACAGGGTCGCTCTTCCACTGCGGATCATCCGGGTCTTTCCGGAAGCCGGCCGTCAGGACGCCCGCCGAGCGCTCGAGGCCAGCCGGCTTGAATGTCGAGCCGATGGAGGCGGAGCCGAGATGCAGGAATGTCATTGGCTTCCAGTTCAGGTCTGACCGCTTGATCAGCGCCTGCGCGCACTGCTTCGCATAAGCGAACAGGAACAGCACGTCGACGTTGGCGTTTTTGAGAATGACCATCTGGCTGTCGATGGTCGGGTCAGACGCCTGGAAGCTTTGGGCGCTGACAATCATCTTGCCGGCCTTGTCGCCGAGGCCGGCTTTCAGGCCGCCGAGCAGATCCTTGCCGAAATCATCGTGCTGGTACAGCACGCCAATCCGGGCGTCAGGCTTTGTTTTCAGGATATGCCGGGCGTAAAAGGCGGCTTCTTCATGCAGGCTTGGCTGCCAGCCCATGACATATGGATAGTTTTTCGGATCGTTGAACGCGGATGAGCCCGCCGCGATAAACAGAAGCGGGACCTTTTTGGCGTTCAGATAGGGACGGATCGCCATATTGATTGGCGTGCCGAGATTGCCGAAAACCACCGCCACTTCGTCGTTCTCGACGAGGGCGCGGACGTTCTCGACAGCCTTCGGCGTCTGATAGGCGTCGTCGCGGCTGATGAAGGTGATCTTGCGGCCGTTGACGCCGCCCTTCGTTTCGTTCAGCCATTTGAAATAGGCGGCCTCGGCCTGACCAAGCCGGCCATAAGCCGAGGCAGGTCCGCTGTGGGCGATGGTCTGGCCGACCTTAATTTCGGTGGCGGAGGTTCCCGGCCCATATTTTGCGTCCGCAAGTGCCTGGCCACCGGCCAGCACGGCGGCGGTGAGCGCGGCAAGGCCAAGCCAGGTCCGCGCGCGCGTCGAACAATTCGACATGCGAAACATGCGTTTACTCCCTTTTTTGAGGCGATTCCTTTGACAGGCCGCCATGTATTTTTGCTTATGGGATGGCGCGAATTGCCATCCCGTCAATTCACGTCATGCTGAAACAGTTTCCGTTCAACATG
Source organism: Camelimonas sp. ID_303_24 (assembly GCF_053543495.1). Lineage (NCBI taxonomy): Bacteria > Pseudomonadati > Pseudomonadota > Alphaproteobacteria > Hyphomicrobiales > Chelatococcaceae > Camelimonas > Camelimonas sp. ID_303_24. Next base: position 28,587 of record NZ_JBLLJM010000031.1, read on the forward strand.
AGTAAATCGGGATCACCTTTCTAAATCTTGGGAAATTACTGTACGAGAACAAGTTGATGTCGGGCGAATTTGGCGCTGACGGCTTGTCTCCACTTGCAGTCTGCCGGGATGTTGCGCGCCCGCTGGTTCAGATGGCGGCGACAGTTCTGGCGCGGTTATGAACGGTTACGCGGGAACATGAGCGGCAGGGTCAATATACAAAGCGTCATGGCCAGCACTGGGTAGGCGGTGGCCAGGCCGAATGCGGCGGCAGGGCCCGCCGCTTCGCCGGCATGGCGGGCGAGCATTCCGAAGTACAGCAGCCCCGCAATGGCGACGCCAAAAGCGCCGCCGACCTGCTGGGCCGTGGACACCACCCCCGATGCGGAGCCTGCTTTTTCCGGCGGCACATTGGCCAGCACCACATTCAGCATCAGCGGCATGAAGAGGCCCTGGCCGCAGTTGACGACCACAAGGCCAAGCCCCAGCCACCCTGCCGGTATCGCCGGCGTTACCCAGGCGATGAGGATGCACAGCAGATAGCCGGCGATGGCGAGCCCGGCGCCGATGAGCATGGTGACGCCCATGCCAATGCGCGGGGCCAGCCGGTCGCACAGCATGGAGGCGAAGATGAAGGCAACGCCCGCCGGCGCGATGATGAGCGCGGCGTGGAGCGCTGAATAGCCAAGGTCCACCTGAAGATACATGGCCTGGACGAACGGCATCGAGACAATCGTCGAGTGCAGGAGAAAAGCGACAATAACGCCGCCGGCCACGGGCCCATGGGCGAACAGCCGCAGATCGACGAGCGGATCCCGGCCGGAGCGCGCCTTCCCCAACTGATCGCGCGCGAACAGGACGAATATCGGCGCCGCCAGCAGGGGCAGGATGGGCAGCCATGCCGGCCAGCCCAGCGCCCGTCCCTCCACCAGGGGGAACAGGATCAGCGCAAAGCCGGCGGCTGATAGCGCCACGCCCGCCAGATCAAGACGCGCGCGCCCTGGCGCGCGGCTTTCCGGAATGACGCGCGGCCCCAGCACGCAAGCTGCAAGGCCGATTGGAATGCAAAGAACGAAGACCCAACGCCAGGCCAGACCGTAGATATTGGCGCTGATCAGCAGCCCGCCCAGCAATTGCGCCATGGTGCCCGACAGGCCAAGCGTTACGCCAAAGGCGGAAAGATTGCGCGCCCGGGCGGCGTCGCTCCCGGACGCCACGCGGATGATCGACAGCACCTGGGGAAACAGCAATGCGGCGGAAAGGCCGGCGGCGACGCGCGCGACGATGATCATGGTCAGTGACGACGCCAGCGCGCAGGCCAGCGACGCCAGGGTAAAGCCGCCCATGCCAATGACGAACAGCCTGCGGCGGCCATACAGATCGCCCAGCCGTCCACCCGTAATCAGGGCCAGGCCATAAGCCAGGCCGTAGTAGGCGATGATTGAAGAGACGGTGGGGCTGGCGCCAAATTCCGCCTGGATGCTCGGAATGGCGATCGAAACGATGATGCCGCTCATCACCGACAGGAACGCGCCGGTCAGCAGGGTGACCAGCCCAATCCCGCGCAGTTCCGGTTGCGCGGCGGCAGCGCTCACGGGCGCCGCCATGTCCGATGCGCTGCTGTTCAGCATATGTCCTCCCGCCTCACATCGCAGCATCCGTACGATGACGCCGTCAGGCAAGGTGCGCTGGACGCATGACGCCCGTCCACAAACGCACGGCCAGCATCCCGCTGCTCCCCTTCGCGCCCGCGCCCATCGCGCGCGAAGGATGGCTTGAGGCGGGCAGTTGGAGCCGGATGGCCTCGAGACGTGGGTCTGTGGTGAACCGGGCCGCGCGGCCTGCTGGCGGCGAGGGCAAATCCGCCGCACGTCATGGCGCGGCGCCCTGATGGCGGCTCCAGTTCGCCCTGTTTTGAGCGAACGCTGATCGATTAGCCGATCCCGGCTGGCCGGAAAGGCGCGCTAGGACGGATCGACATTCA
>NZ_JBLLJM010000032.1:0-2841 GCF_053543495.1 Camelimonas sp. ID_303_24
AAAAGCCCGTGGCAGGTCACGACCAATGGCCTTGCCTTCCGCCATCAACCGGGCCCACACCAACGCCGTCTTGTCATCGAAAGAAAGAATTCTGCCTGCGAAGAGCGCCTGGGGCCCTTCTGGCCCGGAGAACCACGCATCAAGCGCAGTGCGCTTCTTGCCGCGGGGCATTTCGAAGATGCCGCGCTTGATTTCGGCGACGGTCAGGGAGGCAATGAACAGCTCCTCGTCACGGCGGTTCCGCATCCAATGCATGAGAGAGGCCGAGGGCGCCGGTTTGACGATGTTACTGATAATGTTGGTATCCAGGAGATAGCGCGTCACAGATCGACCTTCCGCCCCTCTTCCCGGGGGCGAGCAAGGTCGAGATCGGCGCCCACGAGCGGCGAGCGACGGAGCGCGTCGAGGATGTTGCCCGGTTTGGGCGGCTCACCCGCCACTGCGGTTTTCATGACAGCCCGGACCTCATCTGCTTCGGGCCCCTCCTCCGCCAATCGACGTGCAAGCGCCCGGATCAGCTCACGGTCCGTCTCCAGCGCCATCACTTCGAAGCGCGTGAAGCCGCGCTGGGTCAAGCGCGCGCGATAATTCTGAAGGGCTCTCTTTTGTGCGGCATTGCCCATGGTCTGCCTCCATGCTATATCTGGATATATACTCCAAATATCAACCGTGCGCAAGGGATGGCAGAGTGGCGAAGAGCTTTTGCGATATAGGCGGCGAAATGCGCGCCGAGGCAGGCCTTCGGCACCAGTATTTGCCGTACGCTATCTCACGCTCAAGCGCGCTGAACTGCGCAAAAGCCGCCGATTGCGGCGCAAACGGCGACGCGAATACCCCAGCCATTACAGTTGCCTACCCCTTCGGATGGCGTGATCGTTCCTCTGAACAACTTGTATTCAGCTTCGAACGACGCGACGATGAAATCAGGCAACCGCCCAAAGCAGAGCAGCGCGCTCCGGCAGACAGAGTCGGAACTGACGCTCGTGCCGCGCGCCGAAAGGCCGGACCCGCGCTTGATCGAGATGGTCCGTATACTCGCCAGACGCGCTGCGCGAGAGGTGTTCGAAGAAGAGACGAAGGGACGTCGCGCGCCGCGTTCCTGAATCCGCAGGAGAACGCGCTGTGAGAGTCGCAATTTACGCACGCTATTCATCCGACAATCAACGCGACGCTTCGATCGCCGACCAACTTCGCGTCTGCCGCCTGCACGCCGAGAAGCAGGGCTGGGAAGTGGTCGAGGAATATACCGACCACGCGATCTCCGGCGCTTCGCTGCTCCGCCCCGGCATCCAGGCATTGATGTCCGATGCGGCGCGCGGGCGCTTCCAGTATGTTCTTGCTGAAGCGATGGACCGGCTGTCGCGCGATCAGGAGGATATCGCTGGCCTGTTCAAGCGCATGGCCTATGGTGACGTGAAGATCGTCACCTTGTCTGAAGGCGAAGTTACGCATCTCCACGTCGGCCTCAAAGGCACGATGAATGCGCTGTTCCTCAAGGATCTGGCTGACAAGACCCGGCGGGGTCAGCGTGGTCGCGTAGAGCTTGGCAAATCAGGGGGCGGAAACGCCTACGGCTATGACGTCGTCAGGAAATTCGACGGGAATGGCGAACTGGTGCGCGGCGATCGCACGATCAATGATGTCGAGGCCGAAATTATCTGACGGATATGCCGTGAGTATGCCGCCGGCAAATCTGCCAAGCGCATCGCGTTCGAGCTGAACAAGGACGGCATTGCAGCGCCCGGCGGCGGTGACTGGGGCTTCAGCACCATCAATGGCAACGCCAAGCGGGGCAATGGCATCCTGAATAACGAAATGTATGTTGGGAAGATGGTCTGGAACCGTCAGCGGTTCATCAAGGATCCAGACACGGGTAAGCGCCAGGCGCGGATGAATCCTGAGTCGGAATGGGTTATCCAGGACGTGCCCGAACTTCGCATTCTCGATGATGAGCTCTGGCAAGCCGTCAAGGATCGCCAGAAAACCGTCAAGAAAACCCGAAGCGACGAGGGCGAGAATCATTTCCGCGATCGCCGGCGCCCGAAATACCTCTTCTCGGGGCTGACGAAGTGCGCCTGCTGCGGAGGCGGCTACACGATGATCTCCGCCGATCAGGTTGGATGCGCGACCGCACGGAACAAGGGCACGTGCGACAATCGAAAGAACATCCGGCGAGACAGGCTGGAAGCACGCGTGCTGAATGCCCTACGCCATCACCTGATGGAGCCAGAGCTGTTCAAGGAGTTCTGCGATGAATTCACCCGCGAGATGAACCGGCTCCGGATGGAGGCGCGATCGACAATCGACGCGGCCGAGGCAGAGATTAAGCGCATCGACCGAGAGCTTCAAAGAATTCTCGACCTCTACCTCCAGGAGGCAATGTCGGTCCAAACGGTGAAGGAGCGAAGCGGCAAACTTGAAGCGCGGAAGAAAGAACTGGTGCTCCTGCTCCAGGAGACGGAGGAGCCGCCTCCCCTCCTCCATCCGAACATGGCGCATCACTATCGTGCCCAGGTCGAACAGCTTCACGCCGCGCTACAGGAGGATGCCGAGGAAAAGCGAATGATCGCGGCCGACCTGATCCGCTCCTTGGTGAAGGAGATCATTCTGATCCCGGAGGAAGAGGAGATCCAGATCGACGTGCGTGGCGATCTGGCGGGAATCCTTAGCATTTCGCTCAAGAGCAAAAGGCCCGCCGCAAGGGCAGGCCAATCGCAATTTGAAATGGTTGCGGGGACCGGCTCTGATCAGAACTTGCGGAAACAAAAAAGCCACCCCGGAGGGGCGGCTGATCTGCGCGATTTAGCATCGCTATTTGAGATGGTTGCGGGGGCTGGATTT
>NZ_JBLLJM010000033.1:0-53206 GCF_053543495.1 Camelimonas sp. ID_303_24
GAGGTAACAAACGTAACGATCAGTAACCCATTGGAATATCGAAACACTCTCGCATCTGACCTCCCCATTCGGCTTGCATGTTTTCGTTCAGGCCGATGCATCCTGGAGCCCACGCCAGCGACATGCGCCTTATCTTTCGCGCAACCCGGGCGCGTGATTACCCCGCGTTCATCCGGAAATGTGCTTTACCGCCCTCCTCCCGCCTGCCAGGAATTCCTTCCGGGGCGCAGTTCCGGTGACGCGCGCCCTGTTAGCGAAAGGAGCAATCATGGCAGTGCTGGTTTCTGGCGGCGCAGGCTATATCGGCAGCCACATGGCGCACGCCCTGTGTGATGCTGGTGAGCGCGTCGTTGTGGTCGATGACCTGTCAACCGGCGAGCGCGCGGCTGCTCCCGAAGCGGCGACGTTCATCACGGCCGACATTTCCGATCAGGCCCGCATGGCGGATGTGCTGCGCCAGCATCAGGTCACGGCCATAGCCCATTTTGCCGCCCGCATCGTGGTGCCTGACAGCGTCGCGGATCCGCTGGGCTATTACCTCGCCAACACGGTCAAAACGCGCTCTCTTATAGAGACGGCGGTCGCCGGGGGCATCAGACATTTCATCTTCTCCTCCACCGCAGCCGTTTATGGCGACGCTGGCGACGGCGCTGTTGATGAAGACGCGCCGCTGGCCCCTGTCAGCCCCTATGGGCGGTCCAAACTCATGTCGGAATGGATGCTGCAGGACGCCGCCCGCGCCCATGGCCTGAAGTATGCCGCGCTGCGCTATTTCAATGTCGCCGGCGCCGATCCTCAGGGTCGAACCGGCCAATCCACGCCGAACGCAACGCACCTCATAAAGGTCGCCTGCCAGACGGCGCTCGGAAAGCGCGACCAGTTGCAGGTTTTCGGGACCGACTATCCCACGGCGGATGGATCATGCATCCGCGACTACATCCATGTTACCGACCTGGCGCAGGCCCACGTCCAGGCGCTGCGGCATCTGCGGAATGGCGGGGAAAGCTTCGTCGCCAATTGCGGCTATGGCCGGGGCCTCTCCGTGCTTGAGGTCATCCGCGCCGTCGAGCGCATCACGGGACGTCCCCTGCCGGTTGAAACCGCGCCGCGCCGCGCCGGTGATCCTGCCCGGATTGTCGCGAGCACGGCCCGCATCCAGAGCTTGCTGGACTGGCGGCCACTGCACGATTCCATCGACGAAATCGTGGGGTCCGCCCTCGCCTGGGAACAACGGCTGACAAATTCAGCATCCGGGTGAGATCCGGCATTGCGCAGCGGCAAGATGGCGCTTGCGGTTTCCACGCCCATGCCGACAATGCCATTTCAGCCAGTGCACATTCTGGGTAGCTGGCGCTCTGGAGACTTTGGCCATGACCCCGGAGACCGTGGGCGGACGATCCGCCAGCGAGCAAACCCAGCCCGCCGCTTCCGGTGCGGACGCCTCCACCGAAAGTCCGGCCAGACCTGCAGCTGATGCTTCGGCGCCCGTTGCGGAGGTCGAAATCAAACTGCTCTGTGATGCGCGCACGCTGAAGGCCGCCAGCCATGCATCCGTGCTTGCGCGACACGCTGCGGGTCCAGCTGAGACGACACAGCTGGAAGCGACTTATTTTGATACGCCCGACAACATCCTGCTGCGGCGCAAATGGGCGTTGCGCGTGCGCCGCGGCAAGGCTGGCGCCTATGTGATGACTCTGAAAACGCCTGGGGCGGACGATACGTCAGGAGCCTTTGGCCGCAACGAATGGAATGCGCCTGTTGGCAGCCCTGACCTGGACAGGGAGCAACTGGCGGCCTGGCTGGTCCGGGTCGGCGGCCAGGATGTGGACCTCAGCGCCCTGCGTCCACTGTTTTCAACGCTTGTGACCCGCCAGACGCAGCGGCTGCACACGCCAGACGGCATTGTCGAAATCGCGGCCGACAGCGGCGAGATCGTTTCTGGCGGCCGTAGCGCACCCATTTGTGAAATCGAGATGGAGCTGGTTTCCGGCGCCCCGGCGGTAATCTTCGAACTCGCAGAGGCCCTGACGCGTGAACATGCCTTGCGCCTGGCGATCCGCTCGAAGGCTGCCCGGGGCTACGATCTGGCGCTGGGCAGGGCGCCTGGCGCGGCCAGGGCCGAGCCAGTGGAAATCGACGCCGGAGCCAGCCTTGACGCGGCGCTGGGCGCGGCGCTGCACGCCATGTACGCCCACGCCATGAGCAATCTGGAGGCAGCGTCAGCTGGCGCGAGCCCGGAAGGCGTGCACCAGTTGCGCGTGGCGCTACGGCGCATCCGCTCGCTGCTGGGCGTGATCCATGGCATCGCCGCCCCAACAGGCCTGGCGGAGCTGCGGGCTGAAGCCAGATGGCTGATGGCGGAGCTGGGGCACGCCCGCAATCTCGACGTTTTCGCAACCGGCGTTCTACGTGAAGCCCAGACGGTTTGTGGAGCGGACGTGGACTTCACGGCGCTTGTCGACCATATCGACGCCATGCGAAGCCAGGCGCAGGAGCAGGCTCGCGCCGCCATCGCCTCCAGGCGTTGCGCCCTTTTTCTCATTGCGCTTGGCGGATGGATCGTCCGGCGCGGCTGGCGCGACGGCGTCGCCGATAATGTGATTGCCGAATTCGATGCGCCCGCCCGAAACGCAGCCCGCCGCATGTTCCGCCAACGCTACCGCAACGTCCGCAAGAAGGGGCGCGGCTTTGCGCGCCTCGATGCGGCCGCGCTGCACCGGGTCCGCCTCGCACTGAAAAAGCTGCGCTACATGGCGGAAGTGTTTCAGCCGTTCCTGGCCGGCGGGCGCCAAAACAGGCGCTTTGCAAAACGGCTGGCCCAGCTTCAGGATGCATTCGGCCATTACAACGATCTCCATGGCGCGGTCGTTTTGCTCCATGGCTTGCGACGCGAGAACGCCAGCATGGGCGACGAGCTGGCGCTCGCGGCGGGCGCGACGCTCGGCTGGCAAGCCGTCGCGCAGCAGGCGACGATGGCCGACCTGCGCCGCCAGTGGAAGAAGTTCCGCGTTGCCGGAACGCCTGGGGACTGAGCCATCATCACCGGGGGTTGTCATGGCTCCCGTCACAACGCAGGCGCCCGACGATGACAGACACGCCCCCTGGTTCTGCCCCCCTCCTGCCTGCAGCCACAGTTGAGGCGGCGTTGGAGAAAGCCGCGCTTCGGGCAGCCGTTGCGCTGGACCAGGCGTGGGGACCCGAGGCGCTGGGCGTGGCGATGCGTGAAACCGCGCACCAGTTCAACAATCTGCTCACCGTGCTCCAAAGCTCCGCAGAACTGCTGGGGATGCCAAATCTCCCCGAAGCGCGCCGGGGCCGCTATCTGCTCGCCATTCACGACGCCACCGACCGGGCCGCGAAACTCGTCGGCTCCTTGCAGACCCTGGCGCGCAGCGCTGCGCCGAAGCGCACCACGTTCGCCGTGGCTGATCGCCTCGCCGGGCGGGCGAAAGCCGCACCGGGCCTGTCCGTCTGCGCCGACGCGGCCGGCTTCGACGCCGCCATCGCAACCCTGGCAGCCAGCCTCCGGGCATCTGGCGCGCAGTCTGCGCCGGACATTCGCGTTGCGCTGGCCGACGGGCGACCTGCCTGGCATGATCTGCCGGTCAGCGTGGATCCGCACGTCACGATCACACTGTCGGGCGCTGCCGACAGCAGCGCCTTCACCAGCCATTTGCGCGCCATACTGGAAGCTGCGGAACTGGCGCCGGAATGGGTGCAGTTGTTCGCGTTTCTCGCCCGCAGCGCCGGAGCGCTGCATGTCCGGACCTCCGGCGAGGACGCGCCGGCGTTTGTGCTCTCGCTGCCGGCCACCAGAATGCCGGACGCGGCGTGACGCCTGGGAGCTTCGGCAGAGCGCCCGCCACAGGAAGCGGGCATGACCGCGCAAACAGCGCGCTCGACGGCCAGGTGAACTGGCGCTGGCTCAACGCCATGCGTGCGGCTCACTCGGCGTAAATCATGCGCCGGCTCATGCCGCCGTCCAGGGTCAGCGTTTCGCCGGTGATGAAACCGGCGCCGGCGAGAAACAGCACCGCGCCGGCCACATCCTCGGGCCGCCCCACCCGGCCAGCCGGATGCTGCTCATGATCGGCGGCGGCAAGATCGGGCGAGTCAGAAATCCACCCCGGCGCGATGGCGTTGACGCGGATACGCGGGCCAAGGCTGACGGCCAGCGCGTGGGTCAGCGCGACAACGCCGCCCTTCGCCGCAGCGTAAGCCTCGGTAAACGGCTCCGACATGAAAGCGCGGGTCGACGCCATATTGATAATGGCGGCGCCTTCCCGCAGCAGCGGCGCGGCGGCGCGCGTCATCAGGAAAACGCCTGTCAGATGGCTGTCTATGACGCGGCGCCATTTGTCGAGGGAAAGGTCGGCCACCGGACCAGTCACCGGCGCGGCGACGCCGGCGTTGTTTACCAGCAGGTCGAGGCTGGTCCACTCCAGTTCGGCGAAAGCGTCCGCGACGGCGTCCTCGTCGCTCACATCGCAGGGAACGAAGCGGGCATCCTCGCAGCCGCCATCTTCCAGGTCGAAATTGGCGACCTCCCAGCCGGCGGCGGCCAGGGCAGCGCATATGCCCGCGCCGATAAGACCCGAACCGCCCGTCACAATCGCCCTGCGCATCTGGTTCTCCGCAATACGCATTCCGCGCGCGTCACATCGTTCCCCAGGCGATGACGACTGGCAAGAGCCCAAAGACATGAGCCCAAAGACAGCTCCGCCAGACGGCGTCGCTGCTCATCCTTCATCACCGGCGACCTGCATCCGGCGTTCGCTCCGATATTGGCGCCGGCGCACCCTGTAACCGACGCCAGCGCCGGGGGGCGCGGCAGGTGATGAAGGCGGCGGCGCAGGCGCTGGTGCGCAGCCGCCGAGGCCGGCCCGACGCCCACCTGGCGAACCGCGCCCGGACCCCAGATCGCCGTTTGGTCATCGACGCGTTTGTTTTCCCTGTGATCCGCTGGGCTTCCGGCCTGCCGCCGGGCGGCGGCGACCTGCGGCATGTACCGGCGCGGCGCGACCAGCTGGCGGCGGACGCCAGCGTGCAAAAAGCCCTGGCGCGCGAAGCCGCCTGACCCGGGCCCGGTTTTTCGCGCCCGCGTCCCAACCCGATCGGCCCGCTGGACCGTAATTTGTCATCGCGCGCGCGGAACAACTGTTCCACGGCGCCGACCTGTGCCATCTTCGCGCAATAACAGATAACAGAATGTATCCGGGAGGAAATTGATGACCCAACCCACCAGGCGCCACGTCCTTGGCGGCGTGGCTGCGTTGTGCGCCATGCCGTTTGCGGGCAGGGCCTTCGCTGGCGATCTGACCGGCGTCACCGACAGCGAAATTACGATCGGCACCACCACGTCGCTGAGCGGGCCGGTGTCGGCGCTCGGCACGCAGGCGCGCTGCCAGGCCGCCTATTTCAATATGATCAACGAACAGGGCGGCATTGCGGGGCGCAAGATCCGCTTCATCATCTATGATGATGGCTTCAGCCCACCGAAGACGGTGGAGCAGACGCGGCGGCTGATCGAGAACGACCGCGTGGCGTTCCTCTTCGGCATGCTGGGCACGGCCCCCAATTCCGCCGTGGTCAAATACATCAACCAGAAGAAGACGCCGCACCTTTTCCTCGCGGTAAACGGCGACAAATGGGGCGACTACAAAAACCACCCCTGGACGATGGGCTTCGCGCCCAATGCCCGCATCGAGGCGCAGGTCTACACAAAATACGCGCTGCAACAGAACCCCAACGCCATCTTCGCGATTCTTTACCAGAACGACGATCTCGGCAAAGACTATGTCGCCGGCGTGCGCGACGTCCTCAAGGACAGGTTCGACACGCAGGCCAAAGCCATCTCCCATGAGGTCACGGATCCCACGATCGATTCGCAGCTGGTGGCGTTGCGGGCGACGGGAGCCAACGTGCTGCTCTCTGGCACGACCGCCAAATTCGTCGCCCAATCCATCCGCAAGGTGCATGAACTGCAATGGAAGCCCATGCATTTCATGGCCAACGGCGCGGCTTCCATCAAGGGCGTCATCAATCCGGCGGGGCCTGAACGCGCCCTCGGCGTGATTTCGTCCGGATATATGAAGGATGTAGCTGATCCCATGTGGGCTCAGGACAAGTCCATTATCGACTATATTGCCTTCATGAAAAAATACTTCCCGGAAGGCGACCCACTCGAAGGCTACAACCAGTACGCTTATCTGGTGTCCGAAGCGCTCATGACCGTGCTGCGCCAGTGCGGCAATGATCTTTCGCGGGAAAACGTCATGAAACAGGCGACCAATCTGAAAGACGTCGCCCTGCCCATGCTGCTGCCTGGCGTCCGCATCAATACCAGCCCCACCAACTACTTCCCCATCCGCGAAGTGCAGCTCATGCGCTTCGACGGCAAGGGCTGGCAACGCTTTGGCGAAGTTATCGAGGGCGCCGGCTAAAGCGCTTTCCGCCCGGAATGCGCGCAATACAAAAGAAACTGGAGCGGCTCCCGATTGATATCGATCGGGAGCCGCTCCAGGCCAGAACCACCGGCACTGAACCGGGCGCCTTCTGCGCAACGGCAGGGCGGCCCCTTCCGGCGAAACGCGCCGCCTGGTTTCAGGCGCCGGCCATGGCGGGCGCCGCCGCGCCCGCGCCGGCATCCCGGGGCGTCCCCACCGGCACGCCATCAACGGCGGCCATCAGCCCCAGCCAGGTTTCAGCCACCCCGCGCCAGGTAAACAGCCGCGCCCGCGCCCGCCCGGCCGCCACCATGGCCAGGCGCTCAAACGGATTTTCCAGCAGGCGAATGATCGCCGCGGTCCATCCATCGGGATTATCCGGATCGACGTGGATAGCCGCGCCGCCGCACACTTCCATCAACGCGTCGGCGGTGGAGGCGATGACCGGACAGCCCCGCGCCATGGCTTCCACGGCAGGCAGGCCAAATCCTTCGATCCGCGTCGGAAACACGAAACAGAGCGCCGCCTCCATGGCCGCCGCCAGCTCATCGTCGCTGATGCGCCCCAGGGCCACGATGTTCGGCCCATGGCGCAACGCTGCGGCGTCGCCAGCCTCGCCCGCCACCAGCACCTCGATGCCCCGCGCGGCGAGCGCCGGCGCGATCGCCCAGATCAGATCCATGTTCTTGTACGGCTGGTTGCGGCCGATGCAGAGCACGAACGGGCGGCGGTTGCGATAATCGCGCGGCGAGCGCGACGCCCGCCAGCGCAAAGCGTGATCGCAACCATTCCAGGCCACGGCGATCTTGTCTTCCGGGGCGACGCCGAGCGCCGCGAGTTGCCGGCGGGCATGCTGCGACACGGTGGCGACAGCGCGCACCCGGCGGCCAAGCACTGGCATGATGGCGCGATGCGCCAGGCGGAACATGCGTCCATAGCTCTCAGGCATCAGCCAGGTGTGGGCGTCGTGCATGCAGACGATCTGCCGCGACACCGCCACCGGCGCCAGGTTGCAGAAGCTCAGCAGGCCGCCTGGCGCATGACGCGGCAGCTGCAATTGCACCCAAACCTGGGGGAGCCGCGGGCGGCGGAACTCGGGGACGTGAACCGTCCGGATATGACGTAACGGCAGATCATGCCCGTCAACGGGCGTCGCCAGCGTCACCTCAAGCCCGTCGGCAAGCGGACCGCCCGCCGCCAGCAACTCGTCGATGGCTGTCGTCACCTCGCGCGCATAGCGCGCCACCCCGTTGGGCGACAGGGTCAGAAAATCGCCGTTTATAGTCCACTTGCGCATCGGGGGCATCGCGTCATCCGCTGTTCCTGCCCTGTGATCGGGTTGAATCGCGCGCCAGGCAAGCTGGCCTTGCGATGCCTGCTACGCCGGCCGGAACACGCCTGTCGCCGGAAGACGTAGAAAGGCCATCCCCCCTTACGTCCAATGCCAGCATGGCGAAATCCGGGGCTCGGGCCAACAGTGCGCACGTCGGCGCGCGTTGCGTCGTCAGGCGGGACGGACACTTATGGCGCGCACCTGGAAGATCAACGGTCGTTTTCTGGGGCAACCCCTGACGGGGGTTCAACGCTACGCCACAGAGATACTGGCGGCGATGGACCGCCTGATCCAGCAGCGTCATCCATTGACCGAGGACCTCGCCGTCGAAATCATCGCGCCAGGGGGCCTCGACAGCGCCATTTCCGGGGACCGCTTTCCCAACATACCGGTGCGGCGCGCCGGTCCCGGCTCAGGCCATCTGTGGGAACAGGCCATCCTGCCCGGCCAGGCGCGCGACGCTGGCCTGCTTTGCCTGTGCAATACGGCGCCGCTGCTGCACCCCAGAACCATCCTCTGCATTCACGATCTGAATACGCGGCTGTTTCCGCAGAGTTATTCCCTGCCCTTCCGCCTCTACCACCGCTATGTCACGCCCCTCGCGGCGCGGCGGGCGGCCCGCCTTGTCACCGTTTCGCATTACGCGGCCGGGCAGATCGCGGACTGGGGCCTCGCGGAGGTCGACCGCATCAGCGTGATCCCGAATGGTCACGAGCATGCGCTGCGCTGGACCCCACGCCACTCCGACGCAACCCGCAAGGCGGCGGGCGCCGACACCATTGTCGTCATCGGCAGCCCGGCGCCGCACAAGAATGTGGGCATGCTGCTGGCGCTGGCGCCGCGCCTTGAAGCCTTTGGCTTCAGGATAGCCCTTGTCGGCTCCCTGGATACCCGGGTGTTTCAGGGGAGCGGCGCGGCGGCGACCTCCAGCAATGTCATGGCGCTTGGGCGGCTGACCGACAACCAGATGGCGGCGCTGACAGGCAGCTCGCTCTGCCTCGCCTTTCCCTCCTTCGCCGAGGGCTTCGGCCTGCCGCCGCTTGAGGCAATGGCGCTTGGCTGCCCGGTCGTCACCTCGGACCGCGCCAGCATGCCGGAGATCTGTGGCGACGCCGTGCTGTATGCGGATCCCGATCAGCCGGAAGCTTGGCTGGAAGCCTTCCGCATGCTGCGCGCCGATCCTGGCCTGCGCTTCAAGCTGACGGGCATCGGCAAGGCGCGGGCGGCGCTGTTCAGCTGGACCGATTCGGCCCTCGCCTGGCTCGACCTGATGGCGAGGCTCGATGGCGTGAGCAACCCGGAGCAATTGCGGGATTGAGCGGGGACGGACGCAAACGTCTGCCCGATGCGCCGCAAGGGCGCGGCGAAAACAGCCTCACCGGACGCGCGGGGACTTTCTGATCTGACGCGGCGGGCGCGCTAACGCTCGCCGCGCGTGGCGTTCCTGGCCGTTTCCTGGGCCATGTCGAAGGCCCGCTGGATTCCGGCCTGAAAACGCGCGACGGAGAAGCGGTCGGCATTGTCGCGACAGGCGGCGGGCGCGAAGCGGGCGCGATCCGCCTCAAAGGCTTCAACGGCGCCAATAACCGCCGCCTCCTCCTGCCGGCTGAACAGCAGGCCCGTCGGATCATCCGTCTCGTCTGGCGTGCGCACGATGTCGACGGCGCCGCCGCGCCCGAAGGCGATCAGCGGCGTGCCGAGCAGTTGCGCTTCCGCCAGGGCGATGCCGAAATCTTCGCAGCCGCCGAATACCAACGCCCGCGCCCGCGCCACCGTCCGGAAATAGTCATCGCGCGGCAAAAAGCCGGTGAAAACGACGTTGGGGCCCGCCAGATCACGCAGGGTCCTGGCCTGCTGCCCCTCGCCCACCACCAGCAGACGCCGCTTCGGCATGGCGTTGAAAGCGCGAATGACGAGATCGGTGCGCTTGTAAGGCGCCAGGAACGAGGCCGTGACGTAATAATCGTCCTTCTCCGCGCTCCACGCCTCATCCGGCGCGCTGACCGGGGGAAACACCACTTCGGCGTCGCGCCCGTAGATCCGGCGGATGCGGGCGCGGACATAGCTGGAGTTGGCCGCCATCACGTCCGGCCCCCAGGCGGTGCGCGTATCCCAGTTTCGCAGGCGGTGCATCAGCACCCGGTAGAGCAACCCCTTGGGGCCGTTGCCCAGCCGGAGTTGCTCCATATAGGAAAATTGCTCGTCCCACGCGTAGCGCACCGGGCTGTGCACGTAACACAGGTGCGGCTGGTCCGGCCTGGTGATGACGCCGCGGGCGAAGGCCGCGGACGAAGAGATCACCGCGTCATGATTCGTGACGTCGAACTGCTCCATCAGCAGCGGGCAAAGCGGAAACAGATGACGGTAATATTTGCGCACGCCCGGCCAGCGATTGGCCGCCGACGTATGAAAGCGGACGCCGTCGAAATGCACCGCCCGGGTGTCGCTGTCCAGAAAATCGAACAATGTATACAGATCGCGGGCGCCAAAGGTCCTGCCCAGTTCAGCCAGCACGCGCTCGCCGCCCCGGAATGACGGGCACCAGTCGTGGACGAGGGCGATCGACTGGTCGCCCGGAAGGGGTCGCGGCTGCCGCCAGCCAGCCGCGCGCGCGCCCTGGACAACGCCGCGATTGTCGTTTCCAGGTTGTGTCGTCGCCGTCACTGGCATGGGAATCAAGGTCATGAACGCCTGCCGCGTCTGATCGCCAGATGCAGGGCCCGTCAGGACCCGGAGAATCCGGTTCTGGTCCACATCACGGATCGCGGAAGCCTTCGCAAACGCCCGGTGATCCGGCCCGCGCTTGCCGGCGCGGGTCCCCGAACTATCGGGATGACGGCGCATTGCCCAAACTCATCCAAAAGCGGGGTCTGCCGCCCGGGCATACAACTTTTGCGCCTTGCCAGCGTCGGTTGGCGCCTCGTCCGGACCCATTTCGGTACTCGGCCCGGTGACCGGCCGTGCGCACTTTGAGAGCAATCCGGGCGCCCACGCGCCGCAGCGTTATGCCGGAGCGCCAGTCGCCGGCGAAAGCCGCCTGAACGCACGCGGCGGGACGGGAGGCGCGGCGCGGGCGTCCGGAGGCTCCAGACCGGGTTTCGCACATGCAGGACACTGTCATATTCGCCATGATCAAGCCGCAGCGGCTGGCCGCCGGAACGCCGCACCGCCAGGCGCAGCGGCGACCTTTGTCCCGCCTGTCCCGCCAGATCATGCTCCAGGCGCCAGGCCCGGCGCATCCTGACGCGAACCCGCTGACGCCTGCGCCGGACAGCACCGGCATACACATTGAGACGCTGCGCCCCCTGCCGGCGCCATGGGGCAACCGCCGCGACCAGGCCGCCCCCCGACATACCCTCCAGCTTCAGGACACATGCTCATGAAACGGCGCGCCATCTGTTCCACCCTGGCGATCGCCGGCCTGCTTCAGGCCACGGCTTTCGCCGCCTCGCCGGCCCTGGCGGCCGACTATCTGCTGGGACCGCAGGACCGCCTTCGCGTGAAGGTGTACGAATGGCGCCCGGCCCAGGACAAGATTGTCGAGTGGGAAGGCCTGAACGACGAGTTTCTCGTCGGCGCCAACGGCAAGGTGTCCCTGCCGCTGGTGGGCGAAATCGACGCCGGCGGCCTCACGCCATCCGCCGTGGCCAATGCGGTCGGCGAGGCGTTGCGCAACCGCATGCAGCTGGTGCAAAAGCCCGACACCACGGTCGAAGTCATGCAGTACAGGCCGTTCTACATCACAGGCGACGTCATGAAGCCTGGCGAGTTCCCCTTCCGTCCGGACCTCACGGTGCTTCAGGCCCTGGCCCTTGCTGGCGGCGAGGTGCGCTCGATCGACTTCAACGCCCGGCAACGGGAAGCCATCTCGGCGCGCGGCGAACTCGAAAACCTCAACCTGGCCCGCACCGCGCTGCTGATGCGCCAGGCGCGGCTGAAGGCGGAAGCGGCCGAGGCCGACTCCTTCGCCATGCCGCCCGAGCTGGCGCAGGAAGGCTCCCGGGCGCGCGACGCCTTTGAGCAGGAAACGCTGATCTTCACGACCCGGCGCGACGCCTTTCGCACCCAGACGAACGCCCTGAAAAGTCTCAAGTCATTCCTGGAGAAAGAAGGGGAATCGCTGGCCGCGCAGCTCGACACCGAGGCCCGGCAGACCCAGCTGGTGCAGAAGGAGCTGGAGGGCGTCGCCAGCCTCGTCGGCAAGGGGCTTGCCGCCGCGCCGCGCCAGTTCGCCCTGGAGCGCACCATGGCGCAATTGCAAGGCGACAGGCTGCGGCTGGAAACCAGCATTCTGCGCGCCAGGCAAGAAGTGTCGCGCGCGGAAATCAGCCTGGTCGAACTGCGTAGCAAGCGCGAGGGTGAAATCGCCGTTGAACTGCGCGAAGCCGACCAGCGCCTGCGGGAGCTGGCAAACCGGCGCGTGGTCAATGAGGACCTGCTGCAGGAAGCCATGACCGGCGGCGCCAGCGGCGCGCGGCGCGACGCCATGCGGCAGGGACTGATCTTCACCCTGGTCCGCGCCGCGACGCCCGGAGAAACCGTCGTCGCGACGGAAAGCACGCCCGTCGGCCCTGGCGACATGGTCAAGGTCACCATGCCCTCGCCTCCGCAACGCGACCCTGCGGCAGCGGCGGCGGCGACCTATGGTTCACCCGCCGCGCCTGCAAGGGCCGCCAACCGCCCGGAGCGGGCGCCCGTGGCGCTCAACTGAGGGACGCGGCCATTTTGCGCAACGACGCCTGACTGGCGCAAACTCAAGCCTCACGAATGGAGTTTGCGCCGCGCTTCCAGACTGCGCATGCAGGGGGCGCCATACGGCGGCAACATCTCCCCCGTTCGGCGGCGCATCGCGTGACGCCACGGCGCCTTCGCCCATCTCACCCCATCGCCACGCCCGCCCTGCCTGCCCGCCACACCCGTGGCGGGCAGCGTCGTTGCGGACTGATTGCAAGAGGAACTGGAGCGCCCTGCGCCTGCCCTGGCGTTCGCTCCCGAAGCCCCTGGCCCGCCGCGCGTCAGGCGGCCCGGTTTCGGGCGCGGCCCGGAACGCGCGGGCAGGAGCAGGAGCTGTCATCCCTGACCCGGAGCCCGCGCCTTGCTGAAACGGAAATCAGGCCGGGTCGCGAGGGCGCTGGCGCATCCAGGACCCGCAGGCGCCATATCAGCCTGACGCGTCCTTGCGGACACGCCACGCCCGTCCGGAATGCGCTTCCCGAGGGTGAGGCCAAACGGCATCCGGCATGACGCCGCCCGATGCCAGGCTGGACAAGGATTGGACTTATTTGCAGGCGGCGGGACGCCCGATCCCCTCGCCGCCAGGGCAGCGCCAGCGCGCCATCCGGATCGCAGCGGCCGGCCGGTCAGCGACGTCTGGCGGCCCTGCCTGGATGCCCAGGTTGCACGGACGCACAAGGGAGGCCACGCCAGACAGTGCTGGCCGCTCCCTGGCAGTCGCAGCTCAGGCGGCCGCCTTGTTGAGGATCGAGCCGATAATGCGGCCGCCGGCGTCGCGCAATTCCTCCACCGCGTTCGCCGCCACATCCGCTGGCGTGCTTCCCCACTGCACCACCATCAGCAGGCCGCTGAGCAGCGGCGCCACGGCCATGGCGCCGGGGCTTTCCTCCATCGACGGCAGATCGACAATCACCAGATCATGCCCTGCGAGCGCATCTTCCAGACAACGCGACATGGCGCCTGATCCCAGCAGGGCGTCGAACGTGGCGCCGGCGCTGGCCTCCGCCGGCAACAGCGCCACGCCAGAGTTGGGCGCCATGACCACGCTGTCGCGCACGTGCGCCCGCCCCAGAAGGACATGAGCCAGGCCATTGCCGCTGTCGCTGAAGCCGGCGGCCCGGCTGATGGCGCCGCGCCGGAAATCCGCGTCGATCAGCAGAATCCGGAAACCTGATCCCGCCAGCAGGCAGGCCAGATTGCTGGCGATCGTGCTTTTGCCCTCGCCGCGCCGCGCCGAGGTGACGCCGATCACCCGCACATTCTCATGCCGCTCCAGCGTCGCCATCAGGGTCATGACATTGGCCATCGCCTGCTGGAAAGGATCAGGCCTGACGAAGTCCCATTTGCGAAACAGGGTGATCGCCTGCGAACGGCGACGGCTGATCAGGCGCAGCAGCAGGAAGCGCAGGCGCGCCCGCCAGCTGCGGCCCATCAGCCAGCTCCGGCGCAGGGCCGGGCGCCACTGCATGGGCAACAGGCCAAGACAAGGCGCCAGTAGCGCCTCGCGCGCCGCTGCTGTCGAGCGCAGGCTGGAGTCGAGGTTCCAGTGCAGCACCGCCGCTCCCACGCCGCCGAGCAGGCCCATGAGCATGCCCAGCGCCATGATCAGCTTGGTGCGCGGATGGCTCTTGCCCAGCGGCTTCGTCGCCGGCGTGAGCATGCGCGTCTCGATCAGCGGGTTGGACTGGCGCTGCACCGCCTCCGCATAGCCCTGAAGGGCGGTTTCATAGATCTTCCGGTAGGATTGCGCCGTCGTCTCAAGCTCATCCAGGGTGTTGCGATCAAATCGCACGTTCTGCTCCGCCCGCGCGTCGCCGGGACCTTGCGCTCCTGGCGCCTGATTCTGTCCCTGCGGCTGGCGGCGATAGATGCGGTAGTCGCGGCCGGCCTTGAACTCCTGCAGGGCCAGCGCCGCTTCGTTCATGTTCTGGCGCAATTGGGCGACGCGGCGCTCCAGCCATTCCGAGCCAACGCGGGCGGCTGCGGTGCGGGCATCCCGGGCGTCATCCACATAGGCTTCCGCGACCGCATTGGCGATTTTCGCGGCGAGGACCGGCTCGGGGCCCGTGAATGAAACGTCAATGACGTATGACAGGCCCTGACGGCGCACGTCGAGTTTCGGCGCGAAAACGCGAATCGCCACCTGCGTCGCCACCGTGGGCGATTCAATGCCACGCACCGCGCCGGCGAACATCGGCTCCTTTGTCAGATTGAGCCGGTTGATGACGAGTTCCGCAATGCGGTCCGAGCGCATCACCGCCATCTGGCTTTCAACCTGCGCCGCCTCAATCGAGCCCGACTGCTCCCGCGCCTCTTCACGGGAAAGCTGCACCGCCTTCGGATCAATCACCAGCTGGGCGGTCGCCGTGTAGGCGGCGGGCGTCATCAACGCCCATATGGCGCCGAGGATCAGCCCCGCGAACGCAGCGCCGCCGACCAGCGGTCCATAGCGGCGCAGCAGCGCGCCAATTTCACGCAATTCCAGGAACTCACGCCTGCCTGGCGCACGGGCCTGCTCCCGGCCGCCAGACTCGGGGACAACAGCGGGAATGTTTCTGCGGTCTGCAGCCATGACATCGTCCATCACCCATATGCGTGATCCCGTCACGGCTGGCGTGGGTGAGCCAGCCCTCCGACCAGGTCAATCGGCGCCGGCAAATTCTAGGTTCACCCCCTTCCACGCCAAACACGCCCAAACGAGGTAGGCGGTTGATGGACCAGGGCGCGTCAGCGGCGGGCGACGCCTTTCGCCAGGCGCACAGGGGGCGCAAGCTTTGACATGACCAGTCTCCGCGGGGGTTTCCCCAACCCCATGCGGCGGCTTCGCAACTTCTGATGAGACGACGTCGCGTCAGACTGACCAAAGGGATAGGAGCGTCTGCCCGTTTTGGCGCGGTGACTTCGTCCACCTGGCCATTGAACATAACGGACCGGGCGGCTGCGTCGTCGCAGCTCTCCCGCACTGGTCAACCACGGGTCTCCCAGGAGTCGCGCATGTTCTGCGTCCTGCTCAACCGCGCCATCCGGCGCGACCTGCAACTGGCGCGAGCCAACCGCCCGCGTCGCGGCCCGGGCGCGCCCGCCGGAGCACGCCAATGATTCCTTATGGCGTCCTGGGAACCGTGGACCGGCCTGGCGCCAATGGCGCCGCGACGGAAAACAGGGGGCATGGCGATGGCATGACAGTGCTGATCGAACCCCGCGCGCTGGTGCGCGAGTGCATTGCCCTTTCCCTGACGGCGTTCGACCCCGCCACGCCCATCGAGACTTATCCGGACGTCGCCACATGGGCGCTGGAAGGCGCGCCCCACGCGACCTCCCTGATCCTGTTTTGCAGCAGCGTCCCTCCCGGAGCCTCCCTGTCAGACCAGCTGTCGCCGCAGATCGCCGCGGCCCGCGAAGTTGCGCCTGACCTGCCGTTCGCGGTTTTCGCGGCCCATGACGATCCCCACCAGGCCAGCGAGATCATCCGTCTTGGCGCCCGGGGCTACCTTTCACCAGGCGTTTCCCTGGAAGTCACGGTGCATGCGCTCAAGCTCATACGCGCCGGAGGCGTCTATGTGCCCGCCAACCTTCTGGCCGCCGGCCGCCCCCACGACGCCGGCCCTTCCGACAAGCAACTGCTGAACCTGTTCTCCCCCCGGGAGCTGGAGGTCGCCCGCGCGATGCGCAAGGGCCAGCCAAACAAGGTGATCGCGGTGGAGCTGAACATGAGCGAAAGCACGGTCAAGGTTCATGTCCGCAATATCATCAAGAAGCTGAAGGTAAAAAACCGGACAGAAGTGGCGTTTCGCACGCAGGGCCTGTTCCTCGACGGCGCATGAACCACCGTCATCTTCAGTCTCGCCCTGCCTGGCGTCACTGTCCCGCCGGGCGTCATGAAACGGATCGATCAGTGCGTGAAATGGACCGGCCGCGAGCGCCGCATCTTCCCATACGTCAAATCAGCTTCAACGGGGCGCGCGCCCTGGCGCTCGTCCGGATCGCGGCGCGTGCTGGCGGCGTTCTGGCAATTTGTCTGATTGTCGGGCTGTCGCTGATTCCTGGCGACATGCAAACCCGCACGCCGCTGCCCAAGCAGGGCGAACATTTCCTCGCCTATTTCCTCACCGCCGCATGCATTGGCCTGGCCGTGGAACAGCCCCGCGCGCGCCTGTATCTGGCTGGCGTGCTGATGGCCCTTGCTGGCGCGTTGGAGATCAGCCAGGCCCTGGTGCCCGGGCGGACGCCCGGTATGGCGGATTTTTTGGGGAGTTGCCTTGGCGCATGGGCTGGCGTCGGCATGGCGGCCCTGATGACCGGACTGTTGCGCCGCCTCCCCGGCGGCGCCGGAAGGCCCTGATCCGCAACCCCGAGGCTCCGGACCTCAAGGCGCCTGGGCTTGTATCCGCGCTGGCGGGCCGGGCGCGCGCATCAGCTGCGCCCGGCAAGAACCCGCGCCGGCTCCGTCAACAGAAGCCCGCCGTCCTCGCCGGCTCCCTCAGAAGGTCGCCGCATCCGCCCGGACGAAAGTCAGACCGGAAAATGACGGCACGCAAAGCTGCGGATGGAAAGGGATGTCGCAGGACAGTTCGGGAACGTCCCAGGCGTCCACCAGGGCATAACCGTGACCTGTAACCGCCGCGATAAAGTCCTCCCTGCGCCACACGCGATATGGACAGACGGCAGGCCCAAAGTTCTGCAAGGTCCAGTAGCTCGCGTCATCTGACAACGACAGCTTGTTCAGCACGACGGCCCTGGGCCGCTTCGCCAGCGCACTTTCCAGCCTGCCAAGACCGTCAGCCATGTATTGCATGGCCCCGGCGGAGAAGAACACGTCACACGGCCCCGCCGCGTCGAGATCATCGACAAAAGTCACGTCGCGCAATTCGCCCGCTTCAACCAGGCTGGCGCCGAAACGCGCCACCGCTGGCGTTTCCACGACAGTCCAGCTGGTCCGCTCCGGCAGGGGGGCGCGCGCCGCATATATCCGCTGCGTGATGGCGGCGCCGCCGCCAAGGTCAACAACCCGGTCGCCCGGCCGCAACAGCTGCGACAACCAGAAAATCGCGGCGTAAACGCTGGGCTGTCGCGACAGCGGACCGTCAAATATCGCGGCGGCCGCGTCATTGTCCCAACCCGCCAGCCGGCCGGGCGGGATGGCTTCCATCGCCTCATCCCAGGAATCGTAACAGCCGCTGAACATGCCGCCGACGTCCCGCCGGTGCAACGCCCAGCGACCATAGGCGGCGCGGGCGCCAGGCAACTGGCCGATGAATCCGCCGACGCTGGTGCGGCACAATGAAATGCGCGCAACGGATGATAGCGCCGCCATAGATATCCCCCCAAAGATTGCCGAGAGCTCGCAGACCGGCGCGTCCCGGGACATTCCAGAGCACGGAAGCATTCCGCCTGGTCCGCTTCAGGACAGTTTTCCTGTATGCGCGCCGGTATGCGTGCGAGAAAAGACACAGCCCGCCGTCAGATCCGGACACAGGCTCCCAGCCGGTCAGACGCGCCCATCCGGCATGCCCGACCGGCGTATCCGTCAGGTGGTCGCGCCCAGGCTCTGGGTCAGGAACGCCACTTCAGTCCGGTTGCGCGCCTTGAGCTTCTTCATGATTGTGCGGACATGCACCTTGACCGTGCTCTCACACATGTTGAGTTCATAGGCGATCAGCTTGTTCGGCATGCCCTTGCGCAATGCGCGGGCAACCGCGAGCTGCTTTGGCGAGAAGAGGCCAGCCAGCTCCGCCGAGCCGGGCGCCTGCGCTGCCTGCGGACGCGCCGCCGAGGCAAGGCAGGAGGCCGGAATAAAGGCGCCGCCGGCCCGCACCAGGTCAAACACCCTGATGGTGGCCTTCAGGCCGAGGCTGGTGGGAATGAAGGCATTGGCGCCGACATCCATGACTTTCTGAACGAAATCCAGATCTTCATGATTTGACATCAGGGCCAGGGGCGCATCCGGCGAGGCCTGGCGAACCGCCGCGACCTGCCTGGCGATATCCTCAATGCCGCCCGAGGACGCCTCGTCCGCCGCGCGCCACAAAACCACGAGGTCTGTCGCCAGCACGGCATCGCTGCCAGCCCATTCCTCAACCGACCCAAAGGCCAGAAAGCGGGTTGCCGGCGCGACATTCTCGAGCGAAGCCAGCACACAATCCCGGAAGAAGATCCGCGGCTCGATCACCACCGTACATGGCGCAGCCGGCTCCATCGCATAATCTTCCGCCAGGTCAGCGCCGCGCGGGGCCGCCAAACCATTGCGCCGCCCGGCGTCGGGTCGCATTGCTGGCGACCAGCCATTCGTCATGGTGGGCCGCTTCCGGTCGTCGATCATTGCAGCAGTTTCTGTCACGGTTGCCTCCTGTCGCCGCCATACTCCCGATGCGCGCGCTTCACCCTCATTCGCGAGGCGCGTCAGCAACCGCAGGCGCAGATGTCCCGTCCCAAAAGCAGCAACTGCCCGGACTGAACGCATGACTGCACGCAGCAATTGCCAACATCGGAAACCCGTCCCACAACGAACGGATGCACGTCCCCGAATTGCCTGCACATGAGAAGATTTGTGTATTGATGAGATCATCCCGCCCCGGAGTTCCCGAAGGTCGACGCTGGATACCCATCCCCCTCTGTGTGCGCATCTGGCCTGTGTTGGCACTTTATCATCGTCAGAAACAGAAAGCACCGACGGAACCGTTTGTTCCATGCAGGACAACTGTCAAGTTGTAGGAAATTTGCCGTAACGGCCATGCTTCTGAGATATAAAACAGCATGAATTAGTACGAATAATTTGATACACCCTCACTGGTTGACAAGAAATATCTTGAGATCGCGAGAATTTTAATAAATAATTAATCTGGTTATGCAAATTATATTGATTGATTTTTTATAATCACGAATATGTTATCAGTCATCGTTTCATGCCGCGCCCCATCCAGCCCGCACGAAATCCGCCGCATAACAAAACGGTGATCGCTCTTTCTATTGAATCCGCGCAGACAAATCGGCAGGACGCGCACTACCCCCAGACGGTCAGGGCCCTATCCTTTAGGTGTTCACGTTTTCGTGATCATAGCCAAGTCAAAGCTTTTCAGCTGTTGGAAAATTTGACGCCATGCATTCGTAATAGTTGAAAAATAACGACTTTTCCGTAATTTTGCCTAAATATTTGTCAGGCAACCGAAGTTCCAGACACAAAAGCGGCGCCAATCAGGCATATTCGCGATCAATATACGACTTTTGACGTCAAGTCTGTCAATCAACATTCGAGCGCATACGTCCTTTTGCGCACATCAACATAACCCGCATGCAACGCATCGCGACGAGGCCACGCGCCTCCGGGCGCCGTTCGGCAATGTTCATGCATGCACAAGGCGTCAGGGCGCGGTGGTTCCCGCAGTTGCGCCGGTCATGGTCCCGGATCGGTCGATACGCCGCCAGACGCGCCAGACATGGCTCCGCAACGACATGGCCGCGCTGGCGCACGACAGCCCCTGTCCATACGGCTGGCAGCGCCAGGGCGCAGCATGTCTTGCCGCTGAGTTCAGATCAAAAGGAAGGCTTCCACAATGGGAGCCGGGCTGGCGTCGCATCTGCCCTGCCCAGACCGGGGACAGGACGCGCCCGCGCCTCAACGGGCCCGGCCGCCGCGCCTGCGGGCGCATCAAGGCGGCGGACGGCGGAGCGCCCTCCCCTGCAAGACGCGCGTTCTGCAAGGCGCAGGGCGCTCGTCACGGCCAGGCGACCGCCGCCGGTAATTCAGGCGATTGAAAGCAGGGCGGCGAGAGATCCCCACGCCATGGCGCAGCGGATGGCGAACTCCGGACTGACGGCGCCAAGTCCCATCAGCAGCGGCAGGCTCGCTGCAAGTTTGACCGGGTTCAGGGATGCAGGCAGAGGCTTGCCAAGCTCCTGATGGATGCGAATGCGCGAAACGCCCTCCCAATATGCCCGCTGCCTTACCCATGGAACCGTCATGCGTTCCGGGGAAATGCAATGGTCAACGCCAAACCGCGCATCATAGCGCACGCGCAGCCCTTCCTGGCGCAGGCGCTCGATCACGAACGATTCCTCGCCGCTTATCAGGCGCTTGCCGATCCTGCCAAGTCGCGTTGGAAAACCGCCAACCGCCTGCAACGCCGCGCGCCGGACCGCGAGATTGGCGCCAAATACGTTGAAGCCCGGCACGGGCCCCGATCCAGGCTGATCGGTGCATGACAACAGCTGTTTCCAGCGTTGACCGATGTGACCGTGCCTGACGTCCATGGGCCAGAGCGCCCGCACCTGACCGCCAATCGCCACGACATCGTCAGGCGCGGCGCGCAGGCAGGCCGCCAGCTCCTCCGCCCAGTCGGGGAAAGCGAGGATGTCATCATCGACATAGACAATCCATTGGCCCTGCGCCTGCGACGCGGCGAGGTTCCGCGCCCGCGACAATCCCGCCTCAGCACAGCGGACCAGTTCGGCCCCCGAGGCTGACGCTATCGCCCGGAGCGCTTCGGCTTCAGCCGGGGACGAGGCGCTGTCCACCAGCAGAACCGGAAACCCGGCCTGCGCCGCCTGGGCTGCGAGCGAAGCCAGACACGCCGCCACGCTCCCGGAGCGGTCGTGCGTGCAGATGGCGATAGTTGCCAGGGGCGCGCCCGCCATCATGCCCACGGCGCCTGAACCATGGGCGCAACATTGTCGACGCTCCATGAGAAACACTTGTGTTCCATCATAACCCCTGCGTGCATTGAGGCGCTTCCGACCAATATGGATGGGAATTGCTTCAGTTTTCCGTGTCTTGAGCGCGTTCTGATCGCCTTTACGACGCTGTCTGGCCCAGAAAGCGCTCCAGGCGACATGAAAGCGCATTGGTCACGCGCCCTGGCGGGCAACGCTGCCAATGAGGGTCCGCCAACGCTCGAAAATGGCAGCCTGCCCGAAGTTTTTCATATGCTCTGCCGCGCCTGCGTGGCGCAGCGCCCGCTCTTCTGCTGACATTCCGGCAATCGCCTGCATGCCTGCTGCAATCGACGCCGGATCGAGCGGATCGGCCTGCAACATGGTCGCGCCGCCGATTTCGGTCAGTATGCTCGAGGCGGAGACGAGGCACGGCAAGCCATACTCCGTTGCCTCGATGACAGGCATGCCAAACCCTTCCATGAGGCTCATCAGGACGAACCCCGCGGCGTGGCGATACAGCCAGCGCAGTTCAGCGTCCGTCCCGTATCCAGGCGCCATGACGCCTGGCGTGCGCTCCGCCAGCTGGCGGGCCGCTTCGGCTCCAGGCTCGTCGCCCCCAATCAGGACATAGCGCCAGCCTTTGCTGGCAAGACCACTGGCTGCGAAAGCCTCAATGCAGCGAACCTGGTTCTTGCGATCGCCAACGCTGCCTACCGTCAGGAGAAACGGGGCCGCAATGCCCGCGGGCTGCCGTTCGGGTCCGGCCTGCACCCCGGGACGGGTCGGAATGTAGATTACCTGGGATGACGCATAGTCCTCACCGTACAGGCGGTGAAACTCCTGTTGCGACGTTTTGCTGACGAACACCATGTGAGGGCGCGCCCGCTGGATGAGCCCATATGCATGGGCATACAGCCTGTCGACATTCGGCGCGTAGTACTGGGGATGGGTGACTGGACCGACGTCGTGACAGAGCACGATGTCCTGGCGCTCAAGGCGGTGGCGAACGACGCTGAGCGGGTCAAGATGCAATGTCGGATGCGGATCGCGCACCGCCGGCAACGGCGCCAGCAGCGCAGGCCGGAACACGCGCGCCAGCGTTTCCTCATGGGTTAGCCGTCCGGCCAGGCGCCGGATGAAATTATTGGCGGGGCAGGCGCGCAGACGCCCGTAATGCACGACGCCGACCTTGCCGCCCAGCGCGGCCATAATATCCCGCCCCAGAAACAGCTTCCCGGTGCGATCGTTCAGCGCCAGCGAAAAATCGACGTCTACCTGCATTCCGCGCTCCAGACGATCCGGGATCTGCTGCGGATCGCCCTGAAGTACCATGGGGCTTCTGATTTCCGGCACATATCAAAACGGGGAGTAAGTACGACGTGAGGGCAAAAAGGAGGGATACCGCCCCTATGACCGATGGCGTTTCGGTCATGCGGCCGGGAGGCGCGGCGGCTGGCGCCTGCCAGATGCCGGCGCTTTGAGGACAGCGCACAACGCGGCTATGTTATCGCGCCTGACGGCGATGCATCATGGAGCGCACAGTGACGTTGGACCAACCCGCTTCCCGGCGCGGCGTCTCCATCTGGCTATTCAGCCTTCAGGCCACGGCGCATGCGCGCGACATGCTCGCCAGCCTGCTGTCAGCGGACGAGCGGGAGCGCGCCGCGCGGTTCGTATATGACCTGCATCGCGACCGTTACATCGTCGCGCATGGCGCCATGCGCCGCATCCTGGGGGAGACGCTCGGCCGCCCTCCAGCAGACCTTGTCTTCGTCAACAACGCCTGGGGAAAGCCGGAGTTGGCCGGCGCCGGCGCGCCCTTCTTCAATCTCAGTCATACAGCGGACCTTGGGGCCCTCGCCATCGGCTGGCGTTGCCCCATCGGCGTCGATGTGGAGCAGGTGCGGCCCGTGGAGCAGGAGGTGGCGCGCCACTCCTTCTCGCTGGCGGAACAGGCCGAACTGTCGCGCCTGTCGCCGCAGGACTGGCTGCAGGGCTTCTATCGCTGCTGGACGCGCAAGGAAGCGGTGATCAAGGCGCTGGGGCTGGGCCTGGCGCAGCCGCTCGACGCCTTCGATGTCACGCTGGCGCCAGACGCTCCGCCACGGCTGCTGCGGCTGGCCGGGCAGCCCGAAGCGCCCTCACAATGGCAGCTTGTTCACTTCGCGCCGGCGGACGGCATTCTCGGCGCCTTCGCCGCGCCGTTGTCAGGCAACGAGCTCCGTTTCAGGAGCTGGGCGCCGGAAGGCGCCTTGCCTGGCGCCTCAGGCTGGGCCGCGACATAACGGTCGAAGAAAGCCAGCAGCCGCCCATTGATCTGGCGCCAGATTTCGGAACGGTCGCGCCTGGAGGGATGGAACGTCTGGGCAAAAGCCGGCATCAGCAGACGATCCGTAAAGTCCAGATGACTGGTTTCCTTGATGAAGAACGTGAAATTATCCGGCTTGGCAGCCTGCCGTTTCTGAAACGCCAGAACCTCGCCGTCCAGCATGCGGTCGAACCGGGCCGCGAGATCAGGCTGGTTCAGCTCCCCGGCGGTCGGCGGCTCGATATCCGCAGACAGGAAGAGATAAGGCGCCAGCACGCCAACGCGCGCGGCCTCGCCCAGAACCAGGCCATCGAGGTTGGCCACGGCGCGGATGCGCGGATCGGCGAGACTGAGCTCCAGGGCCGCGGCGCCGCCGAATGAAAAACCCGACGCGCCGATGCGGTTCGCGTCGATATGCGATCCGGTCAACGGATGCGCCAGCAGCGCGTCGAGCACATCCTGGCCAAAGCGCGCCTCGAGACCAGCCCGCTGCGCCGCCGGAGCCTGGGACGCCCTGAACGCTGCGGGCGACGTGACGTCGAATGACGCCGTCTGGAGCTTGCCGGCAACGCCCTCCCGCCTGTTCAGGTGAATAATGTCATCCAGCGCCGCCACCACGTAGCCGTGGCTGGCCAGTTCCGCCAGATTGAAGGAGGTTTCGGGCGCGCGCCCGAACCATGATGGAAAATGAACGATCAGCGGAAACGGCCGCTGCGCCTCCGCCCAGGGCGCATTTTCCGAGAAGGGCGCGGATGTCGGATTGCGGAGGCGAAGCCACGCCCGGTCGATAGACCCTGCCTGGGAGGCCGCCGCAGGATACCAGAGAACCACGGTCACGCGGCCCCAGGACGGCAACGTCAGGGCAACCTCACGACGGCCGACCGCGAACGGCCCGTCCGGCGCCGGGCGCGGCGCTCCCATGAACCAGAGCGCGCGCGCATATTCCTTGACCTGCAACGGCGCCGCCATCGCCATGGCGACGCCGGCAATGCCGACGGCCACGGTTGCCGCAACCACGGCCCTCCGGGTGACGCCGCCGCTGAATGGGCCATTGCCAGGCATGCTCTACCCCTGTGCGCGCCCTGCCGCGATCATGCGCCCGAAGTGCGTCACGATGCAGGCGGCGCCTGGATCATCGGGACCAGGTTTTGCGGGCGGCATGTGGTGAACCTGGATGGGCCCATCAATGACCGACTTCCACCCCAGCGTGCGATCAATGCCAGGCCACTTCGGCGTATCAGGGCCGAGGAACTGCATCACCGGGCCCCTGACGCCGCGCGGCTCGCAAGCGTCGCGCGCCTGCATCAGGGTCAGCAGGAAATCGTCATTGAATTCGGAGCCCGTGCGCGTCGGCTCCCTGTCGATCAGGCCCAGGCGGGCGGCCAGTTGCAGCACCCCGGTGCTGCGCGCCAGACGATAGTTGCCAAGAAACTCCACAAAGGTCTTTTCCCGCCTGAACACCCGCCGCAGATTCCACGAAACGTCGTTCAGCCGCACCAGTTGCCGGTTCAGAAAGTTCAGTCGCCGGGCGTAACCTGGATGCCATGCGTTGACGACGCACACCATTTCGACCTCGTCCCCGGCCTCGCGCAGCTGTCGCGCGATCTCGAGGGCCAGCACGCCATGGACGCAGAGGCCGAACAGGATGTAAGGCCCCTTTGGCTCGACCTGCCGGATCACCTCGATGTAAGCGGCGGCGATTTCGGGAAAGGTCTTGCCAGCAATGCCATGGGGCCTGCCTGGCTCGAACAGCCGCACGCCAAAAATGTGCCGGTCCTCGCCAAACTCACGGGCCAGGGCGAAGAGGGTCTCCACGCTGTTGATGCCGATGACCGGCGTCCTGGAGCCGCGGGGACTGACCTCCATGATGCGCCAGTCCTCATCATCTTCCTCCATCACCGGCGCCGGCGCACTGTCGAGTTCGACGCCAAGCCGCTCCGCCAGACCCGCGAGGGTCGGCTTCTGGAAGAACCGCGCCAGGCCGACGCGTTGCCCGAAGGCGTCGTGGATGCGCGCCACCAGACGGGCTGCCCGCATGGAATCGCCGCCCAGCTCGAAGAAACTGGCGCCCGGCGGCGGGTTATCGCTGCGCACGGCCTCGCGCCACAACTGCTTCAGACGCTCCGCCCGCGCGCTGTTGTCCACCGCCGGCCCGGATGGCGCACTGGCGTCCATGACCTCGACCCTGACAGATCTGGCGGACGCAACCCGGGGCGCCATCTCCCCGGCGCCCTGCGCCCCTCCCGGCAGGGAAAACGGCAGATCGGCCAGCTTCCGCGCCGGATCGGCGCTGACAGCCGCCAGCAATTCGACGAATGACCGCACCACCCAGGCGACGGTCGCCTCGTCGAACAGGTCCGGATCGTATTCACACTGGGCGCGCCAGCCGACCTCCCGCTCCACCAGATAGACGTCGAGATCGCGCTTGGCCCCTGGCGACAGGCTGGGGAAGCCCCGGAGCGCCATGGCGCCGGCGCGGGTGTCCTTGAGGAATGCGCTGTTCAGAACCTGGAAATTGACGCCATGCAGGGCGCCGCGGCGGTCGCTGGCTGGCAGGGTGATGCGGTCCGCCAGTTTCTCGAATGGCAGGACGCCATTCTCCAGCGCCTCGCCAACCGTCGCCAGCGTCTGGTCCAGCAGGTCGCAGAAGCGGGTTTCCGGCGCGCAGGCCATGCGCAGCGCCAGCGTATTGATGAACGGGCCGACGACAGTTTCGAGCTCCAGCTCATCGCGCCCGGCGATCTGGGTCGTGACCAGAATATCCTGGTGTCCGCTCCAGCGGTGCAGCAGGGCGGCGAAGGTCGCGAGGCCAAAGGCGAAGAAGGTCGCGCCCCGGGCCCGCGCCGTGGTCAGGGTCGCCTCCGCGACGTCAGCCGGCACCATCATGCCGAAGATGTCGCCGCGCCGGGTCGGATTGGCCGGCGGCGCGCGGTCTGTCGGAACCATGAAGTTCGACAGACCGTCCAGCTGCTTCAGCCAGTACTGCTCCGCCACCGCCGCGCCGCCAGCTTCCAGCCAGGCGTTCTGCCACGAGGCGAAGTCGCCAAACTGCATCGGCGCATCGGGCAGTTGCGGCGTCGCCCCCAGCGACAGGGCGTCGCAAATGGCGGCGAACTCCCGCACCAGCGTCAGGTTGGCCCAGCAGTCGCCCGCGAGATGATGCGTGGTCAGCAGCATATGGGCCCTGTCGTCCGCCTGCTGCAACACCGTTATCCGGAGCAGGGGCGGCTCGAACGGGTCGAAGGGCATGGCCGCTTCCTCCCGCCCCAGCCGCTCGCTCAACGCCTCCTGCTCCGACGGGGGGGCTCCACGCAGGTCGACATGCCGGATGCGGAATTGCGCATGGGGAAGCACGCGCTGCACCAGCTGCCCCTCCCGCTCGACGAACGCCGTGCGCAGCGCCTCGTGACGGTCGACCACCTGTTGCCAGGCGCGCTCCATCAGCGCAACCGATACCGGCCCTTCCAGGCGCCACCGCGCGGCGATGTTGAGGCACGGGTCGCCCGGATGTCGCTGGGCCCGACGCCAGTAATAGGACTGGGCGCAGGTCGCTCCGAATTCGAGTGGCTCAGGCAGGCTCAAGGCGGCGCTCCCCTGATGGCTCATGTTCATTGGATCACCTCCGGCGGAAATCGGCGAGGCGGGGCAGCGGACCCGCTGGCGCCGCCGCCATGTCGCCGGGCGTTGTGTCGATGGCTTCCGCGAGCGCGGCGATGGTGCGGCAGCGCAGCACGTCCCTGGCGGCCAGATTGACGCCAGCGCGGCGGGCGCGGGCGACAATCTGGAAGATCTGGATCGAATCCGCCCCCAGATCGAGGATGTCGGCGTCAATGCCGACGGCTTCGCCGCCGAGCACTTCCGACCAGACCCCGCACAGCAGTTTCTGCGTCGCGTTCTGCGGCGGCGCGACAACCCGGGCCGCCGGTTTTGCCGCCACGCGCTCCGGCTGCGGCAACGCCTTGCGGTTGAGCTTGCCATTGGCCGTCAGCGGCAGGGCGTCGAGACGGCTCCAGATCGCCGGAACCATATAGTCGGGCAGCGCCTGACGGGCTTTCTCGCGCAGCATCGTCTCATCGAGGGGCTGCCCCCCCGCCATCACCACCCAGGCGGCGAGGCGGCGCTCCGGCTCCACCCCCACCACGCCAGCCGCCGCGTCGGCGACGCCAGGGATGGCCCGCAGGGCGCTTTCGATATCCTCCAGCTCGATGCGGAAGCCGCGCAGCTTGATCTGCAAATCGCGACGGCCGAGGTGCTGGATGCGCCCGTCGGGCAGGCGCCGCGCCATGTCGCCGGTGAAGTACAGGCGCCGCGACGCGCCGTCTTCGAGCGTATGCGGACGGAAGGCGGCGGCGGTCAGGTCCGGCTGGCCGAAATAGCCATTGGCGAGGCCAAGTCCGCCGATCGCCAGTTCGCCCGCCGCGCCAGGCAGCGCCAGCTGGCCGCTGGCGTCGATGACATACAGCCCGGTGTTGAGCACCGGCGCGCCGATGGTGATGGGATCATCATCCGGCCGGACCTCGCCGGCGCTCGACCAGATCGTCGTCTCCGTCGGACCATAGACGTTCCAGAGCGCGCCGGCGCCGCCCGACAGCTCCCGGGCGAGATCGCGCGGCAATGGCTCGCCGCCGCACAGCATGGTCAGACCGGGCCATGGCTGGAAACCGGCCTCGGACAGCATGCGCCACAGCGACGGCGTCGCCTGGATATGGCTCGGCCGCTTCTCGGCGATCAGCCGCGCCAGGGCGAAACCGTCCTGCACCGCCTGGCGGTCGGCGATGATCACCCGCCCGCCCGTCACCAGCGGCATGAACAGCTCAAGCATGGCGATATCGAAGGTGGTGGTGGTCACCGCCAGCATCGAATCCGCCGCCGTGAACCCCGGGCGCTCCGCGAATGACCACAACAGGTTGGCGAGCGCCGCGTGGCCGATCTCCACGCCTTTCGGCGTCCCGGTCGAACCGGAGGTAAAGATGACGTAGGCGGCGGACGCATCAGCGCAATCCGGCAGCTGCGCCGCGCTGGCGTCCGGGGCCGCGCCGGCCCGCACGTCCACCAGCGGCGCGCCGCCGGCGATGCTGGCCCGCGCCGGGTCATCACAGACCAGGGCGCAGATGCGCGCGGCGTCGACCACCTGCTGCAACCGGGTTTCCGGATGCGCCGGATCAAGCGGCGTGAAGGCGTGGCCGGCCCGCATGGCGGCAAGCATGGCCACCACCATGGCCGGCGAGCGCTCCACCAGCACGCCAACCCGGCCGCCGCCGCCAGGCGCGACGGCGGCAACGCGCGCCGCCAGCGCGCCAGTCGCGGCGTCGAGCTGGCCATAGGTCATGATCTGGTCGCGCCAGATCAGGGCGATGGCGTCCGGATGGCGGGCCGCCATGTCCGCCACCTGCAGGGGAACCGGCCGCAGGTCGAGACCGTCGCGCGCGGTGGCGTTCAGGCCATTGACCAGTTGATCAACCGTTGCGGCGTCCATCAGGCGCAGGGCTTTCGCCGGCTGGGCCGCGTCAGCGACGATGGCGCGCAGCGCCTGCTCGAAGTGACCGATCCAGCGGGCGATGGTCGTCGCGTCATACAGCCCGGTGCTGTAGTCGCAGGCCAGCCGCAAGCCATCGGCGCCCTCAATGATGTTGAGGAAGATGTCGAAATTGACAAACGCCTTGGCGTTGGTGGCGACGCTGGCCGTCACCTCGCCAAAATCCAGCCCTTCGCCAACGCGCTCCAGGTTGAACTGCACCTGGGTCAGCGGCAGGCGGGAGGGATTGCGGGCGACGCCCAGCTCCCGCACCAGCGCGCCGAAGGTGTAGTCCTGATGCTCGTTCATATCGAGCATCGCTTTCTGCACGGTCTTGAGCAGGGCGGAGACCGGCTCCTCAGGATCGATCCGGGCGCGCAATGGCAGGAAGTTGACGCAATGGCCGACCAGCGGCCCGCCCTCCGTCAGGCTCTGGCCCGCGGTTGGGATGGCCATCACCTGATCGGTTTCGCCGGTGAGCCGCCACAGCACCACATTGAACGCCGCCGCAAGGGTCGAGAACAGGGTGGCGCCCTGTTTCGCGCCGGCCTGCTTCACCTGCCTGAGCAGGTCGCCCGGTATGTGGGCGCAATAGGTGTCGCCAGACCAGTCCTTCACGTCGCCACGGGGGCGGTCGGCCGGCAGGTCGGCATCCGGCGGCAGGGCGCGGAACTGCGCCATCCACCAGTCGCGGGTCGCCGGGTTCACAGCCGTGGTCTGCTCCAGCGCATAGCTGCGGAATGGCAGCGGCGCGGGCAGATCGGCCTGGCGGCCCGTGCGCCGCGCCTGGTAGACCTGCGCCATTTCATCAAGAATGACATTGGTCGACCAGCCGTCGCAGACGATGTGATGCGCCGTGAACACCAGCACATGCTCCGACGGCGACAGCCGGACCAGCGTCGCGCGCATCAGCGGGCCGTTGACGAGGTCAAACGGCGTGCGGGCTTCGTCATCCTTCAGCTCGGCCAGCGCGGCCGGATTGGCGGAGAAGTCCCGCTCCGCCAGCGGCGCGGCCGCGGGCGCATCAATGAACATCTGCGACCCGTCCGGCGCGAAGCGCGCCCGCAGGGCGTCATGACGCGCCACGACCGCGTCCAGCGCCTGTTGCAGGGCCTCCCGGTCAAGCGGGCCCGACAGATCCAGCGAAATCGACTCGTTGAAGGCGCAGGAGGCTTCATCGCCCAGCTGCGCCGCCAGCCAGACCTCGATCTGCGGCTCGGTCAGCGGCGACGACATGGGCCAGGAAACAGGAGCTGAAACGGATGCGGAAACGGACGCCGTCGCCGGCGCCGCAGCGGAAGCCGCAACGCCTGATCCGGTCAGGATGCCCGCGCCCTGGAGCGCATCGAGTGTCTTCACGAATGCATCGTAGATGAACGCCATGTCGGCGTCGGAATGCTCCGTCGTGAAGTAGCAGGGGAAGCCTTCCTGCCAGTGCACGCCCAGCAGGCGCATGTGATGGTAGAACAGGCTGGCCAGCCGGTCTTCGCCGCCCAGCGCCAGATAAAACCAGCTGCTGTAGCTCTCGGCCCGGGCGCCAATGCCGCGCCGCGCCAGCTCGGCGTTGATGCGGTCCGCCAGCCCCTGGGCGCGGGCAGCCAGCTGCTCCTGCAGGGCCGGGCCCTGCTCCTTCAGGTGCAGCAGCACCGCCTTCGCCGCCGCCATCACCATCGGGTGGCGCACGAATGTGCCGGCGAAGAAGGTCGGCGCCACCTCGGGAACGGAATCGTCGCCATAACGCCAGGCGCCGCCATCGAGGGCGTCCATGAAGCTGCGCTTGCCGGCAAGCACGCCAACCGGCATGCCGCCGCCGACCACCTTGCCGTAGGTCGCCATGTCGGCGCGCACGCCGAACACCGCCTGCATGCCGCCCGGATGCACCCGGAAGCCGGTCACCACTTCGTCGAATACCAGGGCCGAGCCGGCCGCCTCGGTGATGGCGCGCAAGTCCCGCAGGAATTCGGCGGGCTGCACGTCCGGATGGCGGCTTTGCACCGGCTCGGCGATCACGGCGGCGATGTCGTCGCCATGCGCGCGGATCCAGTCGAGGCTTTCCGGCTTCGCCCATGGCAACACCACCATGTTGCCCACCGAGCCGAAGGGAATGCCTGGCGCGATCGGCAGGCCGCGCGGATCATCGTCCTGACGGGCCTTGCCCTTCACCAGCACCTCGTCGAACTGGCCATGGTAGCCGCCATTGAACACCACGATGCGGTCGCGCCCGGTCACAGCGCGCGCCACGCGCATCGCCGCCATCACCGCCTCGGAGCCGGTGTTGCAGAAGGTGACGCGCTCATTGCCGGTCATCTCGGCGAACAGCTCGGCCACCTCGCCGGCCAGCGGCGATTGCGGGCCGATGGCGAAGCCGTCGCGCATTTGCCGCTGCATGGCCTCCAGCACGAAATCCGGCGCATGGCCGAACGCCGTCTGGCCGTAGCCATTGACGACGTCGATGTATTCATTGCCATCGACGTCCCAGATCCGGCTGCCTTTCGAGCGGCTGCACACGATCGGATAGACCATTTCCTTCCATTCGGGCCGGAAGCCGGCGGCGGTGCGCGGGTCAGCCAGAACGTCGCGGCGCGCATCGGTCATGCGCTTCGAACCAGGGGTGCGCGCCGTATAGCGGGCAATGAGATCGGCCAGGAACGTCGCCTGCGCCGCGGTGATGTCGCCCGCTGTGGAAGCGCCGCCAGGGCGGTAGAGCTGGTGACGCGATCCGCCGGCGTCTTCCGCTGCCGCCGCTGGTTGCGCCGCCGTGGCGGCGGGGGCAACGGGGGCGGCGGCTGACGGGGCGGCGGCTGGCTGCGTAGCGATAGCCTGGGGCGCGGCCGGCGCCGTAGCGGCGCTCACCAGCGGCCCCGGCGCGATGCTGGCCTGGCCAAGCAGGATCTGGTTCTGCTGGGCGATGAGCCCCTGCAAGGCCGCGAGCTGGTCGCGGAACAGGCCTTCGACGCCCACGCCGCCGGCCATCTGTGGCGCAGGCAGGACAGGCGCCGCCGGAGCCGGAGCCGGCGCGGCGATCTGGAACACGGCCTGCGCCTGAGCCGGGGCGGGCGCCGCCTGGGCCGGGACAGCCGCCGCCGGCGCGGGAACCTTGTCGGCCAGAAAATCGGCCAGCCTGGCGATGGAAGGCATGTCGTTCAGCAATTGCCGGAACGTCACCTTGACCTTGAAGGTCTTCTGCACCTGGGTGGCGACCTGGGCGAGGAACAGGGAATCGAAGCCCAGTTCAAGGAACGGGCTGCCGAAATCCGCCTCGGCGATGCTCTCGCCGGAAAGCTCCTCAAACAGCCCGGCGACCTTGCTGGCGAGCCCGGCCCCGGTGTTGCCGACGCTGACTACTGGCGTATGCGTATTCATCTGGACTGGATCCGCTTGCATGGGGGCTGGGGATGGAAGTGGCGCAGCCTGGGTGGCGTTCGCCGGCTCCGCTGCCGCAGTGACGGCAGGGGCGGTGGAGGCAGGAGCAGTGGAGGCAGGGGCGGCGACCCAGTAACGCTGCCGTTCGAAGGGAACGCCGGGCAGCGAAACCCGCTGGCCCGGGCAGGCGCTGGCGCGGTCAAAAGCCGCGCCATGGCGCCAGAGCTGGCCGAGGGCGCCGTAGAACGTATCCATATCGACCTGATCGGCGCCGGGATCAGGCAACGAGGCGACCGTGGCGACGCTACGCCCCTTGCCGGCGCCTTGCCGGCACAGGGTCAGCAGGGTCGAGCCCGGACCAACCTCAAGCAGCACCGGCGTTTCGAAGCGCTGCAACAACGTCGCGACGCCGTCGCTGAAGCGCACGGCGGCGCGGCAGTGACGCGCCCAGTAATCGCTGGCGCCGGTTTCCGCTTCCGTGATCCAGTCGCCGGTGACGCATGACACGTAAGGGATCGTCGCGGATCCGGGCCTGACCCGCGCCGCTTCAACGGCGAGATCAGCCAGCACTGGCTCCATCATCGCCGAATGGAAGGCATGGCTGGTGTGGAGCCGCCGGTGCATCGCGCCCATGCCGGCCAGGGTGTTTTCGAGCTGCTCGATCGCTTCGAACGGGCCCGCCGCCACCGTCAGGCCAGGGGCATTCACCGCCGCGATATCGACCCCCTCGGGCAATACGGCGCGCACCTCCGCTTCCGGCAATCGCACCGCCAGCATGGCGCCGGCCGCGACTGCCTGCATCAGCCGGCCGCGCACGGCAACCAGCCCAAGCGCTTCCTCCAGCGTCAGCACGCCAGCGAGGGTCGCAGCGACAAATTCACCAATGCTGTGGCCAATCATCGCCGCCGGCCGCACGCCCCGGCTGAGCCAGAGCTGCGCCAGGGCGTATTCCACCGTGAAGATCGCCGGTTGGGCGAGGATGGTCTGGCGGATGGTTTCCGCCCCATCTCCGTCACGGGCTTCGGGGCCATACAGCGGCTGGCGCAGGTCCAGACCCAGGCTCGGCTTCAGGATTCCGGCGCAGCGGTCGACGGCGTCGCGGAACACCGGCTCGCGCTCGTACAGGCCGAGGCCCATGGCGGGATATTGCGCGCCCTGACCCGGGAACATGAAAATCACGGGCCGGTCGGCGACGGCGGCTTCACCCACGACAATTCCCGCGCCCTCGCCAGCTTCCAGACGGTCGATGGCTGTCGCGACGCTGTCGGCGACAATCGCGGCGCGATGCGCGAAGGCGCCGCGACCCGTCGCCAGCGTATGGGCAACGTCGCCCAGGGCAGTCGCCGGAGCATGCCGCAATGCGGTCGCCAGCCCGGCGCGGGCGCGCTTCAGGCCGTCCTCACTGCGCGCCGACAGCATCAGCACGGCGCGGGCGGCTTCCCCGGTTGCCAGGGATGGACGCTGCGGCGCCTGCTCCAGGCAAACATGCACGTTGACGCCGCCAACGCCGAGCGCCGACACGCCGGCGCGGCGGGCGCCATCCGGCTCGCGCCAGTCCACCAGCCCGCCGGCAATGGCGAACGGCGTTTTCTCAAGTTCGAGACGCGGATTGGGCGTGGTGAAGTGACAGGTGGGCGGAATGACGCCGTGGTTGACGGCGAGGGCCGCCTTGATCAGGCCGGTCACGCCAGCGGCGGCGTCCAGATGGCCGACATTGCCCTTCACCGAGCCAAGCCAGGTGCGGCCGGCGCCGCCACCCGCGCCAAAGGCGCGGGCCAGCGCCGCGACCTCGATTGGATCGCCCAGCGGCGTCGCTGTGCCATGGCACTCAACGTAGCCGACCGTCGCCGGGTCAAAGCCGGCGATGAGTTGCGCCGTCGCCACCACCTCGGCCTGGGCGTCAACGCTCGGCGCCGTGAAGCCAACCTTGGAGGCGCCGTCATTGTTGACGGCCACGCCGCGGATCACCGCATAAATGGGATCGCCATCGGCGACGGCGTCTTCAAGACGCTTCAGCAGCACCACCCCGGCCCCGGAGCCAAACAGCGTGCCATTGGCGCCGGCGTCGAACGGCCGGCAGACGCCGTCAGTCGACACCATGCCGCCGTCCTGGGAGAAGTAGCCGCGCTTCTGCGGGAAGGTGACCGACACGCCCCCCGCCAGCGCCATGTCGCACTGGAACAGCAGCAGCGACTGCACCGCCTGGGCCACCGCCGTCAGCGACGTGGAGCAGGCGGTGGCGATGGTCATGCTGGGGCCGCGCAGGTCCAGCTTGTAAGAAACCCGGGTCGCCAGAGCGTCGGCGATGGCGCCGGTGAGCGCCTCATACCCCCCCACCTGGAAATCATTGGTGAACCGCTCCGCCGCGGTGCGGTCGCCACAGACGTGCCGCAACAGATAGGTGTTGTGGCTGCAGCCGGCGAACACGCCGACGGCGCGCCCGGCGAGCGCCTGCGGGTCGTAGCCGGCGTCCTCGATCGCCGACCAGGAAATCTCAAGGAAAATCCGGTGCTGCGGATCGGTCAGCGACGCCTCGCGCGGGCGCATGCGGAACAGGTGCGCATCGAACTGGTCGACATCGTCCAGCACCGGCCGCACGGCAACGAAATCAGACTGCGCCCGCTCCTCCGCCGTGAAGCTGTCCTCCAGCTCACCCGCGTCAAACCGGCTGGCGGAATCGACGCCGGCGCAGATGTTCCGCCAGAACGCCCCGACATCACTGGCGCCGGGAAACCGCCCGGCCATGCCGATGATCGCCACGCCCTCCAGATTGTCCGTCATGTCTGCCGTCGCGGGGGCGACGTCTTGATCGCTGTTCATCTTCCCCCTCCCCTGACCTGCGCCATCCGGCGCAGCGCCTCGGCCTGGCGGAGACCGGCCGCCGGCGCGACTTTTCGCCCGCCCGTGTGATCGCCCGCGTTCTGACCGAGCAGCCGGGCGAGACTTGCGATGGTTGGATGCGCAAACAGCTCGACGACCGGCAGATCCCGGCCGAGCCGCGCCTTGATCGCGGCCTGGACCCGCGCCAGGCCGACCGAGGTGCCGCCAGCGTCGAAGAAATTCTGATCCGGGCTTGCCGGGACCTGTCCAAGCACCTCGCGCCAGATGCCGAGCACGATGCCCTCCATGCCCTGGGCGCCGGACGCCCCATCGCCCGGTGATGGCGGCAACCCGGCGGAGCCTGGCGCGACGATATCCGGCAGGGCCTGGCGATCGATCTTGCCGTTTGGCGACAGCGGCAACGCCGGCAGGGCGGCGAATGCGGCCGGAACCATGTGTTCGGGGAGCTTCCCGGCCAGATGGCGCCGCAGGGCGGCCTCCGGCGGCATGGCCGCGCCCTGATGCATCACCAGCCAGGCCAGCAGCCGTGGTTCGGCGTCGCCCTCGCGGCGCACCGCCACGCAGGCCTCGCGAATGTCCGCGTGGCTGCAAAGCGCCGCCTCGATCTCGCCCAGCTCGACGCGGTGGCCGCGGATCTTGATCTGGTGATCAAGACGCCCGAAGAAATCCAGCACGCCGTCGGCGCGCCAGCTCACCCGGTCGCCCGTGCGGTACATCCGCCCCTCGTGGCCAGGAAGCCGCAACGTCATGAACCGTTCAGCGTTCAGTTCCGGGCGGCCGAGATAGCCAAGGCCGACGCCCACGCCGCCGATCCACAATTCGCCCTCCACGCCCGCCGCCACCGGCTGGCGCGCCTCATCGAGAACAGCCAGGAAGACATTGTCGACCGGCCGGCCAAGCGGCGCGGGCTCCTCCCAGTTCGCGGCGCCAATCGCCCAGGCGGCGCAGATATCCGTGCACTCGGTCGGGCCATAGCTGTTGAGGATTTGCCCCTGGCACGCCGGATGGGTGAGCCAGGGCAGCAGGCGGCGGACAGGGATCGGCTCACCGCCCAAAACCGCCCAGCGCAACGACGCCAGCCGCTGCATGCGGCCGGCCGCCGCGCCCTCCACGAGGGGCAAGAATGTGCTGGGCGTGCAGTTCAGGAAGGTGATGGACCGGCTTTCAACCGTCGCCACAATGGCTTCGGGATCGAACACATCGAAATCCGGCAGATACAGCGTTCCGCCGGTCAGCAGCGGCGCATAGATATTTTTCTGCGTCAGATCGAAGCCCAGCGCGCTGACCAGCAGCGTTGAGTCATGGCCACTGAGCCCGAGCGTCCGGATGTACCACTGCAGCAGATTGGCGAACGACCGGTGCGTGACGGCGGCGCCCTTGGGCTGGCCGGTCGATCCGGAGGTGTAGATGACGTAGATGGCGTCGTCCGGTCCCGCCACCGCGGGCAGCGCGTCGCCCGGCGTTTCGGCGATGGCCTGCGCCTGGGCGTCCAGCGCCAGGCTGGCGATACCCGGCGGCAGCCTGGCCACGCCAGCCATCGTGGTGATG
The DNA here is from genome assembly GCF_053543495.1 of Camelimonas sp. ID_303_24. Taxonomy (NCBI): domain Bacteria; kingdom Pseudomonadati; phylum Pseudomonadota; class Alphaproteobacteria; order Hyphomicrobiales; family Chelatococcaceae; genus Camelimonas; species Camelimonas sp. ID_303_24. The sequence goes on from NZ_JBLLJM010000033.1 coordinate 36,738, forward strand.
GCGACGCGGCAGCCGCAGTCCCTGATAATGAAGTGGATCCGCGCTTCGGGGTAGGCCATGTCGACCGGCACATAGGCCGCGCCCGCCCTGAGCACGCCAAGAATGGCGACAACCGCGTCGACGTCGCGCGGTAGCAGCAGCGCCACGCGGTCACCACGCGCGACGCCTTGCGCCATCAGCTGGCGCGCCAGCCTGTTGGCGGCCGCGTCGAGGCCCGCGTAGGTCAGCAAGACGTCGCCGCACCGCACCGCCGTGCGATCGGGCGTGGCGCGCGCCTGCCGCGCGAAGTCCGACGTGACCATGTCCCAGGCCATGTCGCGCCGCGGGCCGGCGCCCACAACATCCGCCCCCAAGGGGTCCGTCGCGATGGGAGCCACGGCGTCAACGACGCTTGCGGACGGCCCCTCCATCCTGACAGAACCAGCCTGTTGCATCGCCTGCTCCATCATCCCGAGACATCGCTGTTTGTGTTGCCATTGTCCGCAGGGGTGGTGGTTCGCCAGGGAATGCCCCGCCCCGCATCCGGCCAGCCCGGGCGCGCGGCGACAGGAAAATCCCGCCGCGCTGGAACGCGGCCTGGAAACGCGCCATGCAGCGGCATGGCCCCGGCCCAATCCCCAACCTGCTTAACCTGTGTCCAGTCTGCGCCAGGTCAGTCGGCGCGCGATGGGGCGCAATAGGTGGACGCGCCTGCGCCCTTTGGAGAGGTTTCCGTATTCCCGGCGGGCCTGATTAACGCCTTTGGCGGTAAGTCCCGGCTGTTTGGCCGCCTGTTCCCCGGCGGCAGCCGGAGTCAAACTTCCGGCCCAGGAGCCGGAGGCCCGGCGACAGGAGCCGGACGTCAGGCGAAGGGTCGGGCGCCTGGCGCCCGGTTCACTGGCAGACAGGAGAACAGGCGCGTGTCGGCCACATCAGCATTATCCCGCCCCACGCCCCCAGGCGCCGCGTCATCAGGACTGACGTCATCAGGTCTGACGCCCACTGGCCGGCTGATCGCCGCTGTCATCCTCGTCCTTGGCGGCCTGGGCGCCCCGGCGCAGGCGGCGGAGAACGCCGCGCCCGCGCCCGCGCCCCGGGCCAACATGGTCTGGGGCGCCAATGGGCATCCCCTGGTTTCCTATCCCGGCGTATCCATGGAACAGCAGGCGACATTACTGAGCGAGATGAACGCCCGCTCCTACAGGGTTGATGTCACCAGCCTGAATCAGATGGAGACCCTGGCGCGTCTGCACGAGACGCTGGCGGCGCGCGGCATTGAAACGCTGCCCGTGCTCAACCCCCCGGTGAATCTCAAGGAACAGGACCAAGCCACCCTGAAGGCCCGGTCACGCGCCTTCGCGGAAGCCTTCGTCCGCCGGCTGCCCAATATCCAGGTCTGGGAACTGGGCAACGAACTGGAGAACTACGCCATCATCCAGCCCTGCGAGATGCGGGACGACGGCACGAAATATCCCTGCGAGTGGGGGCCCGCGGGCGGTGTCGGCGAACTGGACTATGTGGGCGCGCGCTACAAAAAGGTGGCCGCGGTGCTTTCCGGCCTGGCCGAGGGCGTCGCCGCCGCCAATCCGAAGGCGCGCCGGGCGCTCGGCTCGGCCGGTTGGGGCCACACCGGCATTTTCGGCCGGCTGGCGAAGGATGGGGTGCCCTGGGAGATCTCGGTCTGGCACTGGTACGCCAACGATCCCGAATGGGCGTTCAAAATTCTGGCGGGTTACGGCAAACCGATCTGGATCACCGAATTCAACCATGAATACGGGAGCCAGCGCGACGGCAAGGAAGGCCAGGCCAAAGGGCTTGCTTCCATGATGGAAACGCTCAAGCGGCTGGCCGGCCCGTACCGTATCGAGGCGGCGCACGTTTACGAGCTGCTGGATGAAACCTATTGGGCGCCGCATTACGAGGCCTACATGGGCCTGGTCGAGCTTGAGCGCGGCGGTGAGCATGGCTGGCGCATCGGCGCGCGCAAACCCGCCTTTGACGCTTTCCGCAAAGCAGCGACGCCATAGAGCCTTTCCGATCAAACTGGATCGGAAAGGCTGCGGCCTCATGAAGGCGGCCGCCGCTTCCCAGGCGCCCCCGGCGCCATGGACCAGCCTATACCGCAACGCCATGCCGCGAAGATGCGCACGCCAGCGACCAGCAAAGCACACGACGGCGCCAGCCATGGCGTGGCGGCGCATGCTTTGGCGGGACATGCTTTGGCGGTATGCGCCGCGCGCCGCCTGGGCTACGCCACAGCCCGATGCGCCCTGGCCCCGTCCACGCTCCCCCGATCGACCAGCCTTGCGCCGGCAGTGGTATCCGTCAGCCCGACCAGGCAGGCCGGATACGCGCAAAGGTATTAAACGGGCGCCCGCAAATCCGGCGCTCATACGCCTTCTAACACCTTGGAGCGGCGACGGATTGGACGCACCTCTGATCAAGGATGTTGCAGAGGGCGACTCACGGTGCTGAACGAACCCACTACGACGCGCGCAGGCGCATCTTACACCGCTTCCCGTGTTATCGACGGCAAGCCGGCGATTGGCGGAGCGTGGAAACGCGCGCTCGATATCGTCGTGGCCGTCATCGCCCTGGTTGTGCTGTCACCGCTGATGTTGCTGACCGCGCTGGCGGTTGTCATCACCATGGGACGGCCGGTCTTCTTCGCCCAGCGACGGGTCGGTCACGGCGGCGCGCCGTTCTTCTGCTACAAATTCCGCACCATGTCCCGCGACGCCGAACGGCGGCTCAATGACCATTTGCGCGACAATCCCGCGGCGGCGGCGGAATGGCGGGAGAACCGGAAGCTGCGCCACGACCCCCGCGTGACCCTGGTCGGGCAGACCCTTCGCCTCACCAGCCTCGATGAACTGCCGCAGCTGTTCAACGTGCTGGGCGGCCACATGAGCTGCGTTGGCCCACGTCCCGTGGTTCCGGACGAGCTCGCGCTTTACGGTCGCCATATCGATGACTACCTGGCCGCCCGCCCCGGCATGACCGGCCCCTGGCAGGTCAGTGGCCGCAACGCCCTCTCCTACGCTGATCGCGTGGCGCTCGATTCCCAATATGTCCGCAACTGGAGCCTGTGGACCGACGTCACGATCCTCGCGCGCACCATTCCGGCGGTGGCGCGTTCAAACCAGACCTCGTGAGGCTGGCGTCGTGGGCCGGCATCTGACTTTGGGCGCGGCGAGCTGGTCTGGAGTGACTTCACGCTCCACGCTACCGGAGGTCGCGGCGCGAAATGGCGGTCTTCGCCAGCGCGCCGAGGAAATAGGCCGCCTGAAGCACGATCCATGCGCCAATAGCCATCCCGGCGGCGACATTCCAGCCATCATGTCGCGCAAGGCCCGCACCCACGGCGGCGGTCAGAACGCTGGCAAGGAACGCCGCCGGATAGCCGAACCCCATGCCAAGCAAAAACCCCACCACACCGCTCACCGCCATCCAGACCGCTCCCATACACTGCTCCCAGGGGCGTTCCAGCCCGGATCAGATCTGCGGCGGCCCGGGGCGCGCGCCCTTCCGGCGCGCCGGACGGCGACAGTAGCGCGTTTCCCAAAGCCCGTCCCGCATGAAAATACGGTGGGAGGCGATTTAATCATATGATCCCGTCGCTTGCCGGAATACTGGTGTGCATCGCCGTCGCCATTGCCGGGCGCGCGTTGGGCTCCACCGTCCTGGTTGGCCTGCCGGCTGCGCTGGCGTTTGGCGCGACGGCGTTCGCCACCCTGCCGGCGCTCGGCGGATCATCGCCCCAGATCTATACGATTTTCGCGATTTGCCTGGTCGCCGCTCCATTCCTGCGCTCCGGCGGCCTCGCGACGGTTGCTTCCGGCGCGGTCCAGACGCCCGTTTCCCTGGTGCTGCTGGCCATGATCGTCCACGTTTCGGCGTCCGCGCTGATATTGCCGCGTCTGTTCGCCGGCGAAACCAGCGTGTTCGTTCCCTCACGGGACACCGGCGGAATCGTCGAAACCCTGCTGTCGCCGGTTTCCGGCAATATCTCCCAAACCGCCTATTTCGTGCTCGGAGCCCTGGCCTGCCTGGTGTTGTGCGCCACCCTGCCAACCGGCGGGCGGCTGACCCTGATCCGCAGGGGTTTGATGCTGTGGGCGGTGCTGAACGCGGCCCTGGGGGCCATCGACCTGCTCGCCAAGCTCGGCGGCGCCGGCGACGTGCTCGACATCATCCGCACCGCCAGCTACGCCATGGCCACGGACGTGGAGCACGCCGGCTTTTTCCGGATCGCCGGCGGGCATTCCGAAGCGTCGGCGTTTGGCGCGGCGACGTTCGCCAGCATGGTGTTCTGCATGACGTGGGCCCGCATGACCGGCGACCGGCGCGTTGGTCTGCTCGCCGCCATGTCGCTTGGCCTGCTGCTGCTGTCCACCAGCACCACCGCCTACGCCTGTCTGGCGGTTTATGGCGCCGGCCTCGCCGCGCTGGCCATTTTCAACCTGCTGAAAGGCCGGGTGCGCACATCTGATCTGGCGCTGCTCTACGCCGCGCTGGCCGGCGTCGCCATCGTGCTGGCGATCTATCTTTACAACAACAATGCGTTCGACGGCGTGCGCAAGCTGCTGGACGCGGCGATCTTCAACAAAGCCAGTTCATCCTCTGCCGCCGAGCGTGGCTACTGGAACATGCGCAGCCTCGAAACTTTTCTTGAAACCGGCGGACTGGGCGTCGGCATGGGCAGTTCCCGCGCCTCCAACTGGCTGATCGCCGTACTGAGCCAGACCGGGGCCATTGGCGCCGCCCTGCAATTGCTGCTGGCGCTGTCCCTGCTGCGGCCGCTCCCCCGCAACCCGGCGTATGATCCGCAGTTGCGGGCGCTCTATGAATCAGCCCGCGCCACCGGCCTCGCCGGCATCACCGCAATAACGCTAAGCGGCGGCAGCGCCGATCCGGGCATGCTCTTCTTCATTTGCGTGGCGGTTACCCTGAGCAGCCGTCGCGTACTGCTGTCTCAGCCGGCAGCCCAGGGCGCGCCGCGCCCCCGGGCGTTAGCCTGGCGCGATCCCGCCCGGCCACCGGGCCGGCTTGCCCACGATCGTGGATGAAACTGGCTCCAGCTTTTCCTGATTTGCGCAAATTCTGATCGGTCCGCAGGCTCCTGCTGACCGGAACGGCTCCAGCCCGAGCTCAGAAGGCGATCTGCACGCCGGCAATGGGACCATGCACGGCGACGTCAAACAGGAAGCCGGCCTCCCGGAACTTCACCTGCTGGGCGCGGTAGCCCAGGGTCGCCGAGAACATGGAATTGATGCGGTAGCCAACGCCGCCCATCAGGTCCCACATGTAGTCGGAGCCACCACCGCCCGCGAGGGCCCAGCCGCTCAGGAACAGGCTGTCGGTCAGGAAGGCCTGGCCGCGCACGCCGCCAACCGCGTCAACCCATGTCCTGGTGCGCTGCGCCTCATGATCGCCAAAGCGCGCGAATTCCGCGCCGATGATGGTCTTGACCGACCAGACCCTGGCGCCCGCCACCAGTTCCAGACGGCTGCGCCCGTCGTCATGGACGGCGTAGCCCGCCAGCGGCGTCCACTGCAGCAGGCCGACGCCGACCCGCGACCGCTCCAGCCCGATGCGGGACATGGCGACATGATCGGTGATCCGCATGTAAATCAGATCGGAAGACAGCGAAAACCGGCCATAGCGCGCCTCCGCCATGCCCATGGCGGCGAAGTTCAACGTGTTGATGACCTTCGAAAAATCGTAGTGCAAATGCGCAAGCGTGCGGTCGCCATGCCCGACGTCGCCGCCAATGCCGGCCGCCCACATGTAGGGCGTCAGGCTGAACTGCCATCCCCCGCTCAGCACTGCGGGCGCGACGGGCTCCACGGGGGCCTTCGACGCCGGCAGGTCCGCCGCCATGGCCGACGTTCCGGTTAGCAGGCTGATTGCAACAAACCGCAAGAGAAACCGCAACATATCGCCCCCAATGCGTCCCGAAAGCTCTCGTCCTGACCATCCCCCAACCGGATCATCCGCCGACATCAGCCATGGCGCGGCGGCTCCGGCCCCGCCTGCGCCATGACATCCGCCCAGGCGCCCCGCGCGGGCCGCCGTTCCGGGTAAAGCAGCTCAGTTCATGAAATGTAGGCGAGTTGGATGCATGAAGTCATGCCCTTTCCGGCGCTGCGATCCGTTTTCCTGGCGGCGTTACGGATTGGCAACGGTTTATTCATGTATCAGTCCACCACATATTCAGGCGTTGTGAGGGCGGAATAAACGTCCACGCTCGGTTATGATCACAACAATCAGGATCAATACGCCGCATATGGCGAAACCTGCCGTCATCGGCACGGTTGTTCCATTGAAATGCTGGCCGATCCAGAAGCCGGCCAGCGCCCCGCCGACCGTGGTGACAAAACCCTGCACGGAGGACGCCGTTCCGGCGATGTGGCCCAACGGCTGCATCGACATGGCGCCGAAATTGCCGCTCATCATGCCGAAACAGAACATGACGCAGGCTTGCAGCACGACAAACGTCACCAGGTTCTCGAAGCCCGCCAGCGCGATGATAAAGTGGGCCATCGCGACCAGGATATAACCCAGCAGCGCGGTATGTGAGAGCAGGCGCATGCCGAAGCGCTCGACCAGCCTGGCGTTCAGCAACGACGCCACGGCCATGAAACCGGCTGTCAGGGCGAACATCGTGGTGAACAGATGTTCGGCGTGAAATACGTCAGAGAAGATCTGCTGGGTGGAATTGATGTAGCCGAACAACGCCCCCAGCGCCAAAGTGTTGCCCAGCATGTAGCCCACAGCCTCGCGGGAGGCGAAACACTGGCGCATGGCGGCAAGCACGCCCGCCGGGTCGATGGAGCGACGATCCCGCGGATGCAGGGTTTCGGGCATGCGGAACAACATCCAGACCAGCACGACGGCGCCGAAAATCGCCAGCAGGCCAAACACCCAGTGCCAGGGCGCGAACAGCATGATCGCTTGGCCGAACGACGGCGCGAGGATCGGCACCAGCATGAAAATGATCATCGCCATCGACATGACGCGCGCCATCTGGCGCCCGGCATAGCAGTCGCGAACAATGGAAACCGCCAGCACCCGCGTCGCGGCCGCGCCAACGCCCTGGGCGACGCGGGCGATAATCATGGTCTCGAACGTATTGGCCAGACCGGCCAGCGCGCCAAAGATAAAATACATCGCCAGGCCAAAGATCAGCACCGGCCGGCGGCCGAAGCGGTCAGCCGCCGGGCCGTAGAAGATCTGCGCCCCGCCAAAGCCGAGCAGATAGGCGGTGATGATCCACTGGCGCTGGTTGTCGCTGCTCAGGCCAAGGTCACGCCCGATCTCGGCAAGGGCCGGCAACATCGAATCGATGGCCAGGGCGTTGGTCGCCATCAGGGCGGCGATGAATGCGACAAACTCCCGGTAACTCATACGTCCGGGGGGATGCGATTCGCGTGTGGTGGTTTGCATGGCAGTGCCTGGGGTAGCGGGCGCAGGAACGCGTCCTGACGCGGAGCGCTCCCCGAACGCCGCGTCTCGATACGAAGAAAAACAGCTTCACTGTCCAGACAGACGGCCATGGCGACGCATCCGGCGGAACAGTCAGGGCGCGCCCGGAAAAACCAGGGTGCGGACACGCCCATATCGCTTTGGCCGGACGCTTTTTCCTGACAGGAGGGAGCGTCCGTAACTTGTGGCGTCATCGCGGCGACGCGCCTCTGGCGCGGCGGAGGCTGGTGCATTCGCCGCTCGCAGGGCCAGAACGCCGCCTGAAGCAGCTTGCCCTGCCCCTGGCGAATTCTGCGCTGCCCGACGACGCGGGCGAGCCGGAAAGCGTCCGGGGATCTACCAGAATCCGATGGGCCTCACCGGCTTTTGGCGCGAGGCATGTCATGCATGGTCACGACGTCCGCCCCGGATGACCGGCGCCCGCGAAAAAGGGCGCTTTCATCCCACTGAACACAACAAGTTGCAAGGGGATGACAGGCATGCGCCCGCGGCATGATCGGCGGTGAGGCGCGAACGCCACATCCGGCCGGGCCAGACTCAGGCCCCCGCCGGTCCACGATCGCGCGCCCGCCGCTGGCGCCAGCGGCTGGCCAACATGGCGGCGATGAACATCACGGCGAGGCACAGCACGATCGTCGGCCCTGGCGCGCTGTCGATATGATAGCTGGCAAAAACGCCGGCCAGCGCCGCCAGCATGTTGGCCGCCACGGCGATCAGCAGCATGCGCGACAGGCGGCGGGTGAGCAGGAAGCCGATGGCGCCGGGGGCGATCAGCAGGGCGATGGCGAGCACCAGACCCGCCGTGCTCAGGGCGCCGACGATGGCCAGCGAGATCAGCGCCAGCAGCCCATAGTGCAGCACCCGCACGGGCAGGCCGACAACGCGCGCCTGCACCGGATCGAAGGCGTGCAGGGCCAGATCGCGCCAGCGCAACGCCATCACCAGCACGACCACGGCGGCGATCGCCCCTGAAAGGACCATGTCCTGCGGACCGACGCCGAGCAGGTCGCCGAACAGGATGTGCTCCAGATGCACATCGGTGTCGACGGCGCGATACAGCACCAGACCAAGACCGAACATGCCGGCGAACACCACGCCCAGCAGGGTGTCCTGGCGGATGCGGCTGTTCTCCTGCAAATAGCCGGCCGCCAGGGCGCAGCCCATGCCCGCGGCGAAGGCGCCCACGCCGAACGGAATGCCAAGGATGTAAGCAAGAACCACGCCGGGGAAGACGGCGTGGGAAATGGCGTCGCCCAGCAGCGCCCAGCCGCGCAGCACCATGAAGCAGGAGAGCAGGGCCGTCGGGATCGCCACCAGTTGCGCGACGAGAAAGGCCTGGCGCATGAAGTCGGCGCTGAACGGCTCGGCGAGAAAAGCGGGAAACGCGGCCAGGCCCGTCATGGCGCGGGCCTTTCCGGCGCATCCTCGCCAGACGCCGTTGCCGCGCCCGACGACGCGGCCAGCCGCCGCGCGGCGAGCAGGCCATGTTTGGGCGCGAACACAAAGGCGAGCAGGAACACCAGCGTCTGCAACACCACGATGACGCCGCCGGTGGCGCCGTTGAGGTAATAGCTGATCCAGGCGCCGAGAAAGCTGGTGATGGAGCCGATGGCGACGCTGATGACCAGCACCCGGCCAAAGCGGTCGCTGAGCAGGAAAGCCGTCGCGCCTGGCGTCACGACCAGGCAGATCACCAGAAAGGCGCCCACGGTCTGCATCGCCGCCACCGTGCAGGCGGCCAGCAGGGTGAAGAACATCAGCCGCAGGGCGGTGACCCGCAGCCCGACGGCGCGTGCGTGGGTTTCATCGAAGAACATGGCGGCCAGGTCGCGCCAGGTCAGCAGCAGCGCCGCCAGCGATACGCCGGCGATGATGACCAGTTGCACCGTGTCGCTGCGGGTGATGGCCAGAATGTTGCCCATGATGATGGTCTGGATGTCGACCGGCGTCGGCGACACCGAGGTCATGAACAGGCCAAGGGCGAAAAAAGTCGAGAACGTCAGGCCAATGATGACGTCCTCTTTCAGCCGGGTGCGCTGGTTGAGAAACAGGATGGCCGCGGCGGCCAGCCCGCCGGAAAAGAACGCGCCGATGGAAAACGGCAACCCCAGCATCCAGGCGCCGGCGACGCCAGGCACGATGGCGTGCGACAGGGCGTCGCCAATCAGCGACCAGCCCTTCAGCATCAGGAAGGCGGCGAGAAAGGCGCAGACGCCGCCCACCAGCGCCGACACCCACATGGCGTTGACCATGTAGGCGTATGAGAAGGGCTCGAGCAGCGCGCTCACGGGGGCCCTCCCCGCGCCGGGTCATCGCTGTCAGGCGATGTCGCCGGCAGCACCAGCGCGCGCTCGTCGTCGGAGACCACATTGACGGCGCGGCCGTCTGCGCCCGGCAGATCGATGCGGCGCAGACGGCCGCCAAAGGCGTTGCGCAAATTGTCTTCGGTGAAGACCTGGCCGATGGGGCCGCTGGCCAGCACCGTCTGGTTCAGCAGCACCGCGCGGTCGCAAAACGTCGGCGCGCCGCCGAGATCGTGGGTCGAGACCAGCATGCTGCGGCCGCCGGCGCGCAGGTCGCGCAGCAAGGCGATGATCGCCTCCTCGGCCCCGACGTCGACGCCGGTGAATGGCTCGTCCAGCAGGATCAGCCGGGCGTCCTGGGCCAGGGCGCGGGCCAGGAACACCCGCTTGCGCTGGCCGCCGGACAATTCGCCGATCTGGCGGCGACGGAAGTCCAGCATGCCGACCCGGCCGAGCGCCACGGCAACCGCCTCCCGGTCCTCGGGCCTCGGGCGGCGCAGGAAACCCATGTGGCCATAGCGGCCCATCATGACCACGTCGTCGACCAGCACCGGAAAATTCCAGTCCACGTCTTCGCTTTGCGGCACGTAGGCAACCGCATGGCGCCGCAGGGCCTCGCCCACCGGCGCGCCAAAGATGCTGATGGCGCCGGAGGCCAGCGGCGCGATGCCCATGATGGCCTTGAACAGGGTGGACTTGCCGCTGCCATTGACGCCCACCAGCGCCGTGATCGAGCCGGAGGGCACAACGAAGGTGGCGTTATCCAGCGCCCGCCGCCCATTGCGATAGACCACGGAGGCCCGGTCCACGCGGATCGCCGCCCCGATCATCGCTGCGTCGGCCGACGCCATGTCGCTCATTTCTGCGTCCCGCCCGCGCCGGTCTTCTGGCCGTCATTTTGCGGACCCGCCAGCCCATCGGCAATCGTCGACGCGGTGACTTTCAGCAGATCGAGATAGGTCGGCGCCGGCCCGTCCGGCTCGCTGAGGCTGTCGACATAGAGCACGCCGCCATAGCGGGCGCCGGTTTCCTGGGCCACCTGGCGCGCCGGCTTGTCCGAGACGGTGTTTTCACTGAACACCGCCGGAATCTGGTGCTGGCGCACGGCGTCAATCACCTTGCGCACCTGTTGCGGCGCGCCCTGCTGGTCGGCGTTGATCGGCCACAGGTAGATTTCCTTCAGGCCGAAGTCGCGCGCCAGATAGCTGAAGGCGCCCTCGCTGGTCGCCAGCCAGCGCCGGTTTTCCGGAATCGCCGCCAGCCGTTCGCGGATCGGCGCCGCCACGGCGGCGATCTTCTGCTTGTAAGCTTCGGCGTTCGCCTGGTAGGCGGCGGCGTTGGCGGGGTCCTTGCGCGCCAGGGCCTCGCGGATGTTGTCGACATAGATCGCCGCCGCCGCCGGCGACATCCAGGCATGCGGATTGGGTTTGCCGTTATAGGGCCCCTCGCCGATGCCGATGGGCGTGACGCCGGCGCTGACCACCACCTGCTCGGCGCCCTTGAGGTGCTGCAGGAATTTCTCGAACCAGATTTCGAGATTCAGGCCGTTGTTGAGCACCAGATCCGCGTCGCGGGCCCGCACGATGTCCTTCGGCGTTGGCTGGTACTGGTGAATCTCCGCGCCAGGGCGGGTGATCGAGACCACGTCCGCATGGTCGCCGGCGACGTTGCGGGCCATGTCGGCGAGGATGGTGAAGGTCGTCGCGACCTTGAGGCGGTGTTGCGGCGTCGCAGAAGCGGACGCTGCGCCAGAGGCAATGGCCAGGGCAAAGGCCAGCACGGGCGCCAAGGAGCGCCAGAAGAACTTCCGCTTCATCATGTACCGTCGCCTCACCGCTTATTAGATGCAGATGCGAATGAATTGCAGATAATGGCGCCATGAACCGCCGTCAAGCACCAGCCGGCTGGTCCGGCGCCAGCGGCGGCGTCATCCCGGTCACCCGGGCCGTGACCGCCGCTTCCAATTCAGGATATGGCGCCCTATATGAACGGGCGATGGCGACGCAGCGCCGTTTTTGCATTTCCGGAGTTTTTTCGCGTTGGACCAGTTCTGATCCTGCGGGCCCCAGGGCCCGGACCCAAGGACAACAGCCCCGGACGGCGCCCGGTTCCTGAAACCGGCATGGCCAGGCGCGGGGCTGCAGAAGCTGACGCACCCCGGATCTCCCTTCCATGTTTATCACCTACGATTCCGTGTCGGCGGCGACGCCGGATCATCACATCCTGTTCCGCGATCTGAGCCTGTCCGTCGGGACGGAGCGGGTCGGCCTTGTCGGCCGCAACGGCGCGGGCAAATCAACCCTGCTGGCAATGGCTTGCGGCGCCCTCGCCCCGCTGGCCGGCGCGGTGACCCGGCGCGGCTCCGCCGGGCTGCTGGCGCAGGACTGGCCACCGGGGCAGAGCATCGCCCAGGCGCTTGGCGTCGCCGGGGCGCTTGCCGTGCTGGCGCGCATTCTGGCCGGCAACGGGACGGAGGAGGACTTCAGCGCCGCCGACTGGGGCCTGGAGGGACGGCTTGGCGACGCCCTGACCCGCGCCGGCATGGCCGGCATGGCCGTCGATCGCCCCATCAGCTCGCTGTCAGGCGGCGAACGCGTGCGCATCGGCGTTGCCCGCCTGCTGCTGGAAGCGCCGGACCTGCTGCTGCTGGATGAGCCGACCAACAATCTCGACGCCGACGGTCGCGATCTCATTCACAGGCTGGTTCGCGACTGGCGTGGCGGCGTTCTCGTCGCCAGCCACGACCGCGCCCTCCTCGAACACATGGATCGCATTGTCGAACTGACGCCGGTTGGCGTGCATGTGGTTGGCGGCGGATGGTCCGCTTTCGTTGCCGTGCGCGAGGCTGAACGCGCCCGGGCGGCGGCGGAAGCAGAGCGGACCAGCGCCGCGCTGCGCGAGGCGGAGCGCGAGGCCCAGCGCCAGCGCGAAGCAAAGGACCGGCGCGACAAGGCCGGACGCGCCTTCGCGGCAAAAGGCTCCGCGCCGAAAATTCTGCTCGGCGCCCGCGCCAACCGGGCCGGGAACAGCGGCGGGCGGATGCAGCGCATCGGCGAGCGCCTTGTCAGCGATGCCTCAGCGCAGGCCGACGCAGCCCGGGCGCAGGTGGAGGTTGTGACGCCGCTGACGATCAGCCTGCCAGCCACGCGCATGCCGGCGGACGCGGAGGTCCTGAGGCTGGAGCAGGTGACGGCGGTGCGGGGCGGCCGCGCATTTGGTCCGTGGTCCCTGCATCTGCGCGGCCCGGAACGGGTGGCGATCAGCGGGCCCAACGGCGCCGGAAAATCCACATTGCTGGCGATCGCGGCTGGCTTGCTGCCGCCCTCTGGCGGTCACGCGCTGCGGGCGGAGGGGCGCATTGCCCTGCTCGACCAGCATGTCAGCCTGCTCGATGCGCAGGCCAGCATTCTCGACAACTTCCGCCGGCTCAATCCGCAAGGCGAGGTCAACGACGCTTTCGCCGCCTGCGCCCGCTTCGCTTTTCGCAATCGCGATGCGCTGCGGCTGGTCGGGACCTTGTCCGGCGGGGAACGCATGCGCGCCGGCCTTGCCTGCACCCTCGCCGGGGCGGAGCCGCCATGGCTGCTGGCGCTGGATGAGCCGACCAACCATCTGGACATCGCCTCGGTCGAACTGCTGGAGCAGGCGCTCCGCGCCTTCGACGGCGCGCTGCTGGTGGTCAGCCATGACGCCGCCTTTCTGGAGGCGATTGGCGTTGAACGCCGCATGGAGACGCTGCGTCCGTCATGACCACGTGAAAACGGCGGCCCAGGGGCCGCCGTCCAGAACTGGTGAAGGCTTCCCGGCGAACGTCAGGCCGGGAACATCTCGCGCAGTTTCAGCTTGTAGAACTTGCCGGTGGAGGTGCGCGGAATCGCGTCCAGGATCTCATAGCGGTCGGGCATCTGCCATTTGGCGAACTGGCCCTCGAGAATGCGGTTCAGCTCTTCAGCCGTCGCCGTCTGTCCCGGCTTCAGCACGATGCAGGCCAGCGGCCGCTCGTTCCACTTCTCATGCGGAACGGCGATAACCGCCGCCTCGGCCACCCCTGGATGGGACATCAGGGCGTTTTCCATATCGACCGAGCTGATCCACTCGCCGCCGCTCTTGATCAGGTCCTTGGTGCGGTCGGTGATGCGCATGTAGCCATGGGCGTCGAAGACAGCGACGTCGCCGGTGCGCAGCCAGCCGTCCGGCGTGTGCTTGTCCGCATCGGCGGGCACCCGGAAATATTCGCCGGTGATGTATGGCCCGCGGATCTGCAGTTCGCCTGGGGTTTTGCCGTCCCACGGCGTCTCCTGGCCCTCGTCGTCGATGAGACGGATTTCCACCAGCGGCGCCGGAACGCCGGCGCAGGCAGCGCGCCGGAACTTTTCGTCATCGCTCGCGTCGGCCAGTTCGGGCTTGATGTAGCTGATGGTTCCGAGCGGCGAGGTCTCGGTCATGCCCCAGCCCTGGAACAGGGTGACGCCGCGCTCGGCGAAGGAGCGGATCAGGCTTTCCGGCGCGGCCGAGCCGCCGACGAGGCTGCGCATGCCGTCGGGCAGCTTCCACTTGCCAGGGTTGGCTTCCATGAACTGGATCAGCGACAGCCAGATGGTCGGCACGCCCAGCGACAGGGTGGGCTGCGTCGCGACGATCAGGTCAAGCAGGTCGTCGCCATGCAGGTGCGGCCCCGGCATGATCAGGTTCGCGCCCGTCAGCACGGCCGCGTAAGGCATGCCCCAGCAATTGGCGTGGAACATCGGCGTCACCGCCAGCACCCGGTCGCGGCTGCTGAGGTTGCAGTGATCCGGCAGGCTCATGCTGAGCGAGTGCAGCACCGTGGAGCGGTGCGAATAGGCGACGCCCTTGGGGCGTCCGGTGGTGCCGGAGGTGTAGCACAGGCCCACGGCGTCATTTTCATCATGCGGCGCGGGCGTGAAGGCCTTGCCCTTGTGAGGCGCCAGCAGCGTCTCATAATTGTGCAGACCGTCCGGAATGGCGACATCGCCGCCGAACGGAAACACGATGACATGGTCGAATTTGTAGGCGCGCGCCACCTGCTCATACAGCGGCAGCAGCACGTCATCGACGATCAGCACCCGCGAACCCGCGTGATCGGCGATCCAGCCGATTTCCTCACCGGAAAGGCGCAGATTGAGCGTGTGCATGACCGCGCCAACCAGCGGAATGCCAAAATAGCACTCCAGATGGGCGTTGTGGTTCCAGCACAGGGTGGCGACGCGGTCGCCTGGCTTCACGCCAAGGCCCTGCAGGGCGTGGGCCAGCGCCCGGGTGCGGTCGGCGACCTCGGCGTAGCTCTGCACGCGCAGCGACTTGTCAGGAAGGCGCGAAGTAATGGTCTGGCTGCCAAACAGCCGGTCCAGCCGCGCGAACATTGTGTTCAGCGACAGCTGCGTCGACATCATCGTGGATTTCATCGCGCTGGTGCTCCCATGGCGGGCGTGGCCCGCCATGCGTCAGCGGCGCCGATTCCCTGCAATAATCGCATAGCGGAAGTGGGGTTTTCCCCGCAACTGTTCCGGCGCCCGACTTTCGCCGCAGGCCGCGCGACGCGACGTCGCCCTGCTGGCGATGCGCCAGAGCCGCCGGCGCATTCCGGCGATCTTCCGACAAACAGGTTTGCAGGCGCGCCGGAATTGCGTAGCAACGCGGCAACCCATGTTCGCTGAAACCATCACCGGACATGCAACCGGCCAGGCCACGACGCCTGGCTGAATTCAGAAGGAAACGCCATGAGCGCCGCGACCGACTTCCCGCTTCCCCACGTTTCGAACGACCTCACCGGCCAGGTTGCCCTTGTCACCGGCGCATCTTCCGGGCTTGGCCTGCGCTTCGCCAGGGTGCTCGCCGCCTGCGGCGCCAAGGTCGCGATTACCGGCCGGCGCATGGACCGGCTCGAGCAGGTTGCCGAAGAAATCCGCGCCGCCGGCGGCGTCGCCCTGCCGCTGCAACTTGACGTGCAGGACGCCGACCAGTTGCTGGCCGTGGTGAAGAAGGCCGAGGCGGAGCTGGGAACGGTGACGATCCTCATCAACAACGCCGGCATTCCCGACGCCCAGCGCGCGGTCAAGATGTCGGTCGAACTGATCGACTCGGTGCTCGACACCAATGTGCGCGCCCCCTACATCCTCTCCTGCGAGTTCGCCCGCCGCCTGATGGAAGCCGGCAAGCCGGGCCGCATCGTCAACATCGCCTCGGCCGCCGCCTATGAATACGCCGGCAACGGCGCAGCGCTTTATTCCGTTTCGAAGGCCGCCGTGGTGCGCATCACCGAGACGCTCGCCGTCGAGTGGGCGAAGTTCAACATCAACGTCAACGCGATTGCTCCTGGCGCCTTCCACTCCGAGATGATGGACGGCATGCTGGCGCGCATGGGCGACATCGCCCAGCATTACCCGCGCAAGCGCCTTGGCCAGCCCGCCCAGCTCGACAGCACCCTGCTGTATCTGGTGTCGCCCGCCTCCGACTGCGTCACGGGCACCTGCGTGCGCGTCGACGACGGCCAGCACAGCCGCTGAGGCCAACGGAGCGACGGCGGGCCCGTCACCAACGCCCCATTCAAACACAACAAAGGCGCCGCGAGGCGCCTTTCGTTTTGGCTGTCGCCCAGAAAAACCTGCGGCGCCCCTGCGCCATTTTCGGAACCAGGGGCAGCGATCATCCGGTCATTTGATCTAGGACTGATCGACATTC
>NZ_JBLLJM010000034.1:0-9244 GCF_053543495.1 Camelimonas sp. ID_303_24
ATGCAGTGCTTCTGGCGCCACGGCTACGAGGCAACATCCGTGCGCGATCTTATCGACAAGACCCGGATCACCGGTGCGAGCCTTTACAACGCATTCGGGGATAAACGCACGCTCTTCATCAAATCGCTGGACCGTTATGTCGAGCACAGTGTTACGGATCGGATCCGGCGTTGCGAGGCATTGCCGCCGCGCGAAGGTATCGAAGCATTCTTTTCCGATATCTTGAAGCGCTCGCTCGAGGATCCGGAGCGCAAGGGGTGCATGCTCGTGAACACCGCGCTCGACGCGGCACCCCACGACGAAGCGTTCCGGGAAAACGTGAAGGCCGTGCTCCTTCGCATCGAGATGTTTTTCCTAGGCCGAGTAGAGGCGGGTCAGGCCGATGCCACGATCGCATCATCGCTGCCGGCAGAGGATATGGCACGGCATCTCCTGAGCGTTCTGATGGGATTGCGCGTGCTCGCGCGCGTGCGACCCGAGCCCGCTTTGCTGAAGGGAATCGTAGCGTCGGCTCTCGGAATGCTCGATTGCGCAAGAAAGGAGAAGGCTTTCCGCGCGATCTGATCAGATAGCATAGAGCACCTGATGCGGGATCATCGAGGACAAGGCTCTCTCTCTCTTTCTCTGTCGGAATGCGTTGCGGAGATCATCTAGGGCTGCGCACGACTTCACCGGCCCGGGAATTATACCGCTGGGCCGCCGCGGCATCCAGGCTCCTTTTATCAGGCAGTGAGCGGCCGAAGTTTCTGGATGAGGCTCTCCGCGTCGAGCTGAAACCCGTTATACACGACGCGACCATCGGGTGCGATCACCACAAACCATGGGGTTCCGCCGGACCGGTAGGCCTCCATGATTGCTGGCGCAGCGTCTACTGAGCCCGAGCCCGCGACAGCATGACCAAATGGAAGACGCAGTCCATATCGGCGTTGGTTTTCCCGCAGACGATCGAAGGTATTGACTTCCGAACCCTCGAACACAGTCTGTATCGCCGCCAAGCCAACTCCCTTATCGCGAAATTCCTCGGCAAGGGTCACGAATGTGGGAAAACCATGTGCATGACAGCCTGCACACCAATCCTGAAAGAAGTACAATATTTTGAAACCCTGCCCCAACTCGGCCAAGGTCAAGGAGCTACGCTCGTCACCATTTTCATCGATCCACCGGATATTCTCCAGCGGAGGGGCAGGCAGACCCACAATTCCCGTTTCCATGAAGCCCTCCGATGGCGGCTCGCGGCGTTAAACCACGAGCCGCAGGTTTGCTAAGCGGCAGCACCGGCCCTGCGCGGCAACACCCAGTCCGGACGTGCAAAGTGGCAGGTGTACCCGTGGGGAATTCGCTCGAGATAATCCTGATGCTCGGGCTCTGCCTCCCAGAAATCACCGACTGGCTCGACCTCGGTGACGACCTTGCCTGGCCATAGGCCCGACGCTTCAACATCTGCAATCGTATCGAGCGCAACGGCCTTCTGCTGGTCGTTGGTAAAATAGATCGCGGAACGGTAGCTCGCGCCTCGGTCGTTCCCCTGACGGTTCAGTGTCGTCGGGTCGTGGATCTGGAAAAAGAACTCAAGCAATCGGCGATAGGTGGTCTGAGAAGGATCGAAGGTGATCTCGATCGCCTCGGCATGAGTGCCGTGATTGCGATAGGTCGCATTCGGCACATCGCCGCCCGTGTAACCGACACGGGTGGAGATTACACCGGGCAGCTTGCGGATAAGATCCTGCATGCCCCAGAAGCAGCCGCCGGCGAGAACAGCGCGTTCAGTCGTCATCAGATATCCTCCACCTGGTTGAGATATTCACCGTAACCTTGGCTCTCCATCTCGCCGCGGGGTACGAAGCGCAGCGAAGCCGAATTGATACAGTAACGCAGGCCACCGCGATCGCTCGGCCCGTCGAGGAAAACGTGGCCGAGATGGCTATCGCCATACGTCGAACGCACTTCCGTCCGGATCATACCGTGGCTGTTGTCGCGTAGTTCATTCACGTTCGCAGGTTCGATCGGCTTGGTGAAGCTCGGCCATCCGCAGCCCGACTCGTATTTGTCGGACGATGCGAACAGGGGTTCGCCTGAGACGATATCGACATAAATGCCGGGTTCCTTATTATGGAGAAGCGCACCGGTTCCTGGTCGCTCGGTCGCACTCTGCTGCGTCACCCGATATTCCTCAGGTGACAGCTTGGCGATAGCAGCTTCTGTCTTCTTGTAGGCTGTCATGGATTCCTCCTTCGAACTCATACCCGAGAAAATGGATATTCGATCCGAAGGTGTCCAATACGCCGCAACTATAGTTTTGATGTTGTCACCGGCATGCACTGGGAACGCTTGTGTGGTCGCCGCACCATAAAGGCCCGCGCCTTCACGGAATTCACGACCACACATACCGCTCTATCAGTACGCGGAGCTGCCGCAGCGCCGTTGCCGTTCCAGATCCCGAAATCGATTGGAATGCCACCGTGCGCGACAGGTCGAGCGTATCGACCGGGCGTAGCGTCAAGCCCTCTACGATTGCCGAACGTTCAGGCAGCATGCAAACGCCCGCGCCCGATGCCACGGCTTGTTGAATCAAATCCTCCCGTTCGGATCTGAGCCGTGGGATCATGAAAATCGCGCGCTCGTTCAAATGGTTTTGCACGCGCGTGCGGAATTCGCACTGGAGGCGATCGAGGTAAGGCTGTTCCGATAGCTCGACAAGAGACACCGAGGCTTGGCTTGCCAGGCTGTGTCCATGCGCCATCGCCAGTAACAGTCGCTCACGGAACATTTCAACGGTTGCAATCTTGGTGTTTCCGGCCGCTGGATCCGTGCAGAAGCACCCGTCAATTTGACCGCCGAGCAGGCGCTCCATTCCCTCGTCGCGGGTGATCGGCTGAAGAACCAGTTCAAGCATCGGCATCTGTCGAAGGGCGTGTTTCAGAAATTCCGTAATCAGTGCTGGCGCGATGGTATTCACGATACCCAGCGTCAAGGTCTCGCGGCGGCCGCGAACCCGATTGAGGGATATTGCCCGAACCCGCTGTTCGCGGTCGGCGATCGCAGCGAATTCGGATCGTATGTCGCGGCCGAGCGTTGTCAGTCGACTGTCTTTTCCATCGCGATAGACCAACGTTCCGCCCAACTCCTGTTCGAGCCGCTGGATCGCGCGGGTGAGCGTGGGCTGAGACACCCCGCTGCGCATGGCTGCTTCGGTGAAGTTGAGGGTGTCTGCCAGGTTCAGGAAATATCGAATCTGGTTGAGTTCCATTGTTCTCCCTTCGTCGCCTACTCAAGCATCGACTTCAGACCGGACAAGCACCGTCGGCCGAAGGGATGCTTCCGTACAGAAACTATACACGCGGCGATGTCACGGTAATGACTTGTGAGGAGCCCCCCGCGATAGACGCTCTTGTGAGGTGGTCCCGCCTTCTTGGACAGTTTGGCGGCGAAGTTAAGCTACTCCCGGATGTGATTATCCCGCCAGTAGGCATTGTTGCACAAATCCTCTGAAGGCCGGAGTGCCCTTTCCCTGGACAGACCTATCCTACGCGCTGCGTGAGCGGCGTTCCGAGGGCGGTGAAGCGGTTCAGGATTGCGGCCTGATCTGAAGCTCGGCGACCTGCCTTTCGAAGTCGCGGGACATGACGTGCGCTCCTAGGAGCTTGAAGCAGCGCATCTTGGTCTCGACTAGGGTCCGAACTCGCTACAAACACCGGATGGCGGCAGCGAGACTAATGGTATTTTGATCGCATGCTGCGTTAGGGCTTGGCGGTCATGAGTCGACAGGCGAGCTCGTGGTCAGCCCAACGCGTCGCGAAGGTGTCGGAAACCTCGAACCAACTGCCGTCATTCCCGGCGCCGTGATAGAGGCCCATGCAGGAACATTGGCACTCATGCCCGATAGCGTTCTGACACGTTGGGGAGCATTTCTCCTGCTCGCGGTAAGGCTGAATAACGTAGACCTTGCTGTACTTCGCCAACGCCCGTTCGACGAAATCGTTGAACCAAGCTTTCGGCAATTCCCAGTATTTCTTGCCGTCAATCCAGACCGGGCTTTCCAAGCCGGATTACCGACGATCCGATCCTCCAGATAGCGATGCCCGAACCCGACCCATATCCCCTGGCTGAGGAGCGCCGCCTTTTCTACGTCGCGCTCACGCGGGCTCGCCGTCAGGTTCGCATTTGCACCCTGGCCGATGCGCCGTCGCGCTTTCTGATCGAGCTAGCGAGAACCGGCGCAGTGGAGATCGAAGCGGAGGAAGGCGGGCGCCTGTCGCGCGGGGGATGGTCCCCCGCCTCCAAAGACAGGAGCCGGAACCCATGTCCTATGCAGATGCCACCGCCTTCGCCGCCTGCCGCTTCTGCCGCCAATGATCCCGAGGGCGTCGAACTCGCCTATGACACCGTGGACTGGACGCCACCGGAAGGCGCTCGCCTGTCCGATGCCATCTATGAAGAATATGCGCTGCAATCGCTGCGTATTGCTGGCGCACAGCCGCACCCGACCAAGCTGGTGCAATCCGCCGCCATGGCCTCCGTCGCACCGCCGAAGCCTTCCTACCGGCCCATGCTGCCCGCCGACATCTGCGGGCGTCTGTCCGACGCCCAGCTTGAAACCGTGATCTACGCCGGTGAAGCCCATGCCGATCATCTCGCGGGTGCCTGGACCGTGGACGAGCATTTCGACAATGTGAGTGCCGCGCCTGAGGATGCCGCTGGATCGATCCGCTTCCGGCGCGGTTTCATGCTCGGTGACGGGACCGGTGCCGGTAAGGGCCGCCAGTCGGCCGCCATCATTCTCGACAACTGGCTGCGCGGACGGCGCAAGGCGGTCTGGATCTCCAAATCCGACAAGCTGATCGAGGATGCGCAACGCGACTGGTCGGCGCTCGGCATGGAACGCCTGCTAGTCACGCCGCTCTCGCGCTTCCCGCAGGGGAAGTCGATCACGCTGTCGGAAGGCGTCCTGTTCACCACCTATGCCACGCTGCGCTCCGATGAGCGCGGTGAAAAGGCTTCCCGCGTCAAGCAGATCGTCGATTGGCTGGGGTCCGATTTCGATGGAGCGATCATCTTCGACGAGAGTCATGCCATGCAGAATGCCGGCGGCGGCAAGGGAGAACGCGGTGACGTCGCCGCATCGCAGCAAGGACGCGCGGGTCTGCGCCTTCAGCATGCCTTGCCCGATGCCCGCGTGGTCTATGTCTCGGCGACCGGCGCCACTACGGTTCACAATCTCGCCTATGCGCAGCGGCTCGGTCTCTGGGGCGGCGAAGATTTCCCCTTCACGACCAGGTCCGAGTTCGTCGAGGCGATCGAGGCTGGCGGCGTGGCAGCCATGGAGGTTCTGGCCCGCGACCTGCGGTCCCTCGGTCTCTATACCTCCCGGTCTCTCTCCTATGATGGCGTCGAATATGAACTGGTCGAGCATCAGCTCACGGACGAACAGCGGCACATCTACGACTCATATGCTGCCGCCTTCGCCGTGATTCATGGGAACCTGGATGCGGCGATGGAAGCCGCCAATATCACCGGCAGCCCAGACTCTGGGGGAGCGACGCTGAACCGGCAGGCCAAGTCGGCGGCCCGTTCGGCCTTTGAAAGCACCAAGCAGCGCTTCTTCGGTCATCTGCTGACCTCCATGAAAACTCCGACCCTGATCCGGTCCATCGAGTCCGATCTGGAAGCGGGCCATGCCGCCGTCATCCAGATCGTCTCGACCGGCGAAGCCCTGATGGAACGGCGGCTTTCCGAGATCCCCACCGAGGAATGGAACGATATTTCCGTCGATGTGACGCCCAGGGAGTATGTCGGCTCGTATTTGCAGCATTCCTTCCCGGTGCAGCTCTATGAGCCCTTCACCGATGGCGAGGGGAACCTCTCGTCACGCCCCGTCTTCCGCGATGGTCAGCCGGTGGAATGCCGCGAAGCCGTAGCCCGGCGCGACGAGATGCTGGAGCAGTTGGGTTCGCTTCCGCCTGTCCCCGGTGCGCTCGACCAGATCGTCCAGCGTTTCGGCACGGATATGGTGGCGGAGGTCACAGGCCGTTCACGCCGGATCGTGCGCAAGGGCGACGGTGTGCAGATCCCGACCACCAGCGTCATGCTGGATGATGGCGAGGTCGAACGGCGCGTGCGGCTGATCCGGCCCATGGAGGCGATGAACATTCCGGTGCGGGCGATGGGCGAAACCCACTGGATCGAGGCCGACCGTGCCGCCTTCACGGTGGCCTGGAAGACGGAACTGGCCGAGGTGCCGGAGTTCACCGACAGCATCCTGCATATGGTGACAGGGCTGCTTCTGCCAATCTGGAAACGCCTGCCGCAGGACTCCTCCCGCGTCTATCGGCTCCAGACCGATGAGGGCGAACGCATAATCGGTCGCCGGGTATCGCCGGCATGGGCTACCAATGCCTCGACCAGTGGCGTCACCAGCAGCCTGACACCGGATGCCGCCTATGCCGCGCTGATCGAAGGTCGCACGATCATTGATCTCGCCGAAGGGCTGCAACTGCGCCGCGTCCGGGTCATGGGCGCCAACCGCATCGAACTGACCGGCTTTACTGACGCAATGCGCGACCGGCTGCGGGCCTATGGCCTCTTCAGCGAGATCATCTCGTGGAAGCTGCGCTTCTTCGTGCCGGTCGGCGCGATGGGACCGGAGATCACAGGCAAACTGCTTGACCGCTTCCCGGCCCTGCGCATCGGTGAGCGGGAGGCCGCATAATGGCGCGTCTCAACGCTTCCGAACTGGCGCAGCGTCTCGGCCGGCAGGCCGAGGCGGTGTGCCGTCACTATCTCTCGAATGGTCGCAAACAGGGCAATTACTGGCAGGTTGGCGATGTCCGAAACACAGCTGGCCGATCTATGTTCGTCCGGCTGCACGACAACGTGAAAGGCATTGCCGGTAAATGGCAGGACTCGGCCACGGGTGAATATGGCGATCTGCTGGACGTGATCCGGGATTCGCTCGGTCTGATCGACTTCGCAGACGTTGCCGAAGAAGCCCGGCGCTTCCTCAGCCTGCCGCATCCTGATGTGCAGGATGTCATGGCGGCGGGGGAAGGTATCGAAACCATCCTGTCGCTGCGTCAGGCACTGCCCACCATGCCGATGGTTTCCGCGCTCTCGGCCGGACACCTCGCGGCCATCCTGTTCCCGCCGCAACTGCGCCGGCTCTATATCGTCCGCGACAACGATCCGGCAGGTGACAGCGCCCGCGATAGCCTGGTGGACCGGGCGCACGAGGTCGGGATCGAAGCCATCACGCTCTCGCCCATGATGGGGGACTTCAACGAAGATCTCGCAACTTATGGGCTGGATGCCGTTCGGGCAGAGATCCGGGTGCAAATCGCGCCCGAGGACGTCAGCCGTTTCATGGCTTCAATCGCATAACCGGTACGGGGCCGTGATCGGGCAGTTCCGATCCTGTCATGCGCATAGGCTGCATCCTGTCATCAGCAGAGGACCGCGCCTTGGCCTTCCGAGAGGGCGATCGGCCCACAAACGCTCCGGTCAAGCAATGGCGGCGCCCGACTGATTTCCGTCGGCGGCGGAGCCGCCTTTACAGCGCGAAACAAATCAGCCGGGCTTTGCCATCAAGGCCCTCGCCAGAGGCTCGCGCTGCCAGACCGGAGCGCCCGTGAGCTTTCGTCGCCATGCAGGCCGCGACGGTCGCGGTCCAACTGACGGAAGCATCCCATGTACGCGCACGACGATTTCGAACCCGATCACAGCACGTCCCCGACCGGTCACGCCATCGAAGAACTCGAACTCTACGGCTACCGCCCCTCCGAAGACGAGGCCGACCCCCGGATCACACCCGAAGATCACGTCATCCAGGGCGCAGTCTCCGACATCTTCGACGCCCTGATTTCCACCATGGCCGACACCAGCCTCGATTTCGACCTCGACGAAATCCTCTGGTCCACCGTCAACACTTTCCACCGCAGCGTCGAACGTATCGAACGCAAACTCGACGATAACGAGCAAGCCCAGAAACGCCTTCAGCGCGAACAGGATGGCAGCGAGGTCAAATCCGTCCAGTTGGAGACCCTGATCGGCGCGGGTCAAAGCCTGATCGAGCGCCGCGACAGCATGGAGACCTTCCGCGACACCGCTGCCGACATCTATCTGCGCACCACAGGCACGCCCTGGTCACAGCGCTCCGGCTCACGGGTCAACCATCGCCAGATGACCTCGGCCATGATCGACAGCCGCGACTTCATCGCCGCCAAACGCCGGGCCGATAACGAGGTGCTGCTGCCCGCCGGACCGAAGATCGCCTTTTCGGGCGGCGACACCACCGATCACAAGACGATCTGGGCCAAGCTCGATCAGATCCATACCAAACACCCGGACATGGTGCTCATGCATGGTGGATCGCCGAAAGGCTCCGAGCGCATCGCGGCCACCTGGGCCAATAATCGCAAGGTCGCGCAGGTCGCCTTCAAGCCCGACTGGACAAAACACGCCAAGGCCGCGCCCTTCAAGCGCAACGACCAGATGCTTGGCATCATGCCGATCGGCGTCATCATCTTTCCCGGCACAGGCATTCAGGACAACCTGGCCGACAAGGCCCGCAAGATGGGCATCCCGGTCTATCGCTTCGGAACGGGCAGCGCGTGAGCGCTGCCTTTCCCATCGCCACGAGCCGGATGGTCGAAACCACCGTTCATTCTGGCTCGCGCAGGCAGGCATGTTCATGCTATATTCCGCTTTGCGCCATGGTGGTGGTGGAAGGCGCAACCGTTCAATCTCTTGCACGGAGACACCATCATGATCGTTCTCGGAATTCTTGTTTCCATCGCAGCCATCGGCACCATGTGCTGGTTGCTGTTCAATCTCGCCGTCTTTGCCCTACCGTTCTTCCTCGGCTTGACCGCAGGCACCTGGGCCTATGGCACGGGTGCTGGCTGGCTTGGCGCGATTCTCGTTGGCCTTCTCGCTGCCGGCCTGACACTGGCGGTCGGTCAGGGCTTACTTATGCTGGTTCGCCCGATCTGGGCGCGGCTGCTTATCGCGCTGGCCTTCGTTGCACCGGCGGGCATGGCCGGGTTCTACGCCACGCTCGGCATCGTCAAGCACATGATGCCGTCAGAGACTTGGCAGCTCATCTTTTCGGTAATCGGCACAGCCGCAGTGGGCGTGACTGCTTTTCTGCGCGTCGCGGGCATGGCGGCAACCGGGCCTGCGGATGGGCACCTTGCGCGCATGTGTGGGGGCAATGCCGTTGCGAAGAGCCCTGTCCGTCGTCGAATAATTT
>NZ_JBLLJM010000036.1:0-829 GCF_053543495.1 Camelimonas sp. ID_303_24
AGACAGGGATGGTTGCGCCATCCTGACGCTCAACCGCCCCGACAAGCTGAATTCGCTCAATGTGGAGCTGTTCGCCGATCTGGACGCGCATGTGGACGCCATCGCCGGCCAGACCGACAGCGTCGGCCTCGTCGTGCTGCGCGGCGCCGGCAAGTGCTTCTCCGCCGGCCATGATCTCAATGACATTGCCGCCGGCGAAAAGCCGCCCCGGCCGCATTTTCAGGCCAGCGTTATCGAGAAGCTCGCCAACCTGCCGCAGCCGGTGATCACCGCCGTGCATGGCCATTGCTACACCGGCGCGCTTGAACTCGCCCTGGCCGGCGACATCATCTTCTGCTCGGAGAACGCCAAATTCGCCGACACCCATGCCCGCTGGTCGCTGTCGCCGGTGTGGGGCATGAGCCAGCGCCTGCCGCGCCGCGTCGGTCTGCCCAAGGCGCGCGAGATGATGTTCACCTGCCGCACCTATGCGGGGCGCCAGGCCGAGACCATGGGGCTGGCCAATATCTGTGTGGCGGATGCGGACTTTGAGGCCGAACTGGCCGCGCTGACAAAGAGCATCCTCGTCAATTCCTGGTACAGCCACCGGGCCAACAAGGCGCTGCTGGTGGAAACCGACGGCCTGCCGCTGGCCGCTGGCCTCAGCTACGAAATTGCCCGCAGTCGCGGCGTTGGCCCGGATATGGCCGATCGCATCGCCGCCTTCCAGAACAAGACGGCGAAGATCTCCTGAGGCGCCCGTCGGGGCGCCCCCCCCCGCGGGGGGGGCCCCCCCCGCCCGCGGCCCCACACCCCCACCACCCGCGCCCCCCGGCCCAGCAAAAATAAA
>NZ_JBLLJM010000037.1:0-6198 GCF_053543495.1 Camelimonas sp. ID_303_24
CTCCCTCCCTCCAGAGGGACCGAAGACCCGACACACTCAAGTGACAAAGTTGACGCGGGGTGGAGCAGCCGCCCTGTGATGCGAAGCGGAACTGGCAACCCAAAATAACCGGGATGCAGCTCAAAGCTTCCACAAAAGTTGACGCGGGGTGGAGCAGCCCGGTAGCTCGTCAGGCTCATAACCTGAAGGTCGCTGGTTCAAATCCAGCCCCCGCAACCAAAACACAATAACCCCCGAACGCATTGGCGTCCGGGGGTTTTCCTTTTGGAGCACTCGGCTACGCGCACGGGGAGGGGGCAACATCTCCCTCAGTCCAATGGAGAAGGGACGGGACCGGGTAAATCCACCCTCTGACGTTGCTTTCATCGTTCTCGCGCGGCGTTTGGTAGCGCATGATCCATACTGCGGATCCGGATCCTGAAATGGAGGTCAGATGTTGCTGGCCCCCACAGGGGCGTCAGGCCCAAAAATTTCTGATCTGTGGCGCTTCGATTTTTGACCTGTCATATCCGGCCTTCAGGGCCGGCGCGATCTGCCTGGGGTCGAGTAGATCCACATCAGGCGGCGTTCCGGCGATAATGAGCATGGCTTTCGTGCCGGTAGATTCCAGCGCCGAGATCTCATTGTAGATATTGTGGGGGATGCCACTGAGGAGGGACCCCTCATATCCGTTGGTAAGGGTGATGACGATGGCGCGCTTCGATCCCGCGACCAGATCGGTGTGCGCCCAGCTTTTGGAGATGCCCCCATCCATGCCGAAGCGCTGTCCCAGGAGCGTAGGGCCCATGACACCGGGAAGCGACGAACTGGCTGCTGCTGCATGGGCGAGCGGGATGCCGTTCTTCCTGGCCACCGCCTGGTGCACGACGAGGCGCTCACCTGTGTAACAGTCATTTGCCGTCGTAAACATTTTCTCCACGGGCCAGTCGGTTCGACTGGCCCCCGTCAGCAGCCATGCAAGACGGCCCACGCCATCGCCGTTGAGATGGTTGGCGGCGGCGAGGGACGCATGGCCGATTGCCCGGATGGTCTCCGGACTGCCGTCCCTGGCGGCAAAGTTGATTTCCCGGGCCCGCTGCTGGCTGGCGTTGGGCGCCGAGACGGGAGCGAGCCTGGCGAAGAGCGCCGGGAAGTGGCTGAAAAAATCGAACTCGGAGCGGAGTTGCCAGAAGCGGCCGGACAGCAGGGATGCGCCCGCATAGGAACCCGCAGAGGTGCCCACAACCATCTCGGCAACCGACGGATCAACGCCCTGCTCGAGAAGCCCGTGAAAGAAGCCGCAATACCAGGCAACGTAGTATTCACCGCCGCCGCCAAGCACCATGGTCCGGTCAAGGCCGCGCGCCAGATCGGAAACGGCCGGCTTGTCGGGCAGCGGCCGGACGAGCCCGTCGCCGTCGAACAGTTTGCTGGAGGCTGACGGGGCCGTTTGCCCGGCGCCGGACCCGGCGGCGCTGGCGCCACTGACGGCTCCGGGGAGCATGGCGGACGCAGTGACGCCGGCCGCTGCGTGGAAGAGATGTCGGCGAGAAAGCATGGTGTTGCCGTTGTTCAAGGTTGAGATGGGAACCCGGGATGAACCAGGTTCATTGGCTCTGGCTAACGATCCAGGCCGGGAAGCGCCCATCCCGGCCATGATGAGGCGCCAAAGCGCGCGATCGTATCGGTGTCCGCATGATCGACGCCGGCCCAAATGGATGCGCCGGCGCATATGGCGGCCGGCGCTCACCTCAATCGAGTATGCTCACCGTTGACGCGGGCCGGGTGAGGGGGAACATTTTGAGGGTCTTGCCATCCAGCGGCGCCGTGGCCAGATCCAGCACCTGGATCTGGCTGTTTTCGTAGGTGCGAATGTAGTAACGGCGGGCCTTGAGATCGATCACCGAAGTCCATTCGGTAATCTCGATCCCCGTCACGCCGCCGCCGCTCTGTGAATCTGCCTTCGTTCGCACCATGCCGGGGGGAAGGTCGAAGTTGTTGAGGATGTGAAACGCGAGGTTCACTGTCTGCGCGCCTGTTTCCAGAACCGGCGCGGCGCGGGCATACATGAAGGCCCGCACGAAGCGGGATGGCGATGACATGTCGCCCGGAAGTCCCGGCGCTCCCGCCCCGGTGCTCGGGGGCGAAATCGTCAGTGAGCCAACTTTCAGCGGCTCCGGGTTGTAACGCGACAGGGCAAGATAATTGCCGAGATTGGCGATCTGCCAGTCGAAGGCCGGGGCATTGGTCATCACCGTCGTGGGATTATCGTGCAACTGGAGCTGACCGCCGATGTATTCGATCACGAGGCTTGCGCCGCTAGCGTCATGTACCGTCACATGCATCGGCGCCGGCATCCGGAGCTGCGTGACAATCGCCTTGTTCACCCGGATCTTCGGCAGCCCTTCCTTCACCTCGGCCACGCTGGCAAAATTGGTGAGAATATAGGTCAGTACTTCGTGAGCGGCGATCGAGGTACTGGCTTCCGACGGCGGCACGTCCTGATATTGCGCGAGGCCAGGAAGATAGAGCATGCCGCCAGCCAGGCCTGCTTCATTCACGCCATCGACGAAGACCGGCATCCCAAACGCATTGGCGCCCGCGACGCCGTATTTCGTCACCCAGGGAAGGCCGCCGGCCGCCTGACCACCGGGTCCTGTGCCGGCATACGGAAAGTTGCGCGGCATCACCAGCATTGAGGAATTGAGGGGCAGGCTGAACTCCAGCGTACGTCCATAAACGAAACCGCCGTCCGCTGCTTTGAGCAGGAAGGATGTACAGGCCAAGGTTTGCTGGATCGGGAGGGTCAGGGCGATGAGCAAAGCGAGCCCAGCGCCTGCGAAACCTGTCAGTCGACGACGCATGGCATCTCCACTGGATGAAGCCGCCTGAGGCTGTGTGAAACCGTTATCACAGCCATGGGGGTCGTCAATGGATTCTGCGGGAGCTGTGTTGCGCATTACATGAGTTGCAGCGGATTGTTTACATTAAATTTTCACGAAAAATTCAGTGTTGCGTGAAAATAATTTCTATTTAGCTTAATTTACAAATAACCGTTATCCAGATTTCGTGTTGGCGCGGGCGGATTCTCAGTGATGATTGCTGTTGTGCGCGTGCTTCCTGGTCCGACTTTCAATGTTCAGTTCAAGCTTGATTTCAACAAATTCCGGATATCAGGGGTTTGTGTTTTGAGCGCGGGCCGATTTGGTCTATTTCAACTGCTATAATGCCCGCAACGGAGCGGCTGTCCACGAACCGCCTGTTATCAGGGCCGGTGTTCTGGAGGCTGTCACTTTATCCGGCGGCAGCGGCGCAATTGTCCCCCACTGTCCCTTGTCCAGCTGATGCGCTCATCCCGTTCATGGCCCCTGGGCTCATGGCCGCCATACGCGTGAAAGCGGCGCCCTGTGAACCAGCCACAAACCGGTGGGGAAATCCTGAATGTGGATCAGCCCTGGGTGGGTTCGCGCCGTTCGCGGCGGCGCCACTCGCGGATGATCCTGCGTATCGGCGCTGGCTGCGACACGCCAATACGGGCTAACCTGCTGCGCAGGCCGGCGTGAACCAGACAATAACAGGCCGGACAATGACGCGGGCGTAACAGCGCCCCTGGGAGAGAGGCGCTTGCATGACGCAGGTTATGACACACGAAGAACGAACCGCGTTGCGCGACAGCGTGCGGCGGCTCCTCGCCGACCGGTGCGCCGAAGCCGACGTACGGCGGGTCATGGCCAGCGACACGGGGCATGACAACGCCCTGTGGCGCGAACTCGCCGACCTGGGCGTGGCTGGCATGCTCGTCAGCGAAGCCAATGGCGGCTCGGGACTGGGCCCGGTTGAGCTTGAGCTGGTGATGGAGGAGCTTGGAGCCGCCCTGTCGTCGGCGCCGATGATCTCCACGGCGATGGCCGCCATGTTGCTCGATGGCGCGCGCGCCCAGGCGCTGGCCGCCGGCGAACTGATCGTCGCCGTCGCGCCGCTTGGCGCGCATGACTGGACGGGGCGGAGCGACGTCCGCATCGCTGGAGGCCGGGCTGAGGGTATCGCCCGCTTCGTGCCGGACGGGCAGATCGCCGATCTGGTGTTGCTGGCCGGCGCGGATGGTGTTTATGCGGTGGAGCGCGATGCTTTCAGCGCCACGTCACTGCCGGTTTTCGACCGCACGCGCCGTCTGGCGGATCTGCATGTTGCAGGCCCGGCCGAGCGGATTGGCGACGGGTCGCGGGTTGCCGGCGCGCTCGCTGTCGGGTTGCTGGCCCTGGCCGGCGATCAGGCGGGCGGCGCCCGCCGGGTGCTGGAATTCACGGTGGATTATGCCCGTGAGCGCCGGCAGTTCGGACGGGCCATCGGCAGCTTTCAGGCAATCAAGCATATGGCCGCTGACCTGTTGCTGGAAGCGGAAAGCGCCACCAGCGCGGCGCGCAACGCGGCGGAGCAGCTTGCCGGCGACGCGGCGGATCGTGACAGCGCGCTGGCCCTGGCGGCCTTTGCCTGCGCCGATGCCTACGTGCGTTGTGCGAAGGACGGCGTGCAGATGCATGGCGGCATCGCCTTTACCTGGGAGCACCCGGCCCATCTGTACCTGCGCCGCGCCCGCTCCGGCGCGCAATTGTTTGGCGACAGCAGCCACTGGCGCGAACGTTTCATCCAGGCCCTGGAGGCGCAGTCATGACGGACGAAGAACTGAAGGCGGAAGTCACCACATGGCTGGCGGCCAACTGGCGCGGCGCGCCGCCGCGCACGGAGCGCTTCGGGCCTGATCCCCGCGCTGAATGGCTGGCGAAGGTGCGGGACGCCGGCTGGGCCGCGCCGCGCTGGCCGGCGGAATGGTATGGCCGCGGTCTCAGCGACGCCCAGGCGCGCATCGTCGAGAATTGCTTTGCCGAAGCCAAGGCGCCAGGAACCGGCCAGGACCGCTCCAATCTGTGGGCCAACACGGCGCTGGCGCATGCCACCGAGACCTTCAAACGGCAGATCGTGCCGAAGCTCCTGTCGGGTGAGGTGGGCATGTGCCTGCTGTATTCCGAGCCCGGCGCCGGCAGCGATCTGGCTGCGATCCGCACCCGCGCCGACAAGGTGGAGGGCGGCTGGCGCGTCACCGGTCAGAAAGTGTGGACCTCCGGCGCCCATATCGCCGACTATGGCATGCTGATCGCCCGCACCGACTGGAGCGTGCCGAAGCACAAGGGCATCAGCTTCTTCTTCATGCCCATGCGCCAGAAGGGCGTCGACGTGCGCCCACTGCGGCAAATCACTGATGAAACCCATTTCAACGAGGTGTTCATCGACGACGCCTTCATCCCCGATGAGAACCTGCTCGGCAATCTCGGCGGCGGCTGGGGCGTGTTGCAGACTGCGCTGGCCTATGAACGCTCGGTGATGGGCGATGCGGCGCGCGGGGCGAGATCCGGCGCGAAGGAAGCCCATGGCGACGCCGCTTTGCTGGAACTCGCGCGCGAGGCCGGAAAACTGTCGGACCCGCTGGTCCGCCAGGACGTGGCCCAGGTGATTGCATGGCGCATGCTCAACAGCCTGAATACCCGCCGGGCCAAGGCGGAGCTCAAGCAGGGCACGTCGTCGTCGATCATGTCCCTTGGCAAGCTGGCCATGAGCCGGATCCTGCATGAGGAAGGCCGCGTGCGCACGGCGCTGCTCGGACCGGAGAGCCTGCTGCAAGGGCCTGATCACCCGCGCGCCGAAGACGCCAATTTCCTCAGCCTCAACGCCTATTTCACTTCAATCGGCGGCGGCACCGACCAGATCCAGCGCAATATCATCGGCGAGCGCGTGCTGGACCTGCCAAGAGAGCCAGAGGTTGATCGCGACGTGGCGTTCTCGGCGGTGGTCGCTGGCCGATAGGCCGCCGGGAATCGCCGAAAAGCTGTTCGGACGGGGCGATCGGCTCCCTCCGCCTGGCGGGCCCGTGGCCAGCCGCCACGTGTCAACAGTCAGGCAGCCGGCAAGGGCGGTCTGCTTTGTGACAGAGCGAGCATGCGCCTGCCAGCCGTCGCGGATCAGGCGGCGCTGGCGGGCGCCTGCGACGTCCGGCTGCGCGATGGCCGGGATGGCGGCCAGTTCACGCAAAGCTCCCCTCAACCAGGTGAAAGTGACGCGATGCGCACGAGATTCGTCGCCCTGGACGGGTTGCGCCCGCCACGGTCCCCTGCAAGGCGGCGCCCACGCCGCTTCGCTGGTCGCTGCGGCCAATCTGGCCTTTGT
>NZ_JBLLJM010000038.1:0-2063 GCF_053543495.1 Camelimonas sp. ID_303_24
CGGCGGCCCTGGAGACGATGCTCCAGGGCCGCCGCAGCAAGCGCCATCGGGGCGTTGGGATGGGGCAACCCATCAACCCGGACGGCGCGCCAGATTGCGCACATCTGGACAGTCAACGACCATTTATAAATACCAATGAATCATCAAATATTTCGATTAATTTATAGTAGTTCTACAAATTTACTATTGACAAAATCTATCGTCAGCATTTGAGAGAAATGGTATTAATGTTTATTTTCAAGACTTTTTCGCACATTACAACGAGACATGACCGGCTTCGGGCGCTTCGCCCGCAACAATTCGCTGCGGCGCTCGTGGCTGCCCTGGCCTGCGCCCCTGTTGCCGCGCAGGCCGTCGTGCTGAACGACCGGGCCGCGGCGCTTTTGCCTAGCCCGGGAGATGGCCTTCATGACTGGTTTGACCAGGACAACCAGCACGCCAATGTGGTGTCCCTGTATTTTCCCGTTGTTGGCAGCCTGTGCACCGGCACGTTGCTCAACCACCGGACCGTGCTGACAGCCGCCCACTGTTTCCCAGGCGGCATGGCCTCCGCCCTGCGGCCGGCGTTTGGGCTGGCCACCATCCGTTTCAGCCCCGATGCCCACGCGACATCGCCCCATGACCGGAGCGCGGGCGGCGTCCTGCTGCATCCTGCCTATGAATCCGTGGCAGGCGAGGCGCACCCCAATGATATCGCCCTGCTTTCCCTCAAGGCGCCGGCAACAGGCGTGAAGCCGGTCGTCCTGCAACAGTCCGGCCACCCCTCACCCAGTTCGGGAACCCGGGTGCGCCTTGCCGGCTACGGCAAATATGGCGCCGCCTCAGGCAAGCTCCGCGATGACAGCCGTCGCCGTTTCGGAGATTCAACTATTTTCATGACGGCGGACAGCGCTCACAGCCGAAACCTCATCCGCCTCAAATTCCGCCAGCCGGGCAATGGCCCGGAATTGCCATGGCTGGCGCATCCTGCCTCAGGCGATAGCGGCGGACCGCTGTTCATGACGCTGGAGGATGGATCTCTCATCCAGATCGGCGTCCTCAGCGCCGGCAGTGACGGCCCTGGCGCGCAGGCGTCATACGCCGCGATCCCGTTCAACAAGGCCTGGCTCGACGCCAACAATCCGCTCCGCCATGTCGTCGCCGAAGATGGCGCATGGGCGTGGAGCGCGGCGCAAGCCTGGAAGGACGTCAACGCATCGCCGGACGCCCGGCGCGCGGCGCCAAACAACCAGGAAGGCTCGCTGACGTTCGGCAATACCGGCCGTTATTATGAGGTCCTCGTTACTGGCCGCTCGCGCATCACTGTCGACAAATCGCCGGTCGTTGACCGTCTGACCCTCGCCGGCGAGGACGCGGCGATCATCATCCCGGCGAAGAAACGCCTTGGCGTCGTGCTGGACACACTGATCGAACAGGGCAGCCTCAGGGTCGATGGCGCGCTGTCCACGGCGACCTTCAGCGCCCCCACCTCCGGGCCTGCAACGCCGGGACTGGTTCAAACTGGCGGACACATCGCCGGCGCGGGCAAGATCAGCGTTGGCGGCGCCCTGGTCCAGCATGGCGGGGTGATTGCCCCCGGCAAGATCGCAGCGCCGGGCACGCTGACCATATCAGGCGATTATGTCCAGCATTCTGGCGGCGCCCTGGCCGTGCGCGTCAGCGACAGCGGTAGCGCGGACCGGCTTGTCGTCTCCGGCAAGGCGGATATCTCCGGCAAGCTCGCCGTCACCGTCATGGGCAAGGCCCCCGCGACCGGCCAGGCCTTCACCGTGCTGCGCGCCAGTGAAATCACCGGCAATTTCAGCGAAATCACCAGCTCGCTGCCCGCTTTCACCTGGGCAACCCACGCCGACGACAACCGCATCATCCTCACCGCAACCGGCATTGACTACGGCCAGGTTCTGGCTGACGAAACCGCCGTCGTCACTGGAAAGGAGGCCTTGCGCCACCTCTCAGGCCGCATCGCCATCGCGCCCCTCAACCGCCTCGCCGCCCAGCTTGCCCCCGACGCCGGGGCGCTTGCCGACAGCATCGACGCCGATGACGTCCCGTTCCCGTCGACG
>NZ_JBLLJM010000039.1:0-16562 GCF_053543495.1 Camelimonas sp. ID_303_24
TCTCCTCGATCATCGAGTAAGTCGCGTCACGCAGGTTTCGGCTGGCTGGCGCTTCCAGCCCGCCGCCATTCATGACGGCGCCGTCTCCGGACGGCGCCGTTTTTGTTTTCCGGTTCGGCTTTCCTGACCGTGGTCGGGAGCGCGGGAAACGGGCGAAGCAGGGGGGAATAACGACCTTGTGGGGAAAACTCCGGCTGGATGCGTTTGCCGCCGGCGTGGCCCTTGCCAGCCGCCGCGCATTGGTGCATGTAGCGCCCACAAGACGTGCGACGCACGTATCTCGCCGCTAGGAGTGTAGCTCAACTGGCTAGAGCACCGGTCTCCAAAACCGGGGGTTGGGGGTTCGAGTCCCTCCACTCCTGCCAGCGGTGAAAATCGTTGGCAGGCTGTCCAGTCGGCGGGTCGGAAACAACATCCATTCTGACGCAACGTTGGTGGCCGGGACGCTGCGCGCGGCCTCGGGTCCCTGAAGGGGGCTTGACGCAGGCGTTGCAGATCGTCCCTATGTCGACTCCGGATTCCCCGCCCGGCGCGGGCAGGATTCTCATGCAGCGAGGAGCGGGTCGCGCAGGCGACGCCGGCAGATGATGGCGAAGACAAGCCCGGTTGAATTCATCCAGCAGGTTGGCAAAGAGGCCTCCAAGGTCACCTGGCCCACCCGCAGGGAAACCATGATCACCACGGCCATGGTGTTCGTGATGGTGATCATCGCCGCAATCTTCTTCGTCGCCGCCGATCAGATTATCCGGTTCGCCGTGAGTCTGATCCTCGGCATCGGGCGCTGAAGGGGAGGCAGGACATGGCCATGCGCTGGTACATCGTGCACGCCTACTCCAATTTCGAGAACAAGGTCGCGCAGTCCATTCGCGACCAGGCGCAGCAGCGCAATCTCGAAGACAGGTTCGAGGAAGTGCTGGTGCCGACCGAGAAGGTCGTCGAGGTGCGCCGCGGCCGCAAGGTCGATACGGAGCGCAAGTTCTTCCCTGGCTACGTGCTGGTGAAGTGCGACCTGACCGATGAGGTCTATCACCTGATCAAGAACACGCCGAAGGTCACCGGCTTCCTGGGCCAGGACCAGAAGCCGATGCCGATCTCCGAGCGTGAGGCCGAGCGCATCAAGGGGCAGGTGGCTGACGGCGTCGAGCGTCCCAAGCCCTCCGTCAGCTTCGAGGTCGGCGAGACGGTGCGCGTGTCGGATGGTCCCTTTGCCTCCTTCAACGGCATTGTCGAGGAAGTCGACGAGGCCCGCGCCCGCCTCAAGGTCGCGGTGTCGATTTTCGGTCGCGCCACGCCGGTGGATCTGGAATTCGGCCAGGTCGACAAGGTCTGATCCCCGGCCCCTGTTCTGAATTGGCGCCGCGTCCCTCCGGATGCGGCGTTTTCATGCGCGATGGCCCGCGCAGGCGGATTTCGGTTTATGCCGGGACGCCCGTTGACAGAATCGCGTTTGGCCATTAACGAACGCGCTTCACCAAACGCCGTGGGAGTCGCGCCGGTCGCCAGCCGGAGAAACGCGGCGCACCGCGGTCTGCGCAGAACCCGGTCGCCGGACTGACAATCAGATCCAGGCGGGCCGGGACTCTTTTTTCTGGAGCAGTCCATGGCAAAGAAAATTGTTGGCTACATCAAGCTTGAGGTTCCGGCTGGCGCCGCGAATCCCTCGCCGCCGATTGGTCCTGCGCTCGGTCAGCGCGGCCTGAACATCATGGAATTCTGCAAGGCCTTCAACGCGAAGACCGGGCAGATGGAGAAGGGCACGCCGATCCCGGTGATCATCACCGCCTATGCGGATCGCTCCTTCAGCTTCGAGATGAAGCAGCCGCCGGTGACGTTCTTCCTCAAGAAGGCAGCCAACCTGAAGCTGGGCAAGAAGCCGGCCTCCGGCTCGAAGACGCCGGGCAAGGGCGCGAACGTCGCCAAGGTGACGGAAGCCCAGGTGCGCGAGATCGCCGAGAAGAAGATGGTCGATCTCAACTGCGACACCGTTGAAGCCGCTGTCTCCATGATCCGTGGCTCCGCCCGGTCCATGGGCATCGAAGTCGTCGCCTGAGGGAGGTTAGCATGGCCCGTATTTCCAAGCGCGTCGCCGCTTCCCGCGAAGGTCTCGACCGCAACGCCATTTATGGTCTCGAAGAGGCCGTGAAGATGCTCAAGGCCCGCGCCACCGCCAAGTTCGACGAGACCGTCGAGATCTCCATGAACCTCGGCGTCGATCCGCGTCACGCTGACCAGATGGTTCGCGGCGTCTGCAATCTGCCGAACGGCTCTGGCCGCACCGTGCGCGTGGCCGTGTTCGCTCGCGGCGCCAAGGCTGACGAAGCCAAGGCCGCTGGCGCGGACATCGTTGGCGCCGAGGACCTGCTGGAGCAGATCCAGGGCGGCAACATCAACTTCGACCGCTGCATCGCCACGCCGGACATGATGGGTCTGGTTGGACGTCTCGGCAAGGTGCTTGGCCCGCGCGGCCTGATGCCGAACCCGCGCGTCGGCACCGTGACCATGGACGTGACCGGCGCTGTCGGCGCGGCCAAGGGCGGCGCTGTCGAGTTCCGCGTCGAGAAGGCTGGCATCATCCACGCTGGCGTTGGCAAGGTCTCGTTCGACGACGGCAAGCTGGTCGAGAACATCCGCGCATTCGTTGACGCGGTCGCCAAGGCCAAGCCGACCGGCGCAAAGGGCGCGTACATTCAGCGCGTCGCCGTTTCCTCGACCATGGGCCCAGGCCTGCGCGTCGAGCTCGGCAGCGTGACCGCCGCCGCGTAAGGCGGGAAGGGGCAGCCTCCGGCGCATGCCAGCAGGGCGATTGGCCTATTGGCAAATGGCGACGGAAAGACTATCTGTCCCCCATGACAATGAAACGTCGGCTCGCGGATTCGCGCCGGCGTTTCCATAAATCCGCCCGCAAGGGTGGTTGTGGCTGGAACGGCAGGGCGCAGGTTCTGCCGGGCTGGCCATATGTCCTGTCCGAGACTGCAGGCGCCAAACGGGCAACCGGGCGGCTTAATATCATCCGATGCCAGCACAGACGGGTTGACCGCGAATTCTGGAGCTCCGCTGCCTCGCGCAGCATCAGCCAGCGTAAAACGGTTCGAACCTCGAGCACCAGGCGCATCCCCGCGGGGAAGCGTGCTGGGGACAGGGCTTGCGAGCGTCGCCGGTGTTGTCTGTATCCCGAAAGGGTCAGGCGTCCGGCGGCATGTGCAGCCGGCGAACTGGAATATTCCATTCGCCAACCGGAGAGAGCCAAGTGGACAGAGCAGCAAAAGCTGAGCTCGTCGCGTCTCTCAACGACGTGTTTTCGAGCACGGGCGTTGTGGTCGTGGCCCACTATTCGGGCCTTTCGGTCGCCAGCATGCAGAAGCTCCGCAAGGAGATGAAGCAGGCCGGCGCCACCGTGAAGGTCGCGAAGAACCGCATCGCCAAGATCGCTCTCGAAGGCAAGGACGTCGCTTCCATCGCACCCCTTCTGAAGGGGCCGACATTGCTGGCTTACAGCGATGACCCGGTTGCGGCGCCGAAGGTGGCTGTCGAGTTCGCCAAGACCAACGACAAGTTTGTTGTTCTCGGCGGCGCGATGGGCGTCACCTCCCTCAACGCTGACGGCGTGAAGGCTCTTGCCTCGCTGCCGTCGCTCGACGAACTGCGCGCCAAGCTGGTCGGCCTTGTCCAGGCCCCGGCTACCAAGATCGCGCAGCTCTCGACCGCTCCGGCAGCAAAGCTGGCGCGCGTATTTGGGGCCTATGCCAACAAGAACGAAGCGGCTTGAGGTCGTCAAGACCCTGTCAAAGTTCGAACATATTCAGGAAAGTTAAACATGGCTGATCTGGCTAAACTCGTCGACGACCTGTCGGCTCTGACCGTTCTCGAGGCCGCTGAGCTGGCCAAGCTTCTCGAAGAGAAGTGGGGCGTTTCCGCTGCTGCGGCTGTGGCCGTTGCTGCTGCTCCTGCTGCTGGCGGCGGCGCTGCCGCTGCTGAAGAGAAGACCGAGTTCAACGTTGTCCTGGCTTCGGCTGGCGACAAGAAGATTGAGGTCATCAAGGAAGTCCGCGCCATCACCGGCCTGGGTCTGAAGGAAGCCAAGGACCTGGTCGAAGGCGCTCCGAAGACCGTCAAGGAAGGCGTTGCCAAGGACGAGGCCAACAAGATCAAGGAACAGCTTGAGAAGGCTGGCGCCAAGGTCGATCTCACCTGATCTGGCCTGTGGCCGTCGCTGACGGTCGCGCGATCTTTTGAAAAGACGGTCCCGGAGGGCTTCCTCCGGGACCGTCGACCCGTCTCCGGCATAGGGCCGGGTACGGCGGGCGGCGACGCCGCCCTGACAGTTTCTGGCGCCCGATGGCGCCGCGCACCCTGGACAGGTCGCTCCGCGCCGCTGGCGCACAGCTGACCGCCATGGTCGTCTGAATGGCGA
The DNA here is from genome assembly GCF_053543495.1 of Camelimonas sp. ID_303_24. NCBI lineage: Bacteria > Pseudomonadati > Pseudomonadota > Alphaproteobacteria > Hyphomicrobiales > Chelatococcaceae > Camelimonas > Camelimonas sp. ID_303_24. The sequence goes on from NZ_JBLLJM010000039.1 coordinate 4,412, forward strand.
GGGACCACATGGCTCAGACCAACACCAGCAGGAAACGCCTCCGCAAGTTCTTCGGCAAGATCAACGAAGTCGCGGAGATGCCGAACCTCATCGAGGTTCAAAAGGCGTCCTATGACCAGTTTCTGTTGGTTGAAGAGCCAGAAGGCGGTCGTCCCGACGAAGGGCTTGAGGCTGTTTTCCGCTCGGTCTTTCCGATCGGCGATTTTTCCGGCGCTTCGCTGCTGGAGTTCGTCAAGTACACCTTCGAAGCGCCGAAATATGACGTGGACGAGTGCCGGCAGCGTGGGTTGACCTTCGCCGCGCCGCTCAAGGTCACCCTGCGTCTGATCGTGTTCGATATCGACGAGGACACCGGCGCCAAGTCCGTCAAGGACATCAAGGAGCAGGACGTCTACATGGGCGACATTCCGCTCATGACCGACAACGGCACCTTCATCGTCAACGGCACCGAGCGCGTCATCGTTTCGCAGATGCACCGTTCGCCGGGCGTGTTTTTCGACCACGACAAGGGCAAGACCCACTCGTCGGGCAAGCTGCTGTTCGCCGCGCGCATCATTCCCTATCGCGGTTCGTGGCTGGATATCGAGTTCGACGCCAAGGACATCGTCTACGCGCGTATCGATCGCCGCCGCAAGATCCCGGTGACGTCGCTGCTGTACGCCCTCGGGCTGGACGGCGAGGGCATTCTCTCGACCTTCTATCGCCAGATCATGTACGCCAAGGACAAGAATGGCTGGCGCGCGCCGTTCGATCCCGAGCGCATGAAGGGCTTCAAGGCCAACGCCGACATGATCGACGCCGAGACCGGCGAGGTCGTGATCGAAGCCGGCCGCAAGCTCACTGTCCGCTCCGCCCGTCAGCTGGCCGAAAAGGGACTGAAGTTCCTGCGCGTGCCGGATGAGGACGTGGTTGGCCAGTACGTGGCCGAGGACCTGGTCAATCCGCTGTCCGGCGAGATCTTCGCGGAAGCTGGCGACGAGCTGAGCGAGAAGCTGCTGGCGCAGCTGGAAGAGGCCGGCTTCGACGAGCTGCCGGTGCTCGACATCGACCACGTCACCGTGGGCCCGTATATCCGCAACACCCTTGCGATCGACAAGAACAACGCCCGTGAGGAGGCGCTGTTCGACATCTATCGCGTGATGCGTCCGGGCGAGCCGCCGACCCTCGAGGCGGCTGAGGCGATGTTCCATTCGCTGTTCTTCGACGCGGAGCGCTACGACCTGTCGGCCGTGGGTCGCGTCAAGATGAACATGCGTCTTGATCTCGATTGCCCGGACACCGTGCGCACCCTGCGCAAGGAAGACATGCTGGCGGTGGTCAAGGCGCTGGTCGACCTGCGCGACGGCAAGGGCGAGGTGGACGACATCGACCATCTCGGCAACCGCCGCGTGCGTTCGGTTGGCGAGTTGATGGAGAACCAGTACCGTCTGGGTCTGCTGCGCATGGAGCGCGCCATCAAGGAGCGCATGTCGTCGGTCGACATCGACACCGTGATGCCGCAGGACCTGATCAACGCCAAGCCGGCTGCGGCCGCGGTGCGTGAGTTCTTCGGTTCTTCGCAGCTGTCGCAGTTCATGGACCAGACGAACCCGCTGTCGGAAGTCACTCACAAACGTCGTCTTTCGGCGCTTGGCCCGGGTGGTCTGACGCGTGAGCGCGCAGGCTTCGAAGTGCGTGACGTTCATACCACGCACTACGGCCGCATCTGCCCGATCGAGACGCCGGAAGGTCCGAATATCGGTCTGATCAACTCGCTGGCGACCTTCGCCCGGGTGAACAAGTACGGTTTCATCGAGGCGCCTTACCGCGCCGTGCGCAACGGCGTCGTCACCAACGACGTGGTGTACCTGTCGGCGATGGAAGAGGCGAAGTACAACGTCGCCCAGGCCAACGCCGTCATCGATGCTTCGGGCAAGCTGGGTGAAGAGCTGGTGGTGTGCCGCCACGCCGGCGACGTCGTGGTGCTGCCGCCGGATCGCGTCGACTTCATGGACGTGTCGCCGAAGCAGCTGGTTTCCGTCGCCGCCGCGCTGATCCCGTTCCTTGAGAACGACGACGCCAACCGTGCGCTGATGGGCTCGAACATGCAGCGCCAGGCGGTGCCGCTGGTCAAGGCTGATGCGCCGTTCGTCGGCACGGGCATGGAGGCCGTGGTGGCCCGCGACTCCGGCGCTGCCATCGCGGCGCGCCGCACCGGCATCGTCGACCAGGTGGACGCCACCCGTATCGTCGTGCGCGCCACGGAAGATCTCGACCCGACCCGTTCGGGCGTCGACATCTACCGGCTGATGAAGTTCCAGCGTTCGAACCAGAACACCTGCATCAACCAGCGCCCGCTGGTTAAGGTGGGCGACTTCGTCCGCAAGGGCGATATCATCGCTGACGGTCCTTCGACGGATCTCGGCGAGCTGGCGCTTGGCCGCAACTGCCTCGTCGCGTTCATGCCCTGGAACGGCTACAACTTCGAGGACTCCATCCTGCTGTCCGAGCGCATCGTGCGCGACGACGTGTTCACCTCGATCCATCTGGAAGAGTTCGAGGTGATGGCCCGCGATACCAAGCTGGGTCCTGAGGAGATTACCCGCGACATTCCGAATGTTTCGGAAGAGACGCTGAAGAACCTCGACGAAGCTGGCATCGTCTATGTCGGCGCCGAGGTGCACGCGGGCGATATCCTGGTCGGCAAGATCACGCCGAAGGGCGAAAGCCCGATGACGCCGGAAGAGAAGCTGCTTCGCGCCATCTTTGGCGAGAAGGCTTCGGACGTGCGCGACACCTCGCTGCGCGTGCCGCCAGGCGTCACCGGCACCATCGTCGAAGTGCGCGTGTTCAACCGTCACGGCGTCGACAAGGACGAGCGCGCCCAGGCCATCGAGCGCGAGGAGATCGAGCGTCTGGCCAAGGACCGCGACGACGAGCAGGCGATTCTTGATCGCAACGTCTTCGCCCGTCTCTCCGAGGCGCTGATCGGCCAGGTCGCCATCGCCGGCCCCAAGGGCGCGAAGAAGGACGTGGAGATCAGCCGCGCCGTTCTTGAGGAGCATCCGCGCTCGCAGTGGTGGCAGTTCGCCGTCGCCAACGATCAGCTCATGGGCGAGATCGAGGCGATGCGGAAGCAGTATGACGAGTCGAAGAAGCGCCTTGAGCAGCGCTTCCTCGACAAGGTCGAGAAGGTGCAGCGCGGCGACGAGCTGCTGCCTGGCGTGATGAAGATGGTCAAGGTCTTCATCGCCGTGAAGCGCAAGATCCAGCCGGGCGACAAGATGGCTGGCCGTCACGGCAACAAGGGCGTCGTGTCGCGCATCCTGCCGATCGAGGACATGCCGTTCCTGGAGGATGGCACCCACGTTGACGTGGTGCTGAACCCGCTGGGCGTGCCGAGCCGCATGAACGTCGGCCAGATCCTGGAGACGCACCTGGGCTGGGCCGCCGCCGGTCTCGGCAAGCAGATCGGCGCCGCCGTTGACGCCTATATGCGTGACGGTGAGGAGCAGGCGCTGCGCGGTAAGCTGCTGGATGTGTATGAGGGCAACGAGATCATCAATGATCTCGATCGCGACGAGCTGGTCGAGCTGGGCGAGAACCTGCGGCGCGGCGTGCCGATGGCGACGCCGGTGTTCGACGGCGCCCGCGAGAGCGACATTGAAGCGATGCTGGAGAAGGCGGGCGTCAACCGCACTGGCCAGTCGACCGTCTATGACGGCCGCACCGGCGAGCCGTTCGACCGTCAGGTGACCGTTGGCTACATCTATATCCTGAAGCTGCACCACCTGGTCGACGACAAGATCCACGCCCGCTCCATCGGCCCCTACAGCCTCGTGACCCAGCAGCCGCTGGGCGGCAAGGCCCAGTTCGGCGGCCAGCGCTTCGGCGAAATGGAGGTGTGGGCTCTGGAGGCTTATGGCGCCGCCTACACCCTGCAGGAGATGCTCACGGTCAAGTCGGACGACGTCGCCGGCCGCACCAAGGTCTATGAGGCGATCGTCCGTGGCGACGACACCTTCGAGGCTGGCATCCCGGAGAGCTTCAACGTGCTGGTGAAGGAAATGCGGTCGCTGGGTCTCAATGTTGAACTTCAGGACAGCAAGCTGCTTGAAGCCAACAACCAGGACGGGCTGCCGCCTTCCGAGGCCGCCGAATAAGTTTGCGTCAGCGCGCGCCCCGGTTCGCCGGGGCGCCGGTCAGAAGGGAAGCTCGCGGACGCATGGTCCGGGCTTCCGGGGAAGGGACCCGGCGATCCTGCCGCCCTTCCGGATGAATTCAAGGAGTTGGTGATGAATCAAGAGGTCATGAATCTCTTCAACACCCAGGCGCCGGCGCAGACGTTCGACAAGATCAAGATCTCGATCGCCAGCCCTGAAAAGATCCTTTCGTGGTCGTTCGGCGAGATCAAGAAGCCGGAAACCATCAACTATCGTACGTTCAAGCCCGAACGCGACGGCCTGTTCTGCGCCCGCATCTTTGGTCCGATCAAGGACTATGAGTGCCTGTGCGGCAAGTACAAGCGCATGAAGTACAAGGGCGTGATCTGCGAGAAGTGCGGCGTCGAGGTGACGCTGGCGCGCGTCCGTCGCGAGCGCATGGGTCACATCGAGCTGGCTGCGCCTGTCGCGCACATCTGGTTCCTGAAGTCGCTGCCGTCGCGCATCGGCCTGCTGCTTGACATGACGCTCAAGGATCTTGAGCGCATCCTGTACTTCGAATCCTATGTCGTTCTTGACGCCGGCATCACGCCGCTCAAGGACCGCCAGCTGCTGTCCGAGGACGACTATCTGCGCGCCCAGGACGAGTACGGCGAGGACAGCTTCACCGCCAAGATCGGCGCCGAAGCCATCCGCGACATGTTGCGCGACATGGATCTGGACAAGATCGCCGCCGACATCCGCGAGGAAATTTCCACAACGACTTCAGAGCTGAAGCCGAAGAAGCTCATGAAGCGCCTCAAGATCATTGAGGCGTTTCAGCTCTCCGGCAACAAGCCTGAGTGGATGATCCTGACGGTCGTGCCGGTGATCCCGCCGGACCTGCGTCCGCTGGTTCCGCTGGATGGCGGTCGTTTCGCCACCTCGGATCTGAACGACCTGTACCGTCGCGTCATCAACCGCAACAACCGCCTGAAGCGGCTGATCGAGCTGCGCGCTCCGGACATCATCATCCGGAATGAGAAGCGCATGCTGCAGGAGTCGGTCGACGCCCTGTTCGACAACGGCCGTCGCGGCCGCGTCATCACGGGCGCCAACAAGCGTCCGCTGAAGTCGCTCGCCGACATGCTGAAGGGCAAGCAGGGCCGGTTCCGCCAGAACCTGCTCGGCAAGCGCGTCGACTATTCCGGCCGTTCGGTGATCGTCGTCGGTCCCGAGATGAAGCTGCACCAGTGCGGCCTGCCGAAGAAGATGGCGCTTGAGCTGTTCAAGCCGTTCATCTACGCGCGGCTTGACGCCAAGGGCCATGCTTCCACCGTGAAGCAGGCCAAGAAGCTGGTTGAGAAGGAAAAGCCGGAGGTCTGGGATATCCTCGATGAGGTTATCCGCGAGCATCCGGTGATGCTGAACCGCGCCCCGACGCTGCACCGCCTTGGCATCCAGGCCTTCGAGCCTGTGCTGATCGAGGGCAAGGCCATCCAGCTGCACCCGCTGGTCTGCGCCGCGTTCAACGCCGACTTCGACGGCGACCAGATGGCCGTGCACGTTCCGCTGTCGCTGGAAGCGCAGCTGGAAGCGCGCGTGCTGATGATGTCGACCAACAACATCCTGCACCCTGCCAACGGCGCGCCGATCATTGTCCCGTCCCAGGACATCGTGCTGGGTCTGTATTACCTGTCGATGATCGCCGACGGCGAGCCGGGCGAGTACAAGGCTGGCAACACCCGCAACCCGATGCAGGGCGTTTACGGTGAGTTCGGCGAGCTTGAGCACGCCATCGCCAGCCGCGTTGTGACGCTGCACAGCAAGATCAAGTATCGCTGGACCGGCCTCGACGAGAACGGCGAGCAGACGACGCGCACCTATGACACCACGCCTGGCCGCGTGATCCTGTCGCGCGTCATCCCCTCGCATCCGCGCCTGCCTTTCGACGTCGTGAACAAGCTCATGACCAAGAAGGAGATCCAGGGACTCATCGATCTCGTCTACCGCGTCTGCGGCCAGAAGGAATCGGTGATCTTCTGCGATCGCATCATGGCGCTCGGCTTCGCGCACGCCTGCCGCGCCGGCATCTCCTTCGGCAAGGACGACATGGTCGTGCCGCCGAACAAGTGGGAGATCGTCGACGCCACCCGCGCGCTCGTGAAGGATTACGAGCAGCAGTATCAGGACGGCCTGATCACCCAGGGCGAGAAGTACAACAAGGTCGTGGACGCCTGGGCCAAGTGCTCGGACAAGCTGGCTGCCGAAATGATGGTCGGTATCTCGACCGTCAAGAAGGACGCCAACGGCCGCGATTTGCCGGTGAACTCCATCTATATGATGGCGCACTCCGGCGCCCGTGGTTCGCCGGCCCAGATGAAGCAGCTCGGCGCCATGCGCGGCCTGATGGCCAAGCCGTCGGGCGAGATCATCGAGAGCGCGATTGTCTCGAACTTCAAGGAAGGTCTGGACGTTCTTGAGTACTTCAACTCGACCCACGGCGCCCGCAAGGGCCTCGCGGACACCGCGTTGAAGACCGCGAACTCGGGCTATCTGACCCGTCGTCTGGTGGACGTTGCCCAGGACGCCGTCATCCGCGAGCCGGATTGCGGCACCGAGAACGGCATCACCATGCGCGCCATCATCGACTCCGGTCAGATCGTGGCGTCGCTGGTTTCCCGCGTGCTCGGCCGTACGGTTGCTGAAGACGTCTTTGACGCCGAAGGCAACGTGATCGTGGCTAAGGGCGAGATGGTCGAAGAGAAGCACATCGACCTGATCAACGCCGCCAACGTCCAGCAGGTGAAGATCCGCTCGGTTCTGACCTGCCAGTCGAAGAACGGCGTGTGCGCCACCTGCTACGGCCGCGACCTGGCCCGCGGCGAGACGGTCAACATGGGTGAAGCTGTCGGCGTCATCGCCGCGCAGTCGATCGGCGAGCCTGGCACCCAGTTGACCATGCGCACGTTCCATATCGGTGGCGCCGCGCAGATCGCCGACCATTCGTTCCTCGAGACCAACTTCGAGGGCACGGTCAAGATCCGTAACCGCCATGTGGCGCGCAACTCCGAGGGTGAGCTCATCGCCTTGGCGCGCAACATCTCGGTGGTTATCATGGGGCCGGACGGCGTAGAACGCGCCGCCCACCGCGTGCAGTACGGCTCGCGTCTGAAGGTCGATGACGGCGATACGGTGAAGCGCGGTCAGCGCATCGCCGATTGGGACCCCTACACCCGTCCGGTTCTCACCGAGGTGGACGGCGTGGTGGCCTACGAGGATCTGGTCGAAGGCGCATCGCTGACGGAAACGGTGGACGAGTCGACCGGCATCGCCAAGCGTATGGTCATCGACTGGCGCGGCAGCGCCCGCACAGCGGATCTGAAGCCTGCAATGGTCATCATGCAGGGCGGCAAGATCGCCAAGCTGCAGCGCGGCAGCGATGCCCGTTCGCTGCTGTCGGTTGACGCGATCATCGCGGTGGACCCTGGCGCGAGCGTCAAGGCTGGCGACGTCCTGGCGCGTATCCCGATGGACAGCGCCAAGACCCGCGACATCACCGGCGGTCTGCCGCGGGTGGCGGAGTTGTTCGAGGCGCGCCGTCCGAAGGAAGCGGCGATCATCGCCGAGAAGTCGGGCACCGTCCGCTTTGGCCGCGATTACAAGAACAAGCGTCGCCTGACGCTGGAGCCGCACGATGGTTCGGATGCGGTTGAGTATCTGATCCCGAAGGGCAAGCACATTCACCTTCAGGACGGGGACGTGGTGGAGGTCGGCGACTTCATTGTCGACGGCAACCCGGCGCCGCACGACATCCTTGCCATCAAGGGCGTCGAGGAACTGGCCGCCTATCTCGTCAACGAGATTCAGGAGGTATACCGTCTGCAGGGCGTGACCATCAACGACAAGCACATCGAGGTGATCGTTCGCCAGATGCTGCAGAAGGTTGAGATCACCGATCCAGGCGATTCCGAGTTCCTGACCGGCGAACAGGTCGACCGCTTTGATCTCAATGAGGCCAACCAGGCCCTCATCGAGGAGAAGAAGCAGCCGGCCCAGGGCAATCCGGTGCTGCTTGGCATCACCAAGGCGTCGCTGCAGACCCGCTCGTTCATCTCGGCGGCGTCGTTCCAGGAGACCACCCGCGTCCTCACCGAGGCGGCGGTCAACGGCAAGTCTGACAATCTGGAAGGCCTGAAGGAAAACGTGATCGTCGGCTCGCTGATCCCGGCGGGCACCGGCTCGGTTGCCGCGGCGCTGCGCGAGATCGCCACCCGGCGCGACGACCTGATCCTGGCCCAGCACCGCCGCCCGGCTCCGACGCCGGCAGTTCCGCCGGCAGGCGCGCTGCCTGCGGCTGAGTGATCGTCGCAGGCAGGGACAGGCATAAGAATGATGGGGCCGCCTTCGGGCGGCCCCATGTTTTTTCAGCGCGCGGGCAGGGGGGAGCGGGCCTCCGGCTCCTGCTGCAAGGGGGCTGGTGAGGCGCGGCCGGGGATGCGGCTGGTTAACAGATAATTAACGGCCGTACGTGGCGCTCCAAACCCTGATGGCGGTTGACGAAACCCGACTCGTTGGGTAGAAGGACGCCACTCGACAGGCCGTAGGTCATTTTGAATCAGGGCGACATGCCCCGATGCAGCCGCCTAAACGCTGTCCATCAAGCACCCCCTGACGCAAGTCAGATGTCATTCCTGGGGCAAGATCACGTCGAGGAAGGCGTGATCCTCTGCAATGGCAGCGCCGGAGGCCTTGAAGGGCCGATGGTGCGAATTCGCTTTGGTCGCGCTGCATGCGTCCGGCGATGTGGCCTGGGACATTGGCGGTGAAGCGCTGCGGTTCAGCCGCGCGTGGCGCCGGAATCATAGTGGCCGTGCGGGAAACCGGCGGCGTTCGGAAGAGAGAACTCGATGCCGACGATCAGTCAGCTCATTCGCAAGCCGCGTGTCGCGCAGAAGGCTCGCGACAAGGTTCCCGCGCTGCAGGCCTGCCCGCAGAAGCGCGGCGTGTGCACCCGCGTTTACACCACGACCCCGAAGAAGCCGAACTCTGCTCTTCGTAAGGTTGCCAAGGTTCGTCTGACCAATGGCTTTGAAGTCATTGGCTACATTCCGGGTGAGGGTCACAACCTGCAGGAGCACTCGGTTGTCATGATCCGCGGCGGTCGCGTGAAGGACCTTCCGGGCGTGCGCTATCACATCCTGCGCGGCGTTCTCGACACCCAGGGCGTCAAGAACCGCAAGCAGCGTCGTTCGAAGTACGGCGCGAAGCGTCCGAAGTAATTCTGGTGCGTCGCGGGGAGTGTGTTTCCCGCGGCTTCATCAGTTGAATTGATGCGCCGCCGGCCGGTGGGTTGTGGCGCCGAAGTTATGCAAGGGTCCGACAATGTCCCGTCGTCACAGCGCTGAAAAGCGTGAGATCATCCCAGACGCCAAGTTCCATGACGTGGTCGTTACCAAGTTCATGAACTCGATCATGTACGACGGCAAGAAATCGGCCGCCGAAGCGATCGTTTATGGCGCGTTCGACATCATCGAGGCGAAGGCCAAGGCCGATCCGCTCGAGGTGTTCCGTCAGGCGCTCGAGAATGTCGCGCCGGCGATCGAGGTTCGTTCCCGCCGCGTTGGCGGCGCCACCTATCAGGTTCCGGTCGAGGTTCGCACCGAGCGCCGTCAGGCTCTGGCCATTCGCTGGCTGATCCAGGCTGCCCGCAACCGCAACGACCGCACCATGGTGGATCGCCTGTCGGCCGAGTTGCTGGATGCGTCGAACAATCGCGGCAACGCTGTCAAGAAGCGTGAAGATACGCACCGTATGGCTGAAGCGAACCGTGCGTTCTCGCACTATCGCTGGTAACGCGCGCACGGTTTCGGAGACACGACAATGGCTCGCAGTCACGCTATCGAAGACTATCGTAACTTCGGCATCATGGCCCACATTGATGCCGGCAAGACGACGACGACCGAGCGTATCCTGTATTTCACGGGCAAGAACCATCGTATTGGCGAGACGCATGACGGCGCCGCCACGATGGACTTCATGGCCCAGGAGCAGGAACGCGGCATCACCATCACCTCGGCGGCGACGACCTGTTTCTGGCGCGGCAAGCGTCTGAACATCATCGACACCCCCGGCCACGTCGACTTCACCATTGAGGTTGAGCGTTCGCTCCGCGTGCTCGACGGCGCTGTGTGCGTGCTGGACGGCAACCAGGGCGTTGAGCCGCAGACCGAGACCGTGTGGCGTCAGGCTGACAAGTACGACGTGCCGCGCATCGTGTTCGTCAACAAGATGGACAAGATCGGCGCCGACTTCTATCGCTGCCTCGACGACATCGTTGATCGCGTCGGCGGCAAGCCTGTTGCGCTGCAGCTGCCAATCGGCGCCGAGAGCGACTTCCGGGGCGTTGTCGACCTGATCACCATGCAGGGTCTGGTTTGGGACGGCGATGCCGGTCACCCTCCGGTCGTTGGCGAAATTCCGGCCGATCTGGCCGAGAAGGCCGCTGAGTTCCGCAGCAAGCTCGTTGAAGCCTGCGTTGAGCTCGACGACGACGCCATGACGGCTTACCTGGATGGCGTTGAGCCTGACGCTGACACGATCCGCAAGCTGCTGCGCAAGGCCGTTGCCAAGCGCGCCTTCCATCCGGTGATGTGCGGTTCGGCGTTCAAGAACAAGGGCGTTCAGCCGCTGCTCGACGCAGTGGTCGACTACCTGCCGGCTCCGTCTGATCGTGAAGCCATCGACGGCATCCTGCCGGACACGGAAGAGCCCGCCACGCGCAAGCCGTCGGATTCCGATCCGTTTTCCATGCTCGCGTTCAAGATCATGGACGACCCCTTCGTCGGCACCATCACCTTCTGCCGCGTGTATTCGGGCAAGGTGGAGTCCGGTCAGGGCGTCGCCAACTCGACCCGCGACAAGAAAGAACGCGTCGGCCGCATGCTGCTGATGCACGCGAACAACCGTGAGGATATCAAGGAAGCCTATGCCGGCGACATCGTCGCTCTGGCTGGCCTCAAGGATACCCGCACCGGCGACACGCTGTGCGATCCGCTGAAGCCGATCATTCTCGAGCAGATGGAATTCCCGGAGCCGGTGATCACCATCGCCATCGAGCCGAAGTCCAAGGCCGACCAGGAGAAGCTGGGTCTGGCTCTGGGCAAGCTCGCCGCCGAGGATCCGTCGTTCCGCGTGTCCACCGATCAGGAGTCGGGTCAGACCATCCTGCGCGGCATGGGCGAACTGCACCTCGACATCAAGGTCGACATCCTGCGCCGCACCTACAAGGTCGACGCCAATGTCGGCGCGCCGCAGGTTGCCTATCGCGAGACGATGACCCGCGCGGTTGACGTCGACTACACGCACAAGAAGCAGACCGGCGGTACGGGCCAGTTCGCCCGCGTCAAGTTCACGGTCGAGCCGAATGAAGCCGGCAAGGGCTTTGAGTTCGAGTCGAAGGTCGTGGGCGGTTCGGTGCCGAAGGAATACATCCCGGGCGTCGAAAAGGGCCTGCAGAGCGTCCTGTCTTCAGGTGTTCTCGCTGGCTTCCCGGTTGTCGACATCAAGGTGACGCTGACGGACGGCGCCTTCCACGAAGTCGACTCGTCGGCCCTGGCCTTCGAAATCGCCTCGCGAGCCGGTTTGCGTGAAGCCCTCCAGAAGGGCGGCGCCGTGCTCCTCGAGCCGATCATGAAGGTCGAGGTGGTGACGCCTGAGGACTATACGGGTTCGGTTATTGGCGACCTGAACTCCCGTCGCGGCCAGATCCAGGGTCAGGACATGCGCGGCAACGCCGTTGTCGTTAACGCCATGGTCCCGCTGGCCAACATGTTTGGTTACGTGAACCAGCTCCGGTCGTTCAGTCAGGGGCGGGCGAACTACACCATGCAGTTCGACCACTATGAACAGGTTCCGCAGGCCGTCGCGCAGGAGGTTCAGGCGAAATACGCCTGATCCTTCCCCCGATCTGAGCGAACCCATTTGTAATTTGAGAGTTTCAGGGAGCCTAAGATGGCCAAAGAGAAATT
>NZ_JBLLJM010000040.1:0-6350 GCF_053543495.1 Camelimonas sp. ID_303_24
TTCTACAACCCGCGTCGGCGACACTCGAAACTGGGCTACATCAGCCCCATGGAGTTCGAAGCCCGCGCTATGCTAGCTTAACTCGCTGTCCACAAAACCGGCAGCAGGCCAGAGCGCTGCTTCAATCGCCTCAAGCACTTCAGACGCTTCGCCACGCGTTATGACCGCAGGACAATCAACTTCGCGGGCTTCGTACACCTCGCGGCAATAATGGTCTGGCTGCGATGAATGTCGATCAGTCCTAGACCACAACGAAACCCGCTCATGGCATGGCTGGAACCGGCATGTCTCGCTTGTCATGCTGGCCTTCGCGATGATGGCGGCAATACGCTACCGCGCCAATGACATGACGCTCCCCAAAAAAACGCGGACGCCAGCTACCAGGAATTGATCCGCTGGTCCATCCAGGAAATCCGGCGCATCGCTGCAAGGCTCGCCCGAAGACGGATCGAACCCGCCAGCATCATCGCATGGTCGTTTTGGCGACGCGCCCATCAGGCCAAAGCAAGAAGCGTTCACATCAAACTGAAATTGCAACTGTAATGCTAGTAGAGCACGGGGGCAAGGTCACCACAACCATCGCCTCTTCGGCTTCGGTGAGGACGGTGGACCGCGGCTCTGACGGCCCCGTCTTCATATCCTCGACCGTCGCACGCTTGCGCCACTTCGCAACGGTCTTGGGGTTGATACCCAACTCCCTGCTCAGTTGCGCGAGCGAAGCTTGCGATCGCTGTATTGCCGCTCGGACGGCGTGCGTGGTCGTGGCGCTTCCGTGGCGAACTTGTCCCATAGGGCATCCTTCCATTCCAAAGAAAGGATCGAACCATTAAACTATGGGATTAAACACCTGGGCGGCAGGATAGATTTCAGCAAAATACCCGCATGAACAGCAGTGCGAAAATGCGCATTGCAAAACTCAGACGCAAAATTCAAACTTTTGTTGTGACTTCTGCGACAAATTCGAAGCAGGCTTTAGCGTGGCACTGTATCGGACGGACGGTTGAAATGACGGAACATGCGATATTGATCACGCTGCGACAATGCGCGAGCCGTTATAGTCGTGTCGATCACGAAGCGGATGATTTGATGCAGGATGTTCTGCTGCTGGCGGTCGCTAGAGGGCGGGCAATCACTGATCCGGGATTTGTGGCATGGGCGAAGGGCGCGATCCGCAACCATGCCCGTTTTATCGCAAGGACTGCGGTGCGGCGGCGGGTGCGTGATGCCGCTTGGGGGACACCGTGTGCTGCGCAGAACCCGGTTCCACGTTTCTCTCATACCATTCTTTCGTCGCTGCCACCTGCGCAGCGGATTGTGGCGCTTCTAATAAACCTTGGACTGGACCGCGCGGAGATTACGCATTTACTTGGGTTGAGTGATGCCGCGTTCCGCCAACGTCTCAGGGGGTTGCGCAAGGCCCTTGAAGCATATGCCGGCGAAGCCGAGTTCTTCGACGGATTTTCGCCGGTCTCGGGGGATGGCCTCGCACGGCGTTCCTTGAAGCAATCCCTCCACCCTCAAGCGCCGCGCACTTTCGCCATTCGTGACCCGGACGGCGTACCGATTTTCTTTTCGAGGCGCGATCACATTTTGGGCGATGGCGGCAACTAACATCCGTAACCAAAGGAGGTTTCCATGAGCATACGCTTCAACGGCGTGACAATCATATTCAACGTTGCCGACATCGAGCGCACGCGAGCGTTCTACGGCGAATATCTTGGCATCCAATTTGAACGCTATGACGAAGAAGATGGCAGCGCCTACCTGATGACCAAGATCGGTCAAGAGATTGACCTCATGGTCTTCAAGGGCGATCCCAAGCCCGGCAATACGCCCAACGTGGTCTTTGGCCTGAGCGATGGCGGCATCGACACACTGATAGAGCGGCTGGCGGCTGTTGGCGTCGAGATCGTCACGCCGGTGTCGGAGGCGCCGGGCGGCTGGTTTGCCGACTTTCGCGATCCCGATGGTCAGGTAGTATCCTTCTATCAGGCCGCCGAGGTACCTAGAAAGCTGACGTAGTTACCGTTTCCTTCGCGCAATTCCTTATTTTTCATTGCAAATATTGCCGACTGAAATCACGCTGAAGTTCGCCTCGCAAATGTCGGTCTCAAAAGTCCGCCTGAAGCAGGGGGCTTTTGAGACAGCTTTTCGCTTACGGCGTAGACTCGTAAGGTCTGACGCCAGATGCGCGCGGCGATGAGCTTTGCAGCGGCCAGGTAGTTTTCAGGGCGCTTGTCGTAGCGTGTGGCTATGCCCCTGAACTGCTTGATACGGTTAAAGAACTGCTCGACATGGTTGCGCTGTCGGTAGACCCGCCGGGAGAATGCAAAGCTGCCCCTTCGGTTGGATTTGGGCGGAATATTGGCCCAGGCGTTTCGCTCCGCCATAGCCGCTCGCAGGTCATTGGTATCGTAACCACGGTCGGCCGGCAGGACATGACCGTGGCCCACATCCGCTGTCAGCGCTTCGGCTCGCGTGCAGTCCGCAACCTGTCCTCGCGTCAGGTGAAATTTGACCGGTCGGCCTTCGGCATCAACGAGTGCGTGGATCTTGCTCGTCAGGCCACCCCGGGAACGTCCCATGCCGCCATCGTCTCCAGCCCCTTTTTCCGTCGCCCCGTGCTGGAGGACGGGGACACAGGTGGTGTCGATCATGACGATATCATTCTCATAAGCGTCTGGGGCCGCTTCAAGAAGCCGACTCCACACCCCGGCTTTTTGCCGCCGGGCAAACCGGGGGTAGCACGTCGTGCAGGGACCATAGCGCTCAGGTATCCCAGTCCAGGGCGAGCCGGTGCGAGACCGCCACGAAATACCGTTGATCGCCCACACGTCGTCAACGCGAGGAGCACCCCGCGGCTTGTCGGGCAAAAGCGGCGCTATAATCGCCCATTCATGGTCGGTCAGTTCGTAGCGACGACGGCTCATCGAGGCTCCCTACAATCAGGGGCCTTGAAACACCAGGCGACCAGAACGCCAACATCTTCATGAGTATACGCCCTAACCCCAACACCGGGCCACTATGCGAGCAGGCGGTCCAGCAAGGTTCCCGTCCATACCAGGGCGCACAGCAGCGAGGCGATCAGCACTGCCGCCGAGCCACAATCTTTTGCAATCTTGACCGCCGGCGAATAGTCGGCCGTGATCGCATCACACGCTTTTTCAAGCGCTGTGTTCAGCGCCTCCACCATCATCAGGAACAGGATGCTTCCGATGAGGAGCAGGAATGCCCGCCAGGTGCCGCCGACAAAGCAGGCGATCGGCAAGGCGACCAGCAGCAACAGGGCTTCCTGCCGGAACGCCCGTTCCCGCATAAGCAAAAAGCGCAGCCCATCCATGGAATTTTGAGCAGCAGCGCCAAGCTTGAGCAACGTGGCATTCATGCGCCGGGCTCCAATTGTGAGTTGTTGCGTCGAACCAAGGACAGCGCCCGCCTCACGCGGCTCCTGTCACTGGCCGGCCCTCACGGTCCATTTGTGGCCGTAAGAGTATCTGCAGCGTGGTTCATGTCGACCGGTTCACGGCGCTGAACCATGGGGTCCACGTCGTGCCAGATTGGGCCGTTACTGAAGATGGCGAATATGTCGCCTGAGAGAAACTGTGGGGCCGGCGGAACGCCATAGAGCAGGGATTCCGGATACCGCGCCCTGATGTCCGGCGAACTATAACCCATCAATTCGAGCACAGTTGGTGCAATGGCGAAATGGGAGCCCCGGCCTTTGTAGTTGGCGGCAAACTGGCGAAATCGCGCAAGCAGCTGCGCATTGTCGCTGGCTATCAGCAAGGGCACGACCCCTTCATTCTGGTTCACAGCCGCCAGGTTGCTGCAGTGCGTCAACCGCCCGCTTTCGAAATGCTGGCCGTGATCTGAGGTGTAGATCACCGTCGCGTCATCCCATGCCATGTTGCTATCGAGATCGGCCAGGAGGCGATCTGTATTCCAGCGGATCGCACGCAAATAGCTTGGGGGCATCCTCGCAGGATCTCCCGCTTCACTTCCGTCATTTTGGGTCGCGCCCATGTCGGGAGCATTCGCCTCATAGGGGAAATGAGCCCCGTTCTTGTTCGCAAATATGAAAATCCGGTCGCCTTTGGCAAGCTCCTGTTTGATGATGCGGACCAGCGCTTCATCGAGATCGTGGGTCTTGATATCGTCCGTCAGCTTATGGAATGTATCAATTGCTGCGGCTTCGCCCGGAGTCATGAAATTCTGCAATTTTCCATAGATCTTGATGAAACCCGCCTGCGCGTCGATGTAAACGGTTCTGTATCCGGCGTGCCGCGCATATTGCCATACGGTGGGGCTGCGCAGAACGCTGCCCACCACGTCCGTGCGCGACGCCATGAAACGTAACAGTGCGTTTGAAATATTGGAGCAATTGCCGCCCGAAGCCCCTGGTCCGAGATCCACCCACTGAGCCTCGCGATCGTGGGTTGCGGACGCCTGAACGGTGAGCGGCGACAGGTCTATCGCATCCGCCCGAACGCTTTCATCGACCAGCAATACGATGGCGCGGGACAGTGGCTGACCTCGCGTGATGCCCACCGCATCGCGCGTTGGGAAAGAGAACGTGGCGAGCTTGTAGGACCCAAGGGCGGCCATGGAGAGCGGCGCGAACTGGCGCGGCAGCGCATCGGAGCCTTTGCCTTCCCGATACAGGATAACGCAAGCAATCAGCGCGACTGGCAACACGGGGCTCGCCCCCTGGAGCCGCCGCCACTTCAATAGTTTTGTCTCTCGTTGTGGAGGCGGCAGCATGAAGGCGACAAGCCAGGCCGAAAAAACGAGGATGGCTGATATGACTGCGCTTTGATGAAAATCCAGCGCCCGCCCGGCCTCATGTCGCGCAGACCAGAAATTGAGCAAATCTATCGTAAAAAATTCTGCGCCATTCACCGTAGAATAGAGAAACGCTGCGGAGCCCGATATGCCAAGCACGACGCCCCAAAAGCATCGCACCGTGCGGGAAGGGTGAAATGCAGCCAGCAGAATGACCGCGATGCTCATCGCCCACAGGGCGCTGTAAATGACCGCTGTCGTCACCCGGTGGTCATTGATGAGCACGGGAATGCGCGCAAGCGAACCCGGATTGGTGACGCCAACAAGCGCCCCGATCAGCAGCAGTTTCAATCCCACTCCAACCCATCGTCCCATGGCTGCCACTCCCGCCCAGGATGTGTCCAATACTGCATTTCAACGTTCTCAGCTTTGAGTCCGCAACAAGCAGGGGATGGTGAGCGCGGCGTCAGCCCCGTGGCTGAGGGCAGGGACGGTCCCCTTTTTTTGGCTAGACCGGCGACATCTGACGAGTGTTTTCACCATCCGTCTGTAGTCTTTGCCGGATTTATCCCCGGTCGCTGCGCCAGTCCGCCTCCTTCCTTCAGTTTCAATGTAAACGCCAAATGTCAGACCGATCTCAGGGCTGTACGGAAGCCGGCGCCGACATCAAGGCCTCATCGCTACTGACGTTCTTCTTCCCTTTACAGCTCGCTGCATCCGCCAGCGCCCTGTTGGTCGAAAAGAACCGTTTTTCCTTGGCGCGCTTCGTCCACCCATACTCGCGATTGCCCTCACCCTTTTCGGGTCCATGGATGCGAAGCCACGCCGTGTCGTCCGTTTCGCACCTTCCAATTCGATATCCAGCTGCAAGACCCTGTCATACATCGGTTGCCGGGGTCACTCACGTCGCCGTGATAAACGTGGCAAGGATCTGGCCTCGTGGGCATCCCCCAAATGGGTGGCGTTGTCCCTTGCTAAACTGCGGCGACAGCCCCCAGCTTCCGGCGTGCATGATCGCACCGGTGGCGGTTTCGGTCCAGGCCATCGTGACCTCCATCAAGTCTCGCAACCTGAAGGAACCACAACCGGCTGAAACCGCTCAACTCTTTTCGGGTTGGGCTCTTGGATTTGCGCGGGACTTTCCGTGGTGATCGCCGCGGTCCTCGCTGCGCCAGTTTCTCTCGTTCCCTTCGCGCGGTATTGGCGAGGAAGCCTGCGGGATTCTGCGCGAGGAAAGCGTCCCAGGCGGCGATCCCGCGGGCGAATTCGAAACCGCCTGGGCCGCGGCGGTGAGCATGAGGTTGTGTCCGCCACAATCGAGACAGGCGTCATCGTTTGCGTACAAAATTGCCCTCTATCCGGTCGAAGTAATCAGGGAATTGGGCATGGGGCCACCGCGCTGTGCGGGCAAGAGCCCGGACCTCGCTCTGTGTCCTCTTCCGATGTCGACCAGGCTGGCGCAGGGCGGCGGGAGATGCTGCCGGTGCCGTGGACAGTGGGTTAGGTGTTTGACCCCATGGTTTAATGGTTCGATCCTTTCTTTGGAATGGAAGGATGCCCTATGGGAC
>NZ_JBLLJM010000041.1:0-32114 GCF_053543495.1 Camelimonas sp. ID_303_24
ATGGGCGCTGATGTCGGACAGTGCATGTCGCCATTGCCCATGACCACCGAAAAGGTCAGCCGCCGGACAAACTCCAGTGCGGCAAAGGGCGAGATTGCCACGTTCAGCACGGATGCGATGTCGTGGGAGGCTGCTCCGTCATATTTACGCGCCGGGTACAGGCCGAAGACCTGCGCGAAATCCTCGATATGGATGCGCCGTCCATCGGTTCCGCGATCGAAGCGCCGGACCAGCAGGACGAGACCTTCGGCGAGCGTCTCGAATTCTTCGGGAATGCCCTCGAACTGGTCGCGACCGACCAACTCCCGCTCCGGCACCTCCATGCCGATGGCTTCGGCAAGCGCAAGGTTCGCGAACTCATTTTCCGACACACCCGGAAAGGCCGTAGACGGGAACTTGGCAATATACTGCCCTTCGCCATCACCGAGCGGCAAGGTCAGGCTGCCGCCCTTGCCGGTGTTCTTCATCACCGAGAGCTTCATCTGCACGCCCGCCAGCGAAAAGCGCGCTTTTGGCTTGTCCGGGGACGCCGCCGTCGCGGCTCCCGGTTGGCCGTCACTGGGCAGAACCCGCACTGCGCCCGGCAGATCCGCGCCAAGAGCCGCGAGGAGATCGAAATCATTCCCCGGCCGAACATGGGCGGCGTGGTGCTTTTCCATCGCCTCGCGCAGCCTGTCTTCGGGAAGGAGATTGGCGAAGAAGGGCGGCAACGCGCCTGCGACCGGGCGCGGGTCTTTGCGCAGGCCCCCCGTAGCGGCACGCAATGACAAGCTCAGAACCGGGCAACCTCCTGTGTCGCGATACGCCGGGTCAAGGCTGAAAGCGTTGAAGTCACCTGGTGTTCTGACGATCGTGCCAACCCTCACACTGTTCAGGAACACGTCCAGTGACGGGATGGTCTCAGCGGTGCGGGCGGCTATCATCGTCGCTCTCCGGTTGCGGGCTGAAGGCGGGGCGATCATCCTCGGTCTCTGGGTGTAAGAGCGCTTCGATGGCGGGCACCATCGCCTGGGGAACGAGCATCATTTCCAGACCGAGCGCTCGGGCAATATTGATCAAGGTTGTAGTGCGCGCTGCCGCCGCCCCAGTTTCAACATCGCGGTAGCGCGGACGCGATATGCCGGCCAGATCGGCCACCTGCTCCTGGGTCAGTCTGGCGGCCAGTCGGGCGCGGCGAAAATGGTCGCCGATCAACCCGAGCGCTTCTGCTTCCATCTTCATATGATTCCTTTGCGGATCATTTCGGCGATATTGATCTGAATGCGTATCATGCTCTGGCGTGAATGCCAAGAATATGATCTTCAGACATATCATCTTCGAGAAATTGGATCGTTTGGGGCTCTTTTGGTGGCCGACCGGTGCGGATGCCGATCCAAGTATCAGCGCCCCACAACCTTGCCGAGGCAGGCGAATCGGACGGCCTATGCGTTGTCCTGCCCAAATAACCTCTTGCCCAGATTTGACGATTTCATCTGGCAGAAAAGGAAAGGGCGACTAAAATAGCCGTAGTTCTGGAATGCGCGCCGGTCGCGATGGGAGGTGATCATGCATGATCACCGCTCGACAGTCGCGGGCCGCACGCGCGTTACTGGGTTGGACGCAGGAGACGCTCGCTGACAAGGCCCGAATATCGCTGACTGCCCTGAAGCGCCTTGAGTCCGAGAGCCGGCTCGAGGTGTATGAGACAACGCGGGATCAGGTACGCCGGGCGCTTGAAGCAGCAGGGATTGTTCTCCTCTCCACGGATCGCGGGCAAGGAGTGTTGCTGGTTCATGGCCAAGACGAGAAGAGACACCGACAGATCCACGACGGCTGATTGGCGCAGGCCCCATCATCGATCTGCGGCGGCGGCCTGTGTCTTGCGGCGATCCTCGATATGACATCTTCGGCCCCCTCCTTCGACGACATTGCGCCCATTAGCGACGAGCTCACCGAGTATGATCGCGCGCATATCAAGCTTTATATGCGGCTACTCGATGCCGCCGACGATGGCGCGGAATGGACCGAAGCCGTTAATGTGCTGTTCGGTATCGACCCTGTTCAGGAACCCGAGCGCGCCAGGCAAGTCCATGACAGCCATCTGGCACGGGCACGCTGGATGACGCAGAGCGGCTATCGCCAGTTGCTCCATCGTCCGACAGATCGCAACTGACCTCGGCGCTGACGCCAGAGTGATGCCCTGATGGCATCACTCCATGCCTCCCTTCCAGCTTCCATCTTCTTAGATGTGGCGGAATCTTTTCACGCTCCACCTCTGTGTAATTTCAACCGGGAGCGGAGCAATGAAACCGGATACTTCCCGCTGGCGAGACCAGAGCCAATATGAATTCTACGATGCACTGCCCGTTGAGGGCGTCGCGTGGGAATGCTTACGCCGTAACGCTGCCTATCAGGCCAGCTTCGATGAACTTGTAACGCAAGACGCTGGACATCTTCCTCTTTCGGATGATGCCCAGCGTCGCTGGGGGTTGCGATTTCCCGGCAGATCCCCAACATTCCGCGCTCGATCAACCGGTCATCTGGTCACCCCTTGCCAATCCGGCCGTGCTGATGCTTGGGGCCACGCCCGATTTCCTTACCACATCGTCGGCCGCGTTATCCGTCGATCCTGTTGATGTCATCCGCGGGCCAGAGGGGGCATATGGCGCATGCCGCGACGGGGACGGCCAATATCTGATCCTGGCTGAAACCGGCTCTGCTGCGCAGCCTGCGATTGTCCTGCCGCTTGACGACGATCTGCCAGATCGGCTCGAAGCCGTTCTCAGGCTCTGGCATGTGCTGGCCGCGAAACCCACGCGCCGAGACCCCAGGATGACGCCGTATCAGCGCCGGCGTTTCCGCCTGATGATGCAAGCCGCTGACGGAAACGCCAACCACGCGACCTACCGTGAGATTGCCATCGCGATCTATGGGGAGGAGCGTGTTCGGGCCGAGCCGTGGAAGACATCGGCTTTGCGGGCATCTGTCATCGCCCTTGTCCGATCTGCCACCACGCTCATCGATGGCGGCTATCAAGACCTTTTGCGCCATCGTCGCAAACCCTGACGCCGCCGTTAGGCTGGGGTGAGGATTTCACCCCGTCGATCTTTCTCATCCCCTATGCCGACGCTCCTTCGCCACCGTGCGCATGACACGCCGCTGATCGTCAGCGGCATCCTGCACAACCACGGAGGCCCGCCCTATGCGACCCGATCTCGCCGCCTTGCCCAAACGATTCTGGACCACGAACTGTCGCGCGATGCCATTAACGGCGATCAGAAATGGCTTTCGGCGGACGATTACAAGAACAGGATCCTGCCGCTGATCGGCTATGGCCTGGGTCAGTTTGATCTCATAGTCGTTGACGAAGCCCACAAGGCGCGCGGCGCAGATTCAAGCCTTTCGCGCATTCTCGGCCCGGTAAGCTGGGAAGCGGATGATCCTTTTCGTCTGGGCATGACCGCAACCCCGGTCGAGCTGGACTCCAGCCAGTGGATCGACACGCTGGAGCGGCTCAATGGTCGCGATGACGATCAGGATATTACTGCGCTCGCAGAGCTGACGGAATGGATCACCGGCTATGTGGATGTTGTTCGTCGGATTCAAACCGAAGAACTGGACGAGACGCTGACCGGGGAATTCGAGACCTCCGCCCGGCAGTTCTGCGCAGCATTGCGACCATACGTCCTGCGCCGGGACAAACGCAGTGACCCCGAATTCTGCGTCTTCAAAGACAGTCATGGTGATTATCGTGAGGTCACCGATATCCCGGTTTCACCGGAGGCAGAGGGTTTTACCCGTGACTGGTTGCGCCGCTTTTGTGCGGCTGAGGCGCTGTCGTTACTCCCTCAGGATGATCCGCGTGTGAAACGGGTCAGGCTCGCCGTTGCCCAGGGGTATGGGTGCGGCTTTGGAGAGGATGAGGAAGACAGCCCTTCAGGCATGACAGATGCAAACCTCGTTGGTCCGGCGGGGTTTTGGACGGAAGCTTTCACCGCTGAGAGCAACGACATCTATAGCCACCCTGCGATCCTGGCGGCTGTGAGACAAATCGAGGCCTATACACGGGCCGGCGAGAAAGTGCTCGTCTTCGGCAGGTTCCTGACGCCGATGAATGTGCTGACCAGACTGCTGGACGCGCGTGAGATGCTGCGTCGTTTGCGAGACGGACAGCACTGGCCTGCCAGTGGGATCGGGGAGAGCAATATAGCAGCAGTCATTGCGGCGATGAGGGATCCTGATCTTGCGGTGGCGGGTGGGGTCGACGAAATCGATGTGATGTTGAAGACCCGCTATCAGGAGTGGGCGAGCGAGCGCCGGGCTGAACTCGCACGGCTTCATCGGGAGTTGGAAGACCTTGCGCTGGAGGGAGGAGCTGCTGCATTTCTGTCAGAGATTCTGCGCCATGAGGACGGCAAACAAGACCTTCAATTCGGGGCTTTGCTCGAGGCACTTGGTGGCAGGCGGGAAGTTGCGGGCGCTTCCTGGACGGGGCGGGAAATGCTCGGGCTGTTCGAAAAACTGCTCCTGGAGCTTGCCGGGGATGATGAAGCAGAGAACAACGATACGCAGAAAGCCCGGCTGGATGCCTGGCTGAACGACTATTCCGGGCGCGAGGGCAACTTCGCCAGGATGATGTCAGGCGCAACCGCACCGCAAACGCGGCGTATGCTGCAATCTGCATTCAACCGGTCGTCCAGTTGGCCGATGGTGCTCCTCGCGCAATCCCGCGTCGGGCGTGAGGGCCTGAATCTGCATGAGGCCTGTCGCACAGTGATTCTACTGCACGCGGAGTGGAATCCCGGCATTGTCGAGCAGCAGATTGGGCGTGTGGATCGCAAGAACAGTCTTTGGCTTCGCGAATGGCGGAAATGGAGGGATCATGGTGATGGTCTCCCGCCCCGCATTCGGGTTCACCCTGTTGTCGTCAGTGGCACATACGACGATCACAACTGGCAGGTTCTCAAGGCGCGTTGGCTGGAACTGAGGGCGCAGTTGCATGGCGATGTCCTGCGTCCCGTTCCAGGTCGGTCAGAGGTGATAGATGACAAACGAACCTACGCTGACCGCGTTCGGCGCGCAGTGCCGGATTTTTCGCCGGGAGAACGTGGCGGTTGAGTTGTAGTGTAACCGATACTCACGCTGCTGTTCGGAATAGGACGGAATGAAAGCTGCTATTTTTAGCAACCATTCTCCCCGCGTTGGATTTGGCGTTGATAGGAAAATGGCTATTAGTAGGTCGCAAGTAATGGTGGTTGCAGCCTCCCGCAACCATCTTTACCGGCGTCGATTGCAAGTTGTGATCGATGCCGGTCCCCGCAACCATCTTTACTTGCTCGGGCAACAAGTGAAGATTAGATCCAGCCCCCGCAACCAAAACACAATAACCCCCGAACGCATTGGCGTCCGGGGGTTTTCCTTTTTAGAGCACTCAGCTGCGCGCATGGGGAGCGGGCGTTGCAATCAGCGCCAGCCAAGCGCGGGCGCAACATTCTTCAAAATCGCTTCGATGACATGCGCGTTGTAGGCCACGCCAAGCTGGTTCGGAACGGTCAGCAGCAGGGTGTCAGCCTCGGCGATCGCTTCGTCCTTGCGCAACTCCTCGATCAGCCGGTCAGGCTCCGCCGCGTATGAGCGGCCGAAGATGGCCCGGGTATTATCATCGATATAACCGATCGAATCCGCATCCTTGCCCTTGCCGAAGTACGCGCGGTCCTGGTCGTTCACCAGGGCGAAGATCGAGCGGGAAACCGAAACGCGCGGCTCGCGCTCATGGCCGGCTTCTTTCCATGCCGCGCGGTAAGCCCGGATCTGCTTCGCCTGCTGGACATAGAAAGGTTCGCCGGTCTCGTCGTCCTTCAGCGTCGAGCTCTGCAGGTTGACGCCGAGCTTCGCCGCCCAGATCGCCGTCGCGTTGGAGCCAGAGCCCCACCAGATCCGCTCCCGCAGTCCCGTTGAATGGGGCTCCAGCCGCAGCAGGCCGGGCGGATTGGGGAACATGGGGCGTGGATTGGGCTGGGCGAACCCCTGACCTTTCAGCACCTGCAGAAACGCCTCCGCATGCCGTCGGCCAAGATCCGCGTCGCTCTCGCCATCGCCGGGGGCGTAGCCAAAATAACGCCAGCCATCGATCACCTGCTCCGGCGAACCCCGACTGAGGCCAAGCTGCAGGCGGCCGCCGGAAATCAGATCGGCGGCGCCAGCATCCTCAGCCATGTACAGCGGGTTCTCATAGCGCATGTCGATGACGGCGGTGCCAATCTCGATCCGGCTGGTTTTGGCGCCGACAGCGGCGAGCAGCGGAAACGGCGAGGCCAGCTGGCGGGCGAAATGGTGGACGCGGAAATAGGCGCCGTCCGCGCCAAGCTCCTCAGCAGCCACCGCAAGGTCGATCGACTGCAACAGGGCGTCGCCGGCCGAGCGGGTTCCTGAGTGCGGCGAAGGCGACCAGTGCCCGAATGAAAGGAAGCCGATTTTCTTCATGATCTCATCATCCCTGGGGCCCGCACATGGTGCGGGCCATCGAACCTCCATGTGGCCCGGCGCGAAGCGCTTCGCCAGCGCTGGGGCGCAAACAGCATCTTGCGCAAACGCAATTGGCGGGTGATGAGCAGCGCGCGGGCAAAAGGAGGACGAATGACCATTGCAGCCTATATTGGCGCGGCTTTTGCTGAAATCGCCGGCTGTTTCGCTTTCTGGGCCTGGCTGAAGCTGGGAAAAAGCCCGCTGTGGCTGGCGCCGGGTCTGGTGTCGCTGGCGGCCTTCGCCTGGCTGCTGACCCTGGTCGACAGTGAGGCGGCGGGACGGGCTTACGCGGCCTATGGCGGCGTTTACATCGTGGCGTCGCTGCTATGGCTGTGGGGCGTCGAGGGCGTCCGTCCGGACCGTTGGGATACGTTTGGCGCTGCGGTGTGCCTGGCCGGCGCGGCCATCATCCTGTTCGGGCCGCGCGCGCCGTGATTGCGAGCGCCGGGGATACCAACTGACCCGTCCAGGACCTGAAAGGCTCAGGCTCCGCCTGTGCCCCGATCAAGCCGGATGAGGCGGATGCATCCGTCTGCCGATTACTCGAAGGTTTCCGCGATTGCCCGTTTGTCTTTCTTCTGCGCCTGGCGGCCGCCCATGAACAGGCCAAGGCGGATGAGCAGAAGTTGCAGCAACAGCACGAAGGCGACGACGCCGGCCAGCAACGGCTGCTCGCTTGCAGGCGCCCCGCCCAGTGGACTGCCTGGCATGCCGGCGGCGACATAGAAAAAACCGAGCAGCAAAATCTGGACCAGTATTGTCGCCAGGAGGCACAGCAGGGCCACCCGCCACGCGCGGGCGCCGGATGGGCCGACGTGCTCGCGCCTGTACCAGATCTGGCCGACGCTGCCAGCGGAAGCCACCATCAGCAGGAAGGCCATCGCCGCGCCGTTGGAGGGGTTGAAGCGCAGGAATGTCTCGAGCAGCAGATACAGGACGTTCAGCGCAATGACGCCGCCGACGAAGATTGCGAGATAGTACAGCGCGAGCGTCAGGTTGGAGACAGGGCGGGACGTGTTGCCGTTCATGTTGGCATCCAGATGGCTGTGGCTGTCCGTTGTTGGTCGTGCCCCGCCACGGGTCCAGTCTCAGGGCCGCCGGAAACGGATGGGATCACCGCATCTTGATCCTGTAACAGTTCAATGGGGCAGCCGGGTTACGCGGCGGGCGGCGGCGGGGCCGATGTGACCGCATCTTCCATGAAATCCCGCAGCAGCGCCGTCAGGGCCGGGCGTTCGCGAAGCTTGAGCTGGCATTCCCAGACGATCAGCACCCGCCACCCCGCCTGGCGCAGCGCAGCGAGATGGGTGGCGTCACGGGTAACATTGCCGCCGATCTTGCCGCGCCAGTAATCGGCGTTGCTCGCGGGCATGCGGGCGCCCCGGGCGCAGTCATGGCCATGCCAGAAGCAGCCATGGACGAAGATGAGCTTGCGGCGGCCGGGAAAGACAATGTCCGGCGCGCCGGGCAGGTCGCGGCGGTGCAGCCTGTAGCGATAGCCCATGGCGTGCAGCAGGCGCCGGACGGTCATCTCGGGCCGGGTGTCGGTGGAGCGCACCGCGCGCATGATGCGGCTGCGCGTTGGGGAGGGGGCGCTGTCAGGTTTCCCGTCAGGTTTCTTCGGCGTCATCGGCGGTTTCTACGGTGGCCGCGCCGCCCAGCGCCTGATAGCGCCGCTCGGCCAGCCATTGCAGCCGGCGCGCCTGGGTGGTCAGCACCCGGCGCAGACCGCCGGGAGCTTTGCGTTCAGAGATCACCTGCGCCAGCCGGGCGATCACCAGGGCGCGGCGGGCAATGCGGAAGTCCGGGTGGGAGCGGATGGCGGCCACCGCTTCGGAGACGATGCCGCCACGCAGTGACGGCGGCGGCGTGATGGCGACGCGCGGCGCGGGCGGGTCCTTTTCGTTGAGCACGGCCCCGAAGGCGCTGCCGGCGATGGCCGCCAGATAGACCGCGTGCTCCAGGGCGTTGAGGGCATCGCGGGCGTCGCGGCTGTCGGCGCGGCTGACATCCTGAAACTGTGGCAGCGGCCATACCTCGATCTCGAACACCTCGAATGGGTCGAGCACGGACATGGCCACCGCATCGGTGCGCTGGTTGGTGAGATGGCGGCGGATCCGCGTGCGCAGGCGTTCGTTGGTCTGGCCAACGTAGATCGGCTCGCCGTCATAATCGTAGAAAGCGTAAACGCCCCAGCGCCAGTTGCCTGCCGGCAGGGTGACGCCAGTGACGGGGTCGGTGAAAGGCGTATCCAGAAAGACCGCCAGATTGCGCCGCAGGTCGTCGGTTTCAAACGGCGGAGCGGCGTCGTTGTCACGGCCAGCGCCGGGGCGCTGCTCTGGCGTGGGCGGTGGCGCAGGCGTCGCCAGAGCGGGAAACAGCAGCGGCGCGTCGTCGTCCTGCGTTGCGCCATGCCGCGTCACGCCGGGTCGGGTAACGCTCGCCTCACTCAAATCTGGCCCCCGCTTCCGGACTGGCTGGCGGCGACCGGCGCGGGCTGCGCGGCAACGCCGAGCAGCGGTTCGAAAAGATGGCGGGCCAGATGGCGCACGACCGGCGCGGCGACCCCATCGCCGGTGAGATGGTAGGCTTCGTTATAATTGCGCGGCAGCCGGTATTCGTCCGGCAGGCCCATCAGGCGGGCGGTCTCGCGGGCAGAGATCAGCCGGGAGCGGATGCGATCGCCGTCGACCACCATGATCACCTGACGGCTGGAGCCGCCGGCTGGCGTTCGCAGGCAGCCCGCCACATCGTCGAAGCGGACTTCCGCCCGCTGCACCTTGGCGCCGCTGGCGTCGGTGCGGGTGCGTTTGTAGATGGCGCCTACCATGCGACGCCCGGCGCGGCGCGCCGCTTCCACCTTGGCGAGGTTGACCGGAGACATGCGCGCCAGCAGCAGCCGGGTTTCCGCCTCCGTATGCCAGGCGACGCTGGCCGGATTGTCCTCAACCAGGTCAGCGAAGCCCTGGTTGCGCCGCGGCGGGGTCGGCACGTTCCACCACAGCCAGTTGGCGCGGGCGGCGTCTGAGAGGCGGGCCATTGCCGCGCGCAGTCCACGGGTGTGAAACGGCTCCAGGGCGCCTGGGGCGATCAGGCCCGGCGGCAGCGGCAGGTCCTTGCGCACGCCGACAACGAACAGGCGCGGACGTGACTGGGGCACGAACAAAGCGGCGTCAATGACCAGGGCGCCGCAGGCGTAGCCATTGTCGGCGAAGGTCTGGCAGATGGCGGCGAAATCCTGGCCGCCATGGGAGGTCAGCGCCCCGGTGACGTTTTCCAGCGCCACGACGCGCGGCCCCCGACCTTGCGCCGCCAGGGCGCGGACGATGTCCCAGAACGCGTAGAACGTGCCCGAGCGCGCGCCCTTCAGCCCGGCGCCGGCGCCGGCCAGCGACAGGTCCTGACAGGGAAACGACGCCCATGCCAGATCGGCCACGCCTGGCAGCGAATCAACGCCGACAGCGCGGATGTCGCCAACCTGGATTACGCCGGGCGCGCCCCAGTTGGCCTGATAGGTCAGGGCCTTCTTGTGATCGAAATCATTGGCGAAAGCGCAGCGCCAGCCGTCCCCGAGGCCGGCGCGGGCCATGCCGCCCCCGGCAAAAAACTCGTAGAATGTCGGCTGCGGGTCATGCATCGCCGGCTCCGGATGGCGCCCATCCCGCCCCTGCGCCGGCGCGGAATGTGTGTTGCGGATGGGGAGACGATCCGGCGCAGGCCGTCAATCGCCACGAAATGGCGCCGCCCCGACGGCCGGCGTTTCCTGTTCGTTCCCATCGTAGCAGGCCGGGCCGGGCCTCGCCAGCACATCCTGGGGGATGGCGCGGGCCGGCGGCGCATCCACTGGCGGCTGCGATGCTCGCGCAACATCAGTGCGGCGCGGCGCTTTCAGCGGCGGCTTCTGGCGCGCGGCGTCTTTTGGGGCGGGCAGCGGGAAGGCTGCATTCCTGTGCATGGCGGCGGAACGCGGCCTTTATCCTGCTCCGTTACGCCCTTCGGTCAGGCGCCGCCTTTCGGCCACGAGCCGCCCTGGGCCTCGCCCAGCTGGTAGTGACCGGAGGCGCCGGCGAGACGGCCTTCCTCAGCCTTGTGGAAATACTGGCTGGCGACCAGCCAGCCCTTGAGCGGGCGTAGCGGCAGGATGCAGCCGACGATCATCAGCGGCAGGGTCGTCACCAGATGCACCCAATAGGGCGCCGTGTAGGCTACCTCCAGCCATACGGCGAAGGCGCCGATCAGGATGCCGGTGACGCAGATGGCGAAGAACGCCGGGCCGTCGGCCGGGTCGGCGTAAGAATAGTCGAGGTCGCAGACCTCGCATTTCTTCGCCAGCTTCAGATAGCCGGTAAACAGATGGCCCTGGCCGCAGCGTGGACAAAGGCCGCGCGGTCCGGTGCTGGAAGGGGGGAGGGGCGGCCAGTGGGTCCCGTCAGACATTGCCAGTTCCTCGTGTCGGGTATTTCCGGGCCAAGCCAGACCAGAGCCTGGGCCAAAGCCGCTCAGGCCGGACCGGGAGGTCACCCTGCCGTCATGATGCGCGGCGCGCTGGAAACGCTCCAGTCCGCGCCCGCGCCAGGAAATGCATCCTTGCAAATGCCGGCGGTAATCCGGTCTGGTCCCCGTCGCGCCCGCCAGTCTGGCGACGCGCAGGTCCGCGCCGGGGCGCCCGCATGTATGATATTGTATGTATATTGAGTGGAATGTATGTCAACGATCCGCAGCCGGGCCAGGCGCGTTTGCCGCAGGCCCAAGCCCTCGGGGTCTGAAGTCCCTGAAATCTGAAGTCCCGGAATCTGAAGCCAGCAGCCCGAAAACCGGCGCAGCGTCAGACGACGCCATGGGCGAACTCCGGCTCCCGCGCCAGCAGGTCGGCGGCGATATGCAGGCCGCGCTCCAGATCGCCGCGCCGCGCCGGCACGCCGAGACCGAGGCGGAGCGCCTGCCGTGGCGCGGGGCCGATGGCGAATGCCTCTGACGGAACCGCGGCCACGCCGGCGACGCGCAGCCGGGCGGCCAGATCGACGCCGCGCCACGGCGCCGGGGCGTCGAGCCACAGGTGGAAGGCGTTGCTGTCGGCTGTAACGCACGCCGCCGGCAGGATGCGCCGGGCCAGCGCCACGCGGGCGGCGGTTTCGGCGCGAATGGCGTCGCGGACCGCATCCGCCACGCCATTGCGTATCCAGGTTGCTGCGATGGCGACGGTGAGTGGCGACGCCATCAATGCCGTCGCGCCAATGGCCGCGCCGATGCGCGTGGCGCCCCGGATATCCGGGGCCGCCACCCAGGCGACGCGTAGCGCCGGCGCCAGGCATTTGGCCATGCCGGCAATGTGGATGACCTGCTCTGGCGCCAGGCTGGCCAGTGGCGGCGGCGCATCGGGGGCCAGCGCCCCGTAGGCGTCGTCCTCGATGATGGTTACGTTGTGGCTGGCGGCGATGGCGATGAGCGCCTGGCGTCGCTGTAGCGACAGGGTGCGGGTCGTGGGGCTGCTGAGGGTGGGGTTGCAGTAGAGCGCGCGCAGGGCCTGGGTCTTGCAGGCCGCCTCAAACGCTTCCGGCAGCAGTCCTTCGCTATCCATGGCGATGGGCAGCAGGCGCAGGCCCAGAACCTTCGTCGCCGCGATCAGGCCGGGGTAAACCAGGGTTCCGGCGGCGATGGCGTCGCCAGCGGCGCAGATGGCGTGGCAGGCGGCGAGCAGGGCGCTCTGGGCGCCAGGGCAGGCCAGCACCCGGGCCGGATCGACGCCGGGCAGCCGTGGGGCCAGCCACGCGGCGCCGGCCTCGCGGTCCTGGGCGGCGCCGCCGGGCTCCTGATAGCGCATCATCAGGTCAGCCCCGCCGTCGCGTCCCGTCGCGGCGACGCTGTCCCACATGCGCGCCGCCAGGTCGCTGTCGCCAACCGGCGGCGGCAGGTTCATGCTCATATCGACGAGGCCGCTGCGCCCAGGGGCCCGTTCTGGAGCCCGTTCTGGGGTGCGTTCAGGCTGGCTGGCTTGCGGGCGGGGGCGCGGATCGGGCTTCGCAGGCTGGCTGGCGCCGCGTCGCGACGTCGCGACGGCCGGCGCCTGGCTGTGGCCGGCGGGGGACGCCTGCACCCAGGTGCCCTGGCCGACCTTGCCGTCGATCAGTCCCCGGCCGCGCGCCTCCGCGTAGGCGCGGGTTATTGTGGTGAAATCGACGCCGAGGCGGGCCGCAAGAGCGCGTTGTGACGGCAGGCGGGTTCCTGCCGGCAGGGCGCCGCTGGCGATGTCCGCCTCCATGGCGTTGGCGATGGCCAGATATAACGGGCCGCCGCTGCGGCTGATCGCCGGCGACCAGATGTCGTCAGACGGACGCGCCTCGCGCCCGCCGCCGGACCCCGCATCTTGCCGCGCCATACAATATTCCCTCAATCGCCAATGGGCATATTGTATGTATATTGTATGTCTTCGGCAAGGCGGTCCGCGCCGCTGCGCAAGGCGGCGACCGCCAGCCGTCAGCCGCGCAGTTTTTCGCGCGCCACCTTCACGCCGGCCTTTTCACGATCCCACGTATCGCCAGTGACGCCGGCGCTGCGCAGGACGTGCTTCTCCACCTTCTGCGTTGGCGTCTTGGGCAGGTCGGGCAGCACGCGGATGTAGCGCGGCAACATGAAATGGGCGAGGCGGGGGCGCAGGAACTCCAGCAGCTCCAGCGGATCGATGGTCGCGCCAGGCGTCGCGGCGACAATGGCCAGCACGTCGTCCTCGGAGGTTTCGTTGGGCACGGCGACCACGGCGCATTCGCGCACCGCCGGGTGCGCCAGCACCTCCACCTCCACCTCGAAGGACGAGATGTTCTCGCCGCGCCGCCGGATGGCGTCCTTCTTGCGGTCAACGAAAAAGAAATCGCCGTCGGCGTCGCGGCGGAAGGCGTCGCCGGTGTGGAACCAGCCGTTGCGCCAGGCCTGCGCCGTCGCTTCCGGGTTTTTGAAATAGCCGGAGTTCAGCGCCCAGGGGGCGTCGGTGCGCAGGATCAGTTCGCCGATTTCGCCCGGCCCGACCTCGCAGTCATGGTCATCGACAATGCGCACCTCGACGCCGGCGCGCGGCCGGCCGCAGGTTCCCGCCTTGGCCGGCGAAGGCCCGGAGACGATCGGCACGTTGATCTCGGTCATGTTGAACAGCGTCGTCACTTCCGCGCCGAACCGCTCCTTGAAGGCGCGCCAGTTTTCATCGAGCGGGATCATCACCACCTTGCGCAGGGTGTGGTCCCGGTCCCGCGCCGAGGGCGGCGCCTTGGCGACAAAGGTGGTCATCACGCCCAGCAGGATGGTGACCGTGGCCTGCGTGGCCCGCACATGATCCCAGAACCTGTCGGTGACAAAATCGCCGGCCATGCCCACTGTCCCGCCGCGATTGAGCATCGCAACCACCGGCAGGGTGCCGCCGACGTGGAACAGCGGCCCGTAGAACAGGAAGGTGTCCGAAGCGTCCACGGTTGGCCAGGCTTCCCGGCCGCTCATGTGGAACAGATGGGCGTAGCTGCTGATCACGCCCTTGGAGGGGCCGGTGGTGCCGGAGGTATAGATGATCGATTGCACGTCCCACGGCTCGATCGGCCGCTGCAACTCCGGCAAGGTCGCCGGATCGCCGGCCAGCGCGACAGAGCCGGAGAGGATGTCGAGGCCGGCAATGGCGACGCCGGGCTCCACATCGCCGCCGACGGTGACGCAGGTGGTCAGCCCGGCCCGGTCCACGTCCGCCAGGCGATGCACAAGGTCCGGGCTGGCGACGATGACCCGCGAACCGGCGTTGGCGATGACGTGAGCCAGCAGGTTGCCGCGGTAGGCCACATTGATCGGCACATAGGTGGCGCCGAGCCAGTTGATGGCGAACCAGACGCGGATCATGTCGACGCTGTTCGGCAGCCAGACGGTGACGGTATCGCCCTGGGCGACGCCCAGCTTCGCCAGCGCAGCGGCGATCGTGACCACGCTGTCGCGCATCGCGGCGTAGGAAATCTCCGACCCGTCGGCAAGGCGCAGGAAAGCGCCGTCCGGCTGCTCCGCCGCGCGCCGGGCGAGCACGTAACGCAGCACGCAATCATCGCGGGCGGGCGGGCGGGAATTCCGCGGGCAAGGGGCCTGTGCGCACGTTTCCTGCACGGATGCCTTTGTGGCGGATGGATTCCCGGTGGTCTGCTCGGACATGGCGTTTCCTGCTGCGTGGCTTCTGTGGCCAGAACTTCCGCAGGCAAATGTGCCGCGCCGCAATTATTATGTCAATTTATTGATGCATTTTCCGTCAGTCGCCGGCCGGCGTCGGGTCGCCGCCACGGCTGCTCCCGGAGGCGGCGTCCGGCCGGGCGTCGATGTCCTGCAGGTCCTGGCCGTCCTGCTGCGCTTCCCGGTGGTCGGCAGTCATGCGCAGGTGGCGCAAATTGCGCGTGACCTTGGCAAGCGTTGTCGTGAAGGCGATCTTCTCTTCCGGAGAAATGCCGGCCGCCGCGTGCCTGAAAAATTCCACCGTGCGTCCGCCCAGGGTTTCCCAGGCCCGGGCTCCGGCCGGGGTCAGTCGCACCATGCGCACCCGCCGGTCGCGGCGGTTCTCCACCCGCTCCACATAGCCGAGCTTCTCCAGGCGCTTCAGCACGGCGTCGAGATTTTGCCGGCTTACGGCGATGTAGTCGACGAAGCTGGAGAAGGCGATGCCGTCCGGCATGTAGCGGGAGAGCGCGCCCAGGACGACGCCCTGGATGGCGGAAATGTTCAGCTCGCGATGCGCGGTGCGTTCATACTGGTTGGCGGCCTGGCAGAGGCGGAAAAACAGCCTGTTGTTGATGTCGTGATCCGGCGCGATCTCCTGTCCGTGTGCGGCGCGCCCGGACGGACCAACCTCCCCGACGCCGTGTAAATCCGGCTTGTTCATTGTTCTGCTTCCCTGAAACGCGCCCGCGCGATGTCTGAACCGCTGACGCGCTTCATGTCTTCTGGTTGGGCGTTTCCGTTGCGGACATGGACGCCGCCTGTGCCGGAAATGCTCTGGCTCCAGTCAGTATGCCCGACGTGACAGCGTCTTGTCACGTCACGGTCCTGCACGGAGGCAAATGGCCGGGAATGGCCATGTCGCAATACGTATCAATATATTGACGTAATCACCGTTCGCTCCTAGGCTGTGCCAAAATCTGAACCTGAAATCTGAAAAACCTCGCGGCCGCCGCTTCTCCGGAAGCAGCCGGCTGTCCGGACGGGAAACCCCATGAGTCTCTCCAGCGCGCGTATTTCCAGGCTGCTGATCGCCAATCGCGGTGAAATCGCCATCCGCATCGCCCGCGCCGCCGCCGGGTGTGGCGTCACGTCGATCGCCGTCCATGCCAGTGATGATGCGAAGTCCCTCCACGTGCGCGCCGCCGACGAGGCCGTCGCCCTGGCCGGCGTCGGCGCCGCCGCTTATCTGGATATCGAGGGCCTGATCGCCGCCGCGAAGGCGAGCGGCGCCGACGCCATCCATCCCGGCTATGGTTTTCTGTCGGAAAGCGCCGCCTGCGCCCGCCGCGCCGCCGAAGAGGGCATTGTCTTCGTCGGCCCGCGTCCGGAACTGCTGGAGCTGTTCGGCGACAAGGCGAAAGCCCGGGCGCTGGCTGTGGAGGCCGGCGTTCCCCTGCTGGCCGGCACGACCGGCGCGGCGACGCTGGAGGAGGTGCAGGCGTTCTTCGCGGCCCAGCAGGCGGCGCATGGCCCCGGCGCGGCGGTGATGATCAAGGCCATCGCCGGCGGCGGCGGTCGCGGCATGCGCGCGGTCGCCTGCCATGACGATATCGCGGAAGCGTACCGTCGCTGCCAGTCCGAGGCGAAGAGCGCCTTCGGCGATGAAGCCGTTTATGTCGAGCGCTATCTGCCCAACGTGCGCCATATCGAGGTGCAGGTGGTGGGCGACGGCGTCGACGTCATCCATCTGGGCGAGCGCGAGTGCACCATCCAGCGCCGCAATCAGAAGATCGTCGAGATCGCGCCAAGCCCCACCCTGGCGCCGGCCATGCGCGCCGCCGTCTGCGACGCCGCCATCCGCATGGCCCGGCGGGTTGGCTACGCCGGCCTCGGCACCTTCGAGTTCCTTGTGCCTGGCGACGCCGCGTCGGACTCCACGGATTTCGCCTTCATGGAGGTGAACCCGCGCGTCCAGGTGGAGCACACCATCACGGAGGAGGTTTACGGCGTCGATCTGGTCGAGGCCCAGCTGCGCATCGCCGGCGGGTCCAGCCTTGCTGACCTCGGGCTTGCCGCCGGCATGCAGCCGCGCGGCTACGCCATCCAGTTGCGCATCAACATGGAAACGATCACGCCGGAGGGCGAGGCGCGTCCATCCGGCGGCCGGCTCGACGCCTTTGATCCGCCCTCGGGGCCCGGCGTGCGCGTCGACAGCTTCGGTTACGTCGGCTACGTCACCAGCCCGCGCTATGACTCGCTGCTGGCCAAGCTGATCGTGCACAGCCGCGCGCCTGACTATGACGAGGCGGTGCGGCGGACCCTGCGCGCCCTGCGCGAGTTCCGCATCGAGGGCGTGGCCACCAACATGCCATTCCTGCGGGCGCTGCTTGCGCACCCGAAGTTTGTCGCCAACGATGTCAGCACGCGCTTCCTTGAGCAGCACGTGGGCGAACTGGTCGGGCCGGACGTTGCGGTCCAGGCCGATCTGTTCCACGCCGGCGCCCAGCAGGGCGCGCCTGGCGGGCGCGGCAAGATCCGTTCGTCGAAAGAATTCGATCCGCTGGCGGTGTTCAGCGGCGCCGGGCCGGAGGCCGTCGCCGATGAGACGGCGGAGCCAGGCGACGCCATCGACGCGCCGGAGGGCATGGCGGCGGTGAGCGCGCCCCTGCAGGGCACCATCGTCAGCCTCGACATCGCTCCCGGGGCCGAGGTGCGCCAGGGGCAGCCGCTGCTGGTGCTCGAAGCCATGAAGATGGAGCACGTGGTGGCGGCGCCGGAATCCGGCGTCATCGCCCAGGTGCTGGTCGGCGCCGGCGACACGGTGTTCGAGGGCCATCCGCTGGCCTTCTTCACCCCTGGCGAGGTGGCTGGCGGTGAGGCGGTGGTTGCGGAGGAAATCGACCTCGACCATATCCGCCCCGACCTGGCCGAGGCGCTGGAGCGCCACGCGATCCTCTACGACGATCGTCGCCCGGATGCGGTGGCGCGGCGCCGCAAGACCAACCAGCGCACGGTGCGCGAGAATATAGCCGATCTGGTTGATGACGGCAGCTTTGTCGAATATGGCGGCCTCGCCCTGGCAGCCCAGCGCCAGCGCCGCAGCTTCGATGACCTGCTGAAGATGAGCCCGGCCGACGGCATGGTCACCGGCCTCGGCGCGGTCAATGGCGCGCTGTTCGACGAGGACGCCGCCCGCTGCGCCGTGATGGGCTACGACTACACGGTGTTCGCCGGCACCCAGGGCGTCATCAATCATCGCAAGAAGGACCGGCTGCTGGAGCTGTCGGCCAAATGGAAGCTGCCGATGGTGGTGTTCGCTGAAGGCGGCGGCGGCCGTCCGGGCGACGAGTGGCCGACGCCGGCCGGCCTCGACACCACGACGTTCACCCGCTTTGGCCAGCTCAGCGGCCTCGTGCCAACGGTCGCTATCGTCGACGGCCGTTGTTTTGCCGGCAATGCAGCTGTCGCCGGCGCCTGCGATCTCATCATCGCCACCGGCAACGCCAATATCGGCATGGGCGGCCCGGCGATGATCGAGGGCGGCGGCCTTGGCGTCTTCCGCCCCGAGGACGTTGGCCCGGTGTCGGTGCAGGCGCCCAATGGCGTCATCGATCTGGTGGTGAAGGACGAGGCCGACGGCGTCGCGGCGGCGAAGAAATATCTGGCCTTCTTCCAGGGGCGCACCAGCAACTGGAGTTGCGCCGACCAGCGGCTGCTGCGCCGCGCCATTCCGGAAAACCGCCTGCGCGCCTATGACATCCGCCAGGTGATCGCCACGCTGGCCGATGCGGATTCGGTGCTGGAGCTGCGCGCCGGCTTTGGCAAGGCCATGGTCACCGCCCTGGTCCGCTTCGAGGGCCGGCCGATGGGCGTCATCGCCAACAATTCCCAGGTGCTGGGCGGCGCCATCGATTCCGATGCGGCCGACAAGGCGGCGCGCTTCGTGCAACTGTGCGATGCTTTCGACATTCCGCTGCTGTCGCTGTGCGATACGCCCGGCATGATGGTGGGGCCGGAGGTGGAGCGCACCGCCCAGGTGCGGCACGTGTCGCGCATGTTCGTGGCGGCGGCCAACGCCACCATTCCCATGTTCACGGTGGTGCTGCGCAAGGGCTATGGCCTCGGCGCCCTGGCCATGGCCGGCGGCGGCGGCCATTCCTCGTTCTTCACCCTGGCCTGGCCCACCGGCGAGTTCGGCGCCATGGGCCTGGAGGGCGGCGTCAAGCTGGCCTACCGCAAGGAAATGATGGCGATCGAAGATGCAGCCGAGCGCAAGGCGTGGTTCGACGCCATGGTCGCCGCCGAGTACGAGAAGAACAAGGCGCTCTCCGGCGCCACCTTCCTGGAGGTCGACGACGTGATCGACCCGATGGACACGCGGCGCTGGATCATGCGCGGCCTCAGGTCGCTGCCCGCCATCGCCCCGCGCGCCGGCAAGAAGCGCCCCAGCGTCGACGTGTGGTGAGGCTGTTGGCAAGGCCCGCAAGGGCATGACAAGCTGACGCCAGTTTCCGGCGGCCATTCGCGCCGCCGGTTCCCGGGAAAAAATGCCGGCGCAAAGCTGGCGCGTGATGGAAGGTTCCGGCCGGAAGGCGCGGACCACGGGGGATGACGCCATGAGCGTACAGGAACAGAACGCCGCCTGGCTGGCCAATGAGGCCGCCTATCTCGAACATGTTCGCGCCCTGTGGGCGGCGCGCTGGCCAGAAGGCGTTCCACGCCAGCAGCACTATCCGCTCGGCGAGCGCACGCTCACGCATTATCTGCGCGAGTGGGCCCGGCGCACGCCCGACAAGGCGGCGATTATCTTCTATGGCCGCGAGATTTCCTACGCCGAGCTTGACCGGCTGAGTGACCGTTTCGCCGCCGTGCTGCACGGCGCCGGAGTGCGCAAGGGCGACGCTGTCGGCGTGTTCCTGCCCAGTTGTCCCCAGTTCTTCATCGCCTTCCACGCCATCCTGAAACTTGGGGCCATTCACGCCCCGATCAATCCGATGTTCCGCGAGCCGGAGCTGATCTACGAGGTCAACGACACCGGCGCGCGCGTGCTGATTGCCCAGGACGCGCTGCTGCCGGTGGTGGACGCGGCGAAAGATCAGATCAAGCTGACCCATGTGTTCGCCACGGCGATTTCGGCCTTCCTGCCAGAGGCGCCGTTCGGCCCGGTTCCGTCCGGTCTCGACGCGCCGCTGGCCGATCTGCCGGAAGGCGTCATCGACTTCATGGCCGCCATGGCGGCGGAAACCGGCGCGCCGCCCGCCGTTGACGTCAGCCTCGATGACGTCGCAGCCCTCAATTACACCGGCGGCACCACCGGTCTGCCGAAGGGGTGCATCCACACCCAGCGCGACATGCTGTTCACCGGCGCCAGCATGTGCAGCATCACCGCGACCATCGGCCCGGACGACGTCATCATCAACTTCTGGCCGGTGTTCTGGATCGCCGGCGAGGACGTGGGCATCATCGCGCCGCTGGTTGCCGGCGCCACCTGCGTGCTGCTCGCCCGCTGGGACCCGGCCGCCTGGATGGCCCAGGTGGAGCGCTACAAGGTCACCGTCACCGCCATGGTGGTCGACAACGCCGTCGAGATCATGGAGCGCCCGGATGCGGGCAGGCATGACCTGACCTCGCTGCGCGAGGCGGTGGTGGCCTCCTTCGTCAAGAAGCTCAACGTGCCGTTCCGCGAGCGCTGGCGCGCCCTGACCGGCTCGACCCTGCGCGAAGCGGCCTGGGGCATGACCGAAACCCACTCGTTCGACAGTTTTACCCGCGGCTTCCAGGACAATGATTTCGACCTGAACTCACGGCAGGTGTTCTGCGGCCTGCCCACCGGCGGCACGGATTTCAAGATCATGGAGTTCGGGAGTGAGCGGCTGATGCCGCTTGGGGAAGAGGGCGAGTTGTGCGTGCGCACGCCGTCGCTGCTCAAGGGCTACTGGAACAGCCCTGGCGGCACGGCCGGCGAGATCAGGGACGGCTGGCTGCGCACCGGCGATCTTGGCATGATTACTGAAGAAGGCTTCATGCTGTTCCTTGGCCGGCGCAAGGAAATGCTCAAGGTCAAGGGCATGAGCGTGTTCCCGACCGAGATCGAGGCGGTGCTCGGCCAGCACCCCTCGGTGATCGGCAGCGGCGTCATTGGCCGGGAAGACCCGGACAAGGGTCAGGTTCCGGTCGCCTTCGTCATGGTGAAGCCGGAGGACGGCGTCGAGGCCGCCGATGTGCTGGCCTTCTGCCGCGAGCGCCTCGCCGTCTACAAATTGCCGGAGGTGCGGGTGGTGGAGGCGCTGCCGATGACCGCCACCGGCAAGGTGAAAAAAGAGGAGCTGGCGAAGCAGTTTCTCTGAGGTCGCGTTCTCTGGGATCGCGCCAGGCTGGCGGACAATGAGAGACTGGCCAGACACAAAAAACCGCCGGGAAACCGGCGGTTTTTCTTGTGATCGCGAAGTCCGGTAAATTACGGAGCTGGCTGTTTACTTTTTCTCGCCGGCCTTCGGGTTCAGCAGTTTGCATTCGCTCTCGCTGGCCGGGATGAAGACTTCTTCCGCCGGGTACTTCTTCACCAGCGTCAGCAGATCGTCCTTGTCCTTCATCTCTTCCGGCTTTTTCACCGTGGCGAAGTACATGTCGCGCATCAGCCGGCCATCGGCGCGGATTTTGGCGTCCTTCGTGAAGAAGTCGTTGACCGGCATTTCCTTCATTTTGGCCAGAACAGCCTTGTTCTCGGACGTGCCGGCGGCCTTCACCGCCTTCAGGTAGTGGCTCACGGCGCTGTAGACATTGGCCTGCGGGTCAGTTGGCATCTTGCCGAACTTTGCCTTGAAGCGCTCGGCGAACTTCGCTGCTTCCGGCGACTCGGTCCAGTGGTAGCTGAGCACGGCCGGGCTGCCGGCGGTGGCCTTGTTGCCGAGGCCGTAGACATCAACGGTGGTCAGCGAGAACGGCACGAACTGCTGGCCGTTGGCGTTGATGCCGAATTCATCGGCCTGCTTGATGCCGTTGGTGAGGTCGGAGCCGCCGCCGATCTCGGCGATGTTTTTGGCGCCAGAATTCTGCGCTTGCAGCAGGAAGGAGCTGAAGTCCGGCGTGTTCAGCGGAAAGCGCACGGCGCCGAGGAACTTGCCGCCGTTCTTCTCGATGATCTTCTTCGCATCGGCTTCGATGGAGTGGCCGGCAGTGTAGTCGACGGTGAGGAAGTACCAGGTGTTGCGTTCCGGCGTGGTGCTGCCCTTCACCGTCAGATTGGCGACGGAATAACCGTCATTGGCCCACTGCATGCCGTTGGGCGAGCAGTTCTTGCCAGAAATGTCGCGGCTGGAGGCCATGGAAACGACGAGGATCTTGTCCTTTTCCTCGGCCAGCTTCTGCACGGCAAGAGCAACGCCCGAGGAATAGATGTCGAACACCGCGCCGACGCCGTCCACGTCGAACCATTTGCGGGCGATCGAGGCGCCGACGTCCGGCTTGTGCATGTGGTCGGCCGCCACGATCTCGATCGGCTTGTCGAACAGTTTGCCGCCGAAATCCTCAACCGCCATGCGCGCCGCCACGACGGAGCCTTCGCCGGTAATGGTGGAATAGACCGATGCGCGGTCGTTGAGGACGCCGATCTTGACCGGGCCCTGGTCGGCGGCGAACGCGCCGGAGCTCCAGATGGCGCCAAGGGCCGTTGCGGCCAAAAGACTCGTGATTGCAGTTTTCATCTCGCCGTCCTCCCCCATGGCGCGCAGGCTCTGCCATGCGACGCCCGCCGGATGCTCTCCGGAACTGGTTTTTCCTGTTGTCTGGCGCTGGCCCACCAAAAAAGGTGTCGCCTGACCGCGCCTTGCCAGCGAGTTTCCACGGCGGGAAATAAATGTCAATAAGTTGATATTAATTGACGGCGGCGTTTTCAGCCGGAGGTCGGGAATTGGGCGCCGGCTGGCCAGGTATCACCACCGGACGGGTGTCATTGCTGACGCGGGCGGCGGCGTCGCTGGCGGCGCGACGCAGGACGGCGTAGAGCAGGCAGGCCAGCATGAACGGCGCCAGCGAAAATAGCGAAAGACCGCCGCCGCCATTGGCCCGCCAGCCAATCCACGCCAGATTGGCGATGGCGATGCCCAGGCAAATCCACGCCGGGCTGCGCGGAAACGCATGCACTGGCGCGCCATTGACCGGCCGGAAACCATGAATGCCACGAAACCCGGCGACATTGTACACATAGAAGCGGCCCGCCGCGCCCACATGGATATGGGCGGCGATTTCCGGTTCGGCCCGGACGCGAGCGAGGGTGGTGGTGACGCCGTGGGGGTCAATCACATCGACGGCGGCATATTGCGCGGCGCGGCCCGGCGTCGCGGGATGGCGCGCGTCAACCTCATCCACCGTGCCGTCAATATCTGCGAGCTTCATCGTTCCTCACCCAGCTATTGCCCGTGTGATCCCGCAGCTGCGACGGAATCGGAGCCCAATTGATGAATTGCGCTATAAAATCAATGTATTGTGACTGGTCTTCTTGATTCCTGCGTTCGCTTCACCACTCTGTATGAGGATAAAGGGAATGCGGGCCCCGGATTCAGAGAGCTGGAAAAGCCCGGCTCTTGCTTCGCAGTCAAAGCCGTGGCCCGATGCGGTTCTCGCTGCGCGCCGCAAAGCCGTCAACAGCGGGTGTGAAGAATCGGGCCGCACACGCAATGGAGCGACACAGATGTTCGACGCCAGGCAAATCCTTGACGCCCTCGTGGGCGCCGCGGCTATCAATCCCCAGGGCGGACAGCCCGGTTCGCAAGGCAATGCTGCCCGCAATCCTGATGCCCAGGGGGGCGGTCTGGGCGATGTGCTCGGACAATTGACCGGTGGCGGGCAGGGAGCGGGCGGCGGCGGGGGCGGGCTGGGCGGTTTGCTCGGCCAGATGCTCGGCGGTGGCAGGGGTGGTTCATCTGGTGGTTCATCCGGCGGCGAAGCGGGTGGCGGATCTGGCGGCGGGCGTGGTGGTGGGCTTGGCGACCTGCTCGGCGGCCTGCTGGGCGGCGGGGCCGGGCAAGGACAAGGGCAGGCTGGCGCGCCGCAGGCCGGGGGGACGCAGGGCGGAGCGCAGCCGGGCGGAGGCGTGGGCGGATCGCTGCAGGACGCGCTGACCCGCATGGCCGGCCCGCAGGCCGGCGGCCTGCTGCGTCAGGCCATGGATTTCGCCCAGACGCCGAAGGGCGCCGCCATTCTGGCCGGGCTTGCCGGCCTGATGCTGAGCAAGACGGGGCGCACCGTTTCGGGCCGGGCGGCGAAACTCGGCGGCGCGGCGCTGGTTGGTGGCCTCACCTACAAGGCCGTGCAGGAATGGCAGGCTGGTTCGGCGCCGGCGCAGACCGAGGCCAGCACGCCAGTCCCGGCTCCCGCCGGCTCCGGCTTTGACGCCGCCAGCCAGACCCATGATGGTGCGCTGGCGCTGGTGCAGGCGATGATCGCCGCCGCGGCGGCTGATGGCCAGGTCGATGACGCGGAGCGGGCGAAAATCACCGGCGCCCTGGGCACCGCTTTGCCCGAGGATGCGGTGCAATTCCTGAACGCCGCCTTCGCCAATCCGTTGTCGCCCGAGCAACTGGCCGATCTGGCGGCCAGCCCGGAGCACGCGGCGCAGATCTATGAAGCCGCCCGGCTGACAGTCGATCCCGACACCCCGGCCGAGCAGGCGTTTCTGACGCGGCTCAAGAGCAGCCTTGGCCTTGATGAGGGGCTGGTCGCCCATCTTGACGCGGCCGCCCTGAGCGCCCGCGCCTGATGACCGGGCGTTTTGGACCAGGCTTCCTGGTCCAGACGCCTGGCCGGGTCGTCCTCGTCGAGACGCCTTTTGCCAGACGCGCCGGATCCGGCGGGTCTGGCCCGTTGTCCGCCGGATCTGGCTAGAGCATAATCCGACCGGAGTGCAACGAGGATCGACAAGATTATGCGGAAAAATCAAGAATCTGGAGCGCCAATCTGATGCAATCAGATTGAAAAGCGCTCTGGTGCGATGGTTGTCGGCCACGATGATGACGCATTATCCGTTCAACCGGCGTTACCCCAAGGCCTGAAGGCGTCAGCCTTCCGGCCGACCGCATATTCCGGAGCCATGTCCTGCCCATGCTTCACCGCCGTTCGTTTCTGAGCGCCTCAGCCGCCACCGCCGCCCTGGCCGCGGCGGGTTTTCCGGTTGGCGCGCTGGCTGAGTCTGGCCTCACATTCGGGGCGCCAGCGCCGTTCTCCTTCGAGGCGCTGAAGGCGCGGGCGAAGGCCCTGGCCGCGCAGCCCTACAAGGCGGCGCCCTCGCCAGATCCGGGTGTGCTCGACGCCATTGATTATGACGCGCACGGCAAGATCAAATTCCGTCCGCAGGACGCGCTGTTCGCCGATGGCCCGGGCGCCTTTCCGGTGACCTTCTTCCATCTCGGCCGCTTCTTCCAGCGGCCGGTGCGGATGCGCGTGGTCAAGGACGGCAAGGCGCGCGAGATCATTTATGAGCCGCGTTATTTTGACATGCCGAAGGATTCCGTGGCGCGGAAGCTGAAGGAAAACTCCGGCTTCGCCGGCTTCCGCTTCCAGGAAAGCCGCTTCGGCGACCAGAAGGAAAAACCCTGGCAGACCAATGACTGGGTCGCCTTCCTTGGCGCGTCCTATTTCCGCGCCATTGGCGGTCTCTATCAGTATGGCCTCTCGGCGCGCGGCGTCGCCATCGATTCCGCCGTTGCCGGCAAGGGCGAGGAATTCCCGGATTTCACCGAGATCTATTTCGAGACGCCGGTTAATGACGGCCCTACCGTCACCATCTTCGCGCTGCTCGAAGGCCCCTCCGTCACCGGCGCCTACCGCTTCGACATGACGCGCGGCAAGGATGACGTGGTGATGGACATCACCGCTTCCGTGAACGTGCGCAAGGCGGTGACGCGCTTTGGCCTCGCGCCGCTCACCTCCATGTACTGGTTCTCCGAAACCGCCAAGCAGACCATGGCCGACTGGCGGCCGGAGGTGCATGATTCCGACGGCCTCGCCATGTGGAGCGGTTCCGGCGAACGCATCTGGCGGCCGCTCAACAATCCGCCCTACATCACCGCCTCGGCCTTCTCCGACGACAATCCGCGCGGTTTCGGCCTGATGCAGCGCGACCGCAATGTCGATCATTACCTCGACGGCGTGCGCTACGAGCGCCGCCCCAGCGCCTGGGTCGAGCCCGTTGGCGGTTGGGGCAAGGGCGCCGTGGAACTGGTGGAACTCTCTACCGACGACGAAATTCACGACAATATCGTCGCCATGTGGGTCCCGGCGGGGCAGACGGCGCCCGGCCAGACCCATGACATCCGCTATCGCCTGTACTGGGTCAACGGCGACCCCTTCTTCCCGGACAGCCTGGCGAAATGCGTCGCCACCCGCCTCGGCAATGGCGGCGTTCCCGGCCAGCCGCGCCCCAAAGGCGTGCGCAAGTTCATGGTCGAGTTTCTCGGCGGACCGCTGAAAGATCTGAAGTTCGGTGAAAAGCCGGAGGTCGTGCTCAGCGCCTCGCGCGGCAAGTTCTCCTACATCTTCGCCGAGGCGGTGCCGGATGATGTCCCCGGCCACTGGCGCGCCCAGTTCGACTTCTCGGCGGAAG
The DNA here is from genome assembly GCF_053543495.1 of Camelimonas sp. ID_303_24. NCBI lineage: Bacteria > Pseudomonadati > Pseudomonadota > Alphaproteobacteria > Hyphomicrobiales > Chelatococcaceae > Camelimonas > Camelimonas sp. ID_303_24. The sequence continues at coordinate 26,270 of NZ_JBLLJM010000041.1, forward strand.
GCCAGGCGCCGGTGGACCTGCGCTGCTATTTGCGCCTCGGCGACAGGGTGCTGACCGAAACCTGGCTGTTCCAGTATTTCCCCAACCGGGGCTGACGCCCGAACCCGGCGGGTCTGGTTCACCGGCCTCCGCCGGGGCCGGCGCGGCGCTGGGCGCGCCTCGTCAAGGCCGGCTTGCAGGGACGTGCGTTCCGCTGGCTTGGGCCTTGCAGGGCGCGGGCGCTTCAGCGGTCTCGCGACCTGACATGAGGCCTGGAAGGGCATGAGACGCTGAAAGGCGCCCACCTGGCATGACGGCGCCGTCGCCCGCGACGCCTGCGCGGGTCCCGGTTCGCGGCGGAGGACGATTGCCCGGGGTGGACGCCGAAGCCGTCCGCCAGGTCATCGGTCATGTTGCCGCCATTCCACCGCCATGGCGTTACCGGACGACATATTGTAATATTGGAACATTGCATCAGCGCCCGCGATAACGGGCGGAGGGAATGATTGTGAGTTCGGGCGCCAGCGCAGGGTTGAGGATGGCCGAGGGGGCTGTGCGGGCCACGTCAGGCGAGGGCGCCGCGCAGGCCCATGCGCACGATCGACGCGCGCGCCAGCATCACGACCATGCGGATCGCGCTGGCGGGCATGATCGTGATGGGCATGATGCCCATGGTGACGTTCATTCCCATGCGCATTCCCATTCCCATGCGCCCAACGCTGCCCCCAATCTGTCGCAGCCGCCGGGCTTTTCGCTGATGCGGGCGTCGCTTGCCGAGCGGCTGCTGCTGGCGGCCGTGCTGTCGGCGCTGTTGTGGGTCGCCATCGCCGGAGTGCTGTGGTCATGAACGCGCCGGTTGTCCAACCCGTTTCCCCGGCGCCGCCGCCGGCGCAGCGCCCGCCGCCGGTGCTGCGTTTTGACAATGTCACGCTCGGCTATGACCGCCATCCGGCCGTGCACCACCTGCATTTGCAGATCGCCCCCGGGGCGCTCACCGCCATCGTTGGCCCCAATGGCGCCGGCAAATCGACGCTGCTGAAGGCGGCTGCCGGGTTGATCCGTCCGCTTGACGGCGTCATCCAGCGCGGCGTGCCGGCGCGGCAGATCGCTTACCTGCCCCAGGCGGCGGCGCTGGACAACAGTTTCCCCCTCACGGTCTATGATCTGGTCGCCATGGGGCTGTGGGAGCGTTGCGGCCTGTTTGGCCGCATCGGCCGCCGCCATGCGCCGCGCATCGCCGAAGCGTTGCGCGCCGTGGGACTCACCGGCCTTGAAAGCCGGCCCATCGGCGCGCTCTCGGGCGGCCAGTTGCAGCGCGCCCTGTTCGCCAGGCTGTTGCTGCAGGATGCGGCGCTGATCCTGCTCGACGAGCCGTTCAACGCCCTCGACGCCGCCACCATCGCGGATCTGACGGCGCTGATCCACCGCTGGCGCGACGAGGGCCGCACCGTGCTCGCCGCCCTGCACGACCTGGAGTTGGTGCGCGCGGCCTTTCCGCAGACCCTGCTGCTGGCGCGCGAACTGATCGCCCATGGACCGACCGACGTGACGCTCACCGAGGCCAACCTCGCGCGGGCGCGCCGCATGAACGAGGCGACGGATCCCCGCGCCGCGCCCTGTATCCGCGCCGCCTGACCCCACAGTTCTGGATAACCTGCCTCCATGCACGCCATTTACGCCTGGCTGATCGGCCCGTTCGTCGAATTCGACTTCCTGCGCCGGGCGCTGGTGGGGGCGCTGGCGCTGTCGCTGTCCGGCGCGCCGGTTGGGGTGTTTCTGATGCTGCGCCGCATGAGCCTGACCGGGGACGCCATGGCCCACGCCATCCTGCCCGGGGCGGCTATCGGCTATCTGCTTTATGGCCTGTCGCTGCCGGCGATGACCTTCGGCGGTCTTGCCGCGGGTTTCGTCGTGGCGCTGCTGGCCGGGGCCGTGGCCCGGCTCACCCAGTTGCGCGAGGACGCCTCCATGGCGGCGTTTTACCTGCTGTCGCTGGCGCTCGGCGTCACCATCGTTTCGTTGCGCGGCTCCAATGTCGATCTGCTGCACGTGCTGTTCGGCTCGGTGCTGGCGCTGGATGACGCCACGCTGATCCTGCTCGGCGCCGTCGCCGCCATCACCCTGTTCGCCCTCGCCGCCCTGTGGCGGCCGCTGGTGGTGGAGTGCGTCGATCCCGGGTTTTTGCGCTCGGTCAGCCGCGCCGGCGCGCCGACGCACCTGATTTTCCTCGTGCTGCTGGTGCTCAATCTGGTGGCCGGCTTCCATGCGCTGGGCACGCTGCTGGCGGTGGGCGTCATCGTGCTGCCCGCCGTCTCGGCCCGCTTCTGGGCGCGTCAGGTCACCGGCATGGCCGCTGGCGCCATCGCCGTGGCGGCGCTGTCCGGCTGGCTTGGCCTGGCGCTGTCCTATCATCATGGCCTGCCGGCAGGACCGGCGATCATTCTTGTCGCCGGGGGCATTTACGTGCTGTCGTTGTGCCTGGGCCCGGTGGGCGGGCTGGTGTGGCGGGCGCTGCCTGGCCGGCATCTGGAGGCCTGAGGCCCAAGGCGCGGATGCGCCAGCATCTTCGCGCATTGGCATGACGGGCGCCTGAAGCATGGCTGTCTTCCAGGCGCGGGGGCTTTCACTTTTGCCGCGCTGACCAATATATCTGTGTCAGCCAATCTGGGAGCGACGCGCCGGGCTGCTGGCGCATTCTGCTCCCTTCACCAGGGCAAGGTCGGCTCATGCTGGGCCGGGACTTCGCCCTAGCATTTTGATTTGATGCGGTTTTCTTTTGCGAAACAGCGCCGTTTCGCCAGGGAAACGCTCTGGCGCAGCGCCGCAGTGATGCAAGGGCCGCGCCAGGGCACATATCCGGAGGTCCCCATGCCCGACACCAACCCAGGCGCCGACACGTCCGGCAAGATTCCCGTCACCGTGCTCACCGGCTATCTCGGCGCGGGCAAGACGACCCTGCTCAACCGCATTCTCAGTGAGCCGCACGGCAAGAAATTCGCCGTTATCGTCAACGAGTTTGGCGAGGTCGGCATCGACAATGACCTCGTTGTCGGCGCCGACGAAGAAGTGTTCGAGATGAACAACGGCTGCGTCTGCTGCACGGTGCGCGGCGACCTGATCCGCATTATCGACGGGCTGATGAAGCGCAAGGGCGGCTTCGACGGCATCATCGTCGAGACCACCGGCCTGGCCGATCCCGCCCCCGTGGCCCAGACCTTCTTCATGGACCAGGACGTGCAGGACCGCACCCGCCTCGACGCGGTGGTGACAGTGGTGGACGCCAAATGGCTGACCCAACGCCTGAAGGACGCGCCGGAAGCGCACAACCAGATCGCTTTCGCCGACGTGCTGATCCTCAACAAGACCGACCTGGTGACGCCGGAAGAACTGGCGAAGGTGGAGGCGCAGGTGCGCGCCATCAACCCCTATGCCCGCCTGCACCGCACGCAGAACGCCCAGGTCGCCATCGACGACGTGCTCGGCCGCAATGCCTTCGATCTCGACCGCATTATGGAACTCGAGCCAGATTTTCTTGAGGAAGGCCATCACGCCCACCACGACAGCGACATCCAGTCGGTGGCGGTGACCATCGACGGCGACGTCAATCCCGATAAATTCCTGCCCTGGCTCAATGATTACGCCCAGCGCGAGGGCGCCAATCTGCTGCGCTCCAAGGGCATTCTGGCGTTTCGCGGCGAGCCGAAGCGCTTCGTCTTCCAGGGCGTGCACATGATGCTGGACGGCGATTTGCAGCGCGACTGGCGACCGGGCGAAAAGCGCACGTCGAAGATCGTGATGATCGGCCGTGATCTCGACCGGGCCGCCATTGAAAAGGCGTTTCGCGCCTGCGCCGTTTGATCTGGTGGTGAATCCATGACCTCTGCCGCTCCCAACGCGACCGCCACCGGCGTCGTGACCTCCCTTCTCGATCATGTGCGGCCGCTCGACGCGGGCGCGCATGTGACCGGCGCCGCTTTCGCTGGCGATACGGCGATGCTGGCCCTTGGCGACGGCTGCGTGCTGCTGTGCGACGCCACTGGCGAGCGGCGCGTCGACGCTCATCCAGGCGGCGCGGTGCTGGCTGCTGTCGGCGCCGGCGACCGCTTCATCACCGGTGGTGACGATGGACGCGTCGTCGCCACCCTTGCAGATGGCCAAACCCAGGCCATCGCCGACGAAAAGGGCCGCTGGATTGATGCGGTGGCGGCCAGCAGCGGCGCCATCGCCTGGAGCTGCGGCAAGCAGGTGGCGGCGCGCGACGCCAAAGGCCAGGTGCGCCGCATGGAGGCGCCGTCGAGCGTGCGCGGCATCGCCTTCGCGCCGAAAGGCTACCGGCTTGGCCTCGCCCATTACAACGGCGCCAGCCTGTGGTTTCCCAATACCGACGCCGCGGCTGAACCGCTGTTCTGGAAGGGCTCGCACCTCGACGCCTGTTTCTCGCCGGACGGCCGCTTTTTCATCACCTCCATGCAGGAGAACATGCTGCACGGCTGGCGGCTGGCCGACAAAAAGGACATGCGCATGTCCGGCTATCCGGCCAAGCCGCGTTCGCTGTCCTGGTCGCACGATGGACTGTGGATGGCCTCGTCGGGCGCCGACGCCGCCATCATCTGGCCGTTCGAGGCCAAGGACGGCCCCATGGGCAAGGCGCCGCGTGAATGCGGCGTGCGCCCGGCGAAGGTGACCCAGGTGGCGTTTCATCCCCGGGCGCTGATCGTCGCCATTGGCTATGATGATGGCGCGCTGATGCTGGTGCGGCTGACCGACAATTCCGAACTGATGGCGCGCATGCCGGCGCCTGGCGGGCCGGTGACGGCGATGGCGTGGGATGCCAAAGGCAAGCGGCTGGTGTTTGGAACCGCCGACGGCGCCGGCGGTTTGCTCACCCTGCCGGTCTGACCTGGCGTCGTCATGGCCATGTCCTGGTTTGGGCGGAAGCCCGTGGTCGACCGCGCCGTAAGCGATCGCATCCGCCAGTGGGCGGCGGCGGCCTGTGGCGGCGATCCGGAAACGCGGTTTTCGGTCAATGAGATCATCTGCCGCGATCCGTCCTGCCCCGGGACAGAGACGGTGATCCTGGTGATGACGCCAGGTAAGAAAACCCGGGCGCTCAAGGTTGCCGGCCCGATGGCTGGGGTGACGGAGGAGGACATTCATCAGGCTGTCGCGAACAGCGCCTGAAAGAGGGGGTGGGACATGGTTGATCTGCCAGCGGACTGGACGGCGCCGCCGTTTCCCCCGCTCCTGCCGCTGGAGGGGCAGTGGGCGCGGCTGGAGCCGCTCGATCCCCGGCGGCATGGCGATGATCTGGCGGCGGCGTTTCGCGGCGCCGACGCGGTCTGGACCTGGCTGCCCCCGGTGGCGCCTGTCGATGACGCCGGCTTGCGCGCCATTGTCGCCGACGTGGCGGGGCGCCCGGGCATGCTGCCCTACGCGGTTGTGGAGCGACGCTCCGGCCGGGCGGGCGGTTTTTTGACCATCATGGAAATCCGGCCCGCCGATGGCGTGGCTGAAGTCGGCTATGTGGCGTTCGCGCCGGGCCTTCAGAGGACGCGTCAGGCGACGGAGGCGGTTTTTTTGTTGTTGCGCCAGCTGTTCGCCGCCGGCTACCGGCGGGTGGAATGGAAGTGTGACAACGACAACGCTCCATCGCGCCGGGCGGCCGCGCGCTTTGGCTTCCAGTACGAGGGCGTGTTTCGCCAGCATATGGCGCGCAAGGGCCGTAACCGCGACACCGCCTGGTTCTCCATGCTGGATCACGAGTGGCCGGCGTGTGAGCGGGTGTTCGCCGCCTGGCTGGCGCCGGAGAATTTTGACGACGCGGGGCGGCAGCGGACGTCGCTGCGTTAGGACTGATCGACATTCA
>NZ_JBLLJM010000042.1:0-6940 GCF_053543495.1 Camelimonas sp. ID_303_24
AAAGTTCAGTGGCAGGTCAGCGCTTCTACAACCCGCGTCGGCGACACTCGAAACTGGGCTACATCAGCCCCATGGAGTTCGAAGCCCGCGCTATGCTAGCTTAACCCGCTGTCCACAAAACCGGCAGCAGGCCATGTTCATGGGACCAAACTCCATGACGGGCGCCGACAGCCTCTCTCTCGGCACTCAACCCGTCACAGACTTCCGATCCCGTCTCTCACTCTAGGGGCGTTGCGGGTCCCCCGCAGAAGGGGTCGGCCGAGACTATGGCTCGGCCGCAGGGGAAGGCTTTCCCCGGATGCACTTTTCCGTAAAGGCGGTCGCAGGGGCAGCGGCCGCAAAAGCTCGAGTTCGCAACGGCTAAGTTCCAGACACGTCCTCCGCTCAATCCGCGGGGCCGCATCGGACCGGGTCACTGAATCTCGAGCAAATCGGCTAAGCTTGTGTTTTATTTCATTGGGAGAGGTAGATTCACCAAACAGTGAAATAGGCGCATCGGGTGAAATCGCTTGCCTTTTTCACTGAAATAGCTTATTTCACTCTCCAATGAAACCACATGAACGAGTGAAAGAGGTCGAATATCAGATCGCTGACGCGCTGCGCCAGCAGCTGGAACGGATTCCGTCGCTCGAAATCCTGGCCATCGACAGGGAAAGGGACCTGCGAACCCACCCCAATATGCAGGTGCGGCGCGCTGACATTCTTGCGCATGTCAAAATGGCGGACCGTGCCGTCACGCTGATCTGCGAGGTGAAAGAGCCGGGATACCCGAAGCAGGTCCGAGACGCGATCAACCAGCTCTATGCCTGTATGGCGCAGTACGAGACGCTGGCTAAAGCCGATTTCATCGTGCCGCTCGTCGCCGCCTCGTGGCTCTCACCGGAATCCCGCGATATCTGCGCGGACGCGGGCATGGGCTGGCTCGACCTTGCCGGCAACTGCCGGATCGCTTTCGACGGCGTGTTCATCGAACGGGAAACCGCCGAGAAGCCGAAACCAGCAGCGCGAAGTTTTCGCGCGGTGTTCTCGCCGAAGGCGGGACAGGTCCTGCGCGCGCTCTTGCGCGATCCGGCGCGGGCCTGGAAGGTCGCCGATCTCGCCGCAGCATCCGGGGTCAGCCTCGGCCACGCGAGCAATGTGCGATCGGCGCTGCTCGACAGGGAATGGGCGACGGTCGACGACGATGGCGTTCATCTGACAGCGCCAGACGCCTTGCTGGACGCCTGGCGCGATTCCTACGAGCCGGTCCGCGGCCACCGCTCGTCCTGGTACAGCATCCTCCACGGGCGTCAGCTGGAGGAAACGCTTCGCGAGGCGTTGAGCCGGCCCGGGACTGAGGGACGTGCGATGCTTGGCGGCCTTTCTGCCGCGCAGTGGCTCGCCCCCTATCTGCGCGGCAACATGACGACGCTCTATGCGGACACGGCGGTCATGCCGGACTTGATCGCGGCGTTGAAGCTGAAACCTTCGAAGAGCGGCGGCAATGTCGAAGTCATCGAACCGGATGATCCGGCCATTCTGAAGGAGCGCGTCGAACGTCCCGACGCGCCGCCCGTGTCCTCTCCAATCCTGACCTATCTCGACCTCTCGCATCTCGATGACCGTGGGCGCGAGGCCGCTGAACACCTCCGAGAAAAGTTGCTCAAATGGCAGTAGCGCCTGATCCACAATCCGCCGCCGACTACAGCGACCGCGTCAGCGACGCGGTCAAATCCGCCCTTATGGAGATTGGACAGATCCTTGGAAGCTTCGAGGGCAAGTTCGCCGTTGTCGGCGGCGCGGTCCCGTGGCTGCTTCTGGAGGCTGACGACATGCAGCATGTCGGGACGATCGACATCGATCTGACGCTCGACGCGGAAGCGCTTGGCGACGGCGAGTATGTGCGGCTGGTTGAAGCTCTCATGGGCAACGGTTATGCGCAGAGCAAGGCGCACCGGAAATTCCAGCTTGTTCGCATGATAGAGGTGGCGGACGGCGGGCCGCCGGTCGAGGTGATCGTCGACTTCCTGATGCCGCGCGACGTCGAGATCGAGAAGCACATCCCCCCTCTGCTGTCGGAGTTCGCGGTGCAGCGCGCCTCAGGCGCGGATTTGGCCGTGCGCTTTCCGCAACTGACGGCGATCGAAGGCGTCATGCCCGGTGGCGGGCATAATCGCGTACAAATCGCCGTGGCGTCGATCCCGGCGCTGCTGGCCATGAAGGGCCATGCGCTGTTGCGCCGCCAAAAGCGCAAGGACGCCTATGACGTCTATTATTGCATCCGCAATTATGACGGCGGACCGGAAGCGCTCGCTGAGGTCTGCAGGCCGTTGCTAGAGATCAAGGACGCCCGCGAAGGCTATCAGGGCATCGCCGAGAAATTCGCGAAGGAGGATATGATCGGTCCGGTCTGGGTACGGCAGTTCGTCGATGGGACGCCGCATCTCGGCGACCGCACCCCGGAACAGTGGCAGACGGACGCTTTCGGTCAGGTGCACGCCTGGATGAAGGCGCTCGGACTGGCCGGCTGAACGTCGCCAGCTTTACGGATGGCTCGCGTCTATCCCGCGCAACCTCAGAGCGCAGCCGATTGGCGACGTGCGGTCGCGCGTCTTGCAGCCGCCTTCGCCTTACGGTCGAGCCCCAACCTCTTGGCCAATTTCGAGCGTTCATTGGCGTAGGCCGGCGCTATCATTGGGTAGTTGCCGGGCAAGTTCCATTTCGCGCGGTATTCATCAGCCGTCATGCCATACTTTGATGAGAGATGGCGCTTGAGCGTTTTGAACCGCTTGCCGTCTTCCAGGCAGATGATGAAGGTGTCGTGCACCGATAGGCTCGGACTTACGGCAGGCTTCTGCCTGGTCGTCGCAGTTGATGGGTCGGCTGGACAGAGATCATTCAGAATATCGAGGACCATTCCGATCAGCTTCGGGAGCTCGCTCGTCTGCACCCTATTGTAGGAAACGTACGAGCTGACGATGTCGGCGGCGCGTTCGAGCGCAACGATGTTGCTGGTGATGGCCATGAATGTCTCGAAGCAGGAGTTGCTCTCTCAGCACGGCGGGTGAGATGATGGACGGCTTACGGACGAACCGACCATTTCAATTCAACTTTTTCCTCTAAAAAATCGCAATAAGCCGCAGGGGCCAGCGGCCTACCCTAAATAGAAATATGAATGCTCCATTTGGGGATTGAGCTGAGCGGAAGAACTAGGCAGGCGCTCCGACACTTAGATTCTTCACGTCGTATGCTCTACCTTCTTCAGCGAAGCGCTGAACTATCGAAAATCATGCATCTTCAACTGAATGTCGCGGATATTTCGTAAGTATCGACGAAATCTCTCGTCCAAAAACCTCTTGAGGTTGCTTGCCCGGATCGGCCGCCCTGTGAGGGCGGACTGACCGCTTAGTGGTCGGCACTGCCGGCGACAGTTATGCCTCGGAGCTGGCCGTCCCCGAAACTGAGGCTGTATCGCTGAGAAAATCATCCAGTTTGGGCGCTGGCTTATCTGTGCCCGTAATCAACGTCTGCGACCACAGGATCGAAGCTTCATAGACGGAACTGCACATCCATTCGCCGTCTTGTTCAAACCAATGGGTCGCCTCCGGCAGGAGATCGAAAGAGACCGGGTGAAGTGCAAAGGGATTGTGGAAGACCTCCATTTCCGCCGTCCATGGCTCATATCCATGCGGCCAGAGGCCTCGATAGTCATTGCTCGTAATGTCGAGGCAAAACAGGTTGCCCTCCATAGCGCCGGGCGTTCGATCAAAGAACTTGCCGTAGCGAGTGTACCGATAGCCTTCAGGAGCGCCTCCGCCCGAAATAGCAACTCGATTGAGTTTGGCCATGGAACAGGCATTGGAAAAAAATCACGGCGGACAGTTCGGCATGCTGATCGTTGGTGAACAGTCCGGCAGGAAATCGCGCGGGCCCCAGCAAATGCTCTGCAGGCATCGGTACGGCGCGTGCTTGACCATCGACTTCGGCGACCGTAGCGCCCATTCCATGCAAGTAGCCGATCAGGCCTTCGCGACTCCAGTTCATCGAGCCGGACGCCTGGAAGTCTGCGACTGCCAATATAAACGGTTTACCGACAACATGGGGAAGCTGATCGTATCGGCGCGCGAGCTTGTTGCCGATGGTTTTGGCGAACCGCAACGCCGCCGCACCGAAGAAGATTTCCTCGCGATCGGTGGGGACGTCCGCGCGGGGCGCGTTGACGTGATTGTACGGCACTGGCGGATTGGCAGTAACGGCCTCGACCCAGGCCTCGCCACCAAGCCGGTTCTCGATACGAAAATCAGGAGACTCAAAAGGCTGTTCGACGAGCAATCCCTGTTCACGAAAAGAGCCGAGAAGCTGCGCTTCCCATATTCGAGTATGGAAATTGGTCGTCTGGCAATCGCTCACCCAATTGCGGTCGGGTTTCGGCAGCGCGAGATAGAGTTGGTTCAGCGCCCATGCGGCCGGTCGATGGGCATCGTTCGCCAGAACACGAAATACATCGCTCGGCTCGCGGCCGGCGAGGTCGAACAGCGGCGCGCGCATGACAACACCGGGCGGCAACGGCTCGAGCGCCAGCCCGTCCGCGAGGTCTGGCGCAACGGCCGTCCTGGTCGCGTCTATCGTTGTGAAACCGCCTACCCGCTTCGTGACCGCCCAAACGGAATCCACTCGCCGCCGCATGAGCATGAGGCCGAATGAATCCTCCTTGGCGTTGCGGGTGACGATGCCACATCCATTGCCATCGTTTGATACCCATGCAGCGACCGGGGGCTCATCGCCGAAGGCGTGGCCGCGCGGTAGAGACAACGCGTAGAAATCAAATTCCCACTGCGGGATTTCACGCATCGCCGCTCCTTCCCGACCATTCTGCCGCGTCAAGCATTTGCTTCACGATATTAATCAGATTGACGTCGACGAAAGCCGTTTCCCGATTTCTACGCCATTAGGCTTGTCGATCGTCTAAGCTGGTGAGGACGAGTCAGCGGGAGGGCACATGGAAGTTTACTGTAGGGGCGTTGCGCGAATTCGTCATGTGTCGACGGGCGAAATCTTCGAAATCGACAGCGATGAGCTGGCTTGGAATCCCGTCGGCGGCGACGAGCGGCAGATGGGACCTGAGATTCACTACGAGGCGGTAATCGACCATGCCGAACTTGGCGACCTGACCTGGGGGCTTTGGGAATATCCAGTCGGTGTCGAAAATTACCACGTCACGAATGTCGGTAAGCACGAGGTCATAGAAGATTTTGAGTACGGGCTTGAGCATGCGGAGCCAGAGCCCGACGACTGGCTCGACTACGAGGCGCCCGCCAACCCGTACCGGGTTTTCATGAACTCGTACCATCAGACCGGCGACCTGCTCGCCGATCATGGTGGTGTGCGCGGCGATCATATCTTGAACCGAATGATTTTCTCCCAGCAGATCACCGCGCTGGAAGCCTATCTCGGCGACACTCTGCTCAATGAGGTCATGAGCGACAAAGAGGCCATGCAGCGTTTGATTGACAAGGATGAGGACCTCGCGAGAGAGAAATTCACACTGTCCGAAGTCTCGAAGGATCCGGGCCTGGTCGAGCGCGAGGTCCGCACGCACCTGCGCAAGGTCATGTATCACAACCTCAAGAAGGTCGATGTTCTCTACAACATTGCTCTCGGGGTTCGAATTCTCAATCTTGCCAGCGACAAAGGCCGCCTCTTCAAGGCGGTTTTGTTACGCCACGATTGCGTCCACCGAAACGGCTTCGATAAAGATGGCACCGAGATCGACGTCTTCACGCAGGCGTTCGTTCAGGACACGGCCGATCTGATCAAGGCCTTTGTTGAAAGCATCCAGAAAGCGGTGCGTTCGCGACTTGTGTAGTGGCTCGGGCGTCTCATCCACCGGCCTGCTCTGTCTCGAACTCGGGAGCAAGGATATCCTTGGCTTCCCAATCCTCGCCATCAATTACCGTGACGAACTCCCGATCCCAGACGCCCCAGCGCTGAGGCAGCGGGTGTGCCGCGAGCGGATTGTGGACATAGGTAAGCGGGCGGATCTTTCGGGAGAGATTTCCAAGGCTGACGCGGGACCACAGAACACCGGAAACATCCTTGAAGCGCGGATTGAGGAAAGCGCTGCGGTCAACCGGGGGGCCTTGGCGCGCGATTTCCGTCGAGGCGTGATAGCCCTCTTCGACAACGTCGCCCGTTGCGCGGTCGACGGTCACATACGCGTCCCCGATCGGAAATAGTGACGACATGATCAGAGGGGGCTTTTCGGGGACATAGACGCCAAAGCGGCTGGCGCTGATCGCAATCAAGCGCACCTCATCCGCACCGATCACGCCTTCCTTCAGATATTTCTGAATGACCTTGAATTTAGTCCAGAACGCGCTGGTCGTCCGCAACTGCGCTTGGCGCACAGGCGCCGCAAAGAGGCCACCGCCCTCGTTCATGGGCACGGGACGTGTGATCCGATCGGGACCAGCGTCGCCCTCGTCCGGAGCAATTGCTTCGATCCAGATGCGCCCCTTATCGGTCAGGATGCAAAGGTCCGGCTGCCCGCCCTCCCGCAACCTGTCGGACGCTGGAAGCAAAGCATGTCCGGCCTCGAGGAACGTCCAGCCGAGATACATTTCCCAGAATCGCCCGTCGACGTCGCGAGCGAAGCCGTCACGAAAATCAGGATCGGCATAGGGCTCGTAGCGCTCCCACATGCCTTCGATGATACCGTGCAGGCGTTTTTCCTCAGGATGCTCAGCGGCTCTGAGGTGGATAAACCCCTTGTTCAGGTTAGGGCCGTCGAAATCGAAGATGCGGTTCACGATTGGAACTCTGAACGAAGCGGGTTGACGAACTGGAGGCCGGCAAAGTCTTTCTCGTTGTCGGTCACGACCACGCACTCGTTGGCGCCGGCGACTGCGGCTATGATCATGTCGAGAGCGCTGCGTGGCCGACTGACCTGCCACTGAACTTT
>NZ_JBLLJM010000043.1:0-13047 GCF_053543495.1 Camelimonas sp. ID_303_24
CGTCGACGGGAACGGGACGTTGCCGATCCGCACCGCGTCAGCGGCGGCATAAGCCTCGTCAAGGGGAATCCGGTTGGCGATACTTGTCAGCGCCCGCGACGATGCCTGGGCGTTCAGTATCTGGTGGCGCGAGGCGTAGGGCCACAGCTCCAGTCCCGCTTGCTGTCCGGGATTCGCAGGCACAACATCATCCGTGTAGTCAACGTGGTCAGCGACGACAACAATGCTGTTGCCGTTGACGCGCGTTGTCCAGGCGAAGGCTGGCAGGTTGATGTCAATGGCGGAGAAGCCGCCGGACAGGCTGCCGGCTTGCAGCACCGTGAACTGCTGGGTTCTTGCCGGCGCGTGCGTCAGCACGGCGACGGACAGCCTGCCGGCGAGGCTTGCCTGCCCCGTGACCACCAGCCTGTCGGAACCGGCGTGTTCGTCGACGCGCACGGCGAGCGTTCCTGCGGCCTCCTGGAAATAATCGCCCTGGATGGTCAACTGGCCAACCGCATTGGAATATCCAGGGGAGAGGACGCCGCCCTTCTGGACGAAGCCGCCATGGGCGATGATCACGCCCGCGCCCGACACCCGGCCATTGTACTGGGTGAAACCAGCGTATTTGTTGTTGGGATCAGGGTCGATGAAACGGCCGGTTTCCAGCACGCCGTCGACACGGACGTGGCCGTTCTGCAGCAGGGTTTGCAACTCGACGCTGAGCTGCTGGCCAGTCTGAATCTCCAGCTTCGCGTCGGCGTTGGCGATGACCAGCCGGTCGATGACGGGCGCGTTATCAACGAAAACGTGCGAAGCGTTGGAGAGGAAAACTTCGTAGTAGCGGCCGGCATCTCCGTGGGACTGGCTATATGGGGCTCCGTCACGGTTGTAGGGCGCTGTGCCTGCAGGATTGCCCCCATCCGTCCAGGCGGCGGGGTCGCTCCATGCCCAGGTTCCTGGGTTCGCCGTGATGTAGCGGAGCGGATTGCTGGCGTCGATCCAGCCTCGGTTGAACGGAATCTCCGGGTACCTGGCGCTCGATCCGTAGCCTGCGCCACCCGCGCTCAATACGCCGATTTGCGCCAGTGAACCATCCGGCATCACCATGAACATGGGGCCGCCGCTATCGCCGGACTCAGGCGCAGACTGCCATTCCGGCACCGGCGCAGTCTGGTTGTACAGGTTGTGAGCCGCGGGATTGGCGGGGTCACGAAACTCGACCTGGACAAGAACATCCCCCAGAATGTTGGGACCCGTGGTTCCCACCGTTGTGTCGCCAACCCGGCGACGCAGGTCAGTTTGCGGAACTCCCGAAGCCACGCCATATCGGCCATATCCGGCGATGCGGACCAGCGTTCCCGGAGCGGGGAGCGCCTCGCCCGGTTGCAGCAGCCTGACAGGCGCAACATTGGTGACCGGGGTCTTCATGGCCACCAGCGCAACGTCGTTTGGATCTGCGGCAAAGAGCGCGTGACCAAAAAGCGGATTGACCGCAAACCCGGCGACTGCCCGGTCGCTGGTCGAGGCGTTCACCGCATCGGGCGCAAATTTGATCTCGCGATCCAACGCAGGATAAAGAGCCTGCGTCGTTTTGTTATAGAAGCAGTGGGCGGCGGAAAGTACGGTCCGGTGATTGAGAAGCGTTCCCGTACATAAGGTTCCGTTGGTCTTGTCGAAGACTGCAACGACATTCGGATAGGCGTTCCCCGCGTCATACCATTCGTGAACTTTTTCGGTGGGCGCGCCCGCGCCTGGCAGGTTGGCCGCCGCCACATCGTTCAGCACGATAGCGACCGCGGGCAGGGGCGCAAAGGCCAGCATGCCAGCCATCGCCATGAGCGCGATCCGTGAGGCGCCATACGACCATTGTCGCGACGCCCGGTCAGAAATCTTGTACTTATTGACGGCGGTGCTGTGCCTGCGCATCGATCATCCCAGAATGATTCGCGAAATATTTTCAGATTTATTGTATTCTTAAAATTGAATTTCTGAATATGTTCAAAAAATTATTGTATTGTCGTGGCAAATATACATAAGTATTGAAAATTGTTGTCCAGGCGTCTGGCGTTTTTCTGGGACATTTCATCGAGATTATTTTTGATTTTCAGGCTGTTGGCGTGGCTGATCCTGTGTCTGAGCTTGGGCGCGCGCGGTGGGTGCGCGCCCATAGCTGGCGGATCGCATGGTTGACGACGAATAATGGTGAGCATGGCGCAGCGCAGGTTGGGCAGGTCCGTCCAGCGATGTCGCGGCAGGATGTGGGCGCATCAGCATCTTCGCCATCTAGCGGCAAGTATTATCATCAGGTGGGAGGTAGATGTTTCAGGTGTTCTCAAGTGCAATAATTTGTATGTAAAATAAAAATCAGCCTGCAAGGCAGTTGAGCTGGAGGCGCAGAAAATGCGCGCGACAGGGCGGGCGGCATGCATGCCGGCGCGTCCCTGGCGCGCCGGGCATGCTTATGCGGCGTGGCGGGCCAGATTCCTCAGAACGGCTCGATGAGCCGCTTGCGGCTGGTCCGTGGCGGCGGGGGCGGCAGGTTGTCCAGCGTGCGCAGCAGAATGGCGCGGGTTTCCGCAGGGTCGATGACGTCGTCATAGATGAAGCGCGCCGCGCATTCGACGGCGGTATTGGCTTCCTTCATCTCGGCTGTCAGCGCGGCGTGGCGCGCCGCCCGTTCGGCCGGGTCGGCGATGGCCTCCAGCTCCTTGCCGTGGATGATGGTGACGGCGCCTTCCAGCCCCATGCCGCCATATTCAGCGGTCGGCCAGGCCAGCAGGATTTCCGGATCGAGCGGTCGCGAGCCCATGATGTAATAGCCAAGGCCATAAGCCTTGCGCAGCACCACGGTCATCACCGGAATGGTAGCGTTGGCCAGCGCCGTCAGCACGCGGGCGCTGTGGCGCATCAGGCCCGTGCGCTCGACCTCGGGCCCCACCATCAGGCCGGGCGTGTCGCACAGCACCAGCAGCGGAATGTCGAAGGCGTCGCAGATTTGCACGAACCGCGCCATCTTCAGGCAGGCGGGGGTGTCCATGGCGCCAGCGAGGAACATCGGCTGGTTGGCGATGACGCCGACCGGGCGGCCGTTCAGGCGGATGAATGAGGTGACCGCCGCCTTGCCATAACCGGCCTTGATTTCCAGCACGCTGCCTTCGTCGGCCAGGGTTTCGATGACCTTGCGCATATTGTAGGCGCGGCGCGGGTTCTCTGGCACGATGTCGCGCAGCGGGGCCTGATCGCGAGCCTTGCCCGACGCGGCCGGGGACGATCCCGGCGGATCGAAATAGGCCAGATATTTTTTGGCGACGGCGATCGCCTCTTCTTCGTTGTCCACCAGCACGTCGATGACGCCGGAGGCCCAGTGCGCGTCGGCGGGGCCAATTTCCTCTGGCGTGAAGCGCTTGCCCAGCGCCGCTTCCACCAGCGGCGGCCCGGCGAGGCCCATGGCCGAATCGCGCGTCGCCACCAGCAGGTCGCACATGCCGGCGAGGTTGGCGTGGCCGGCGAAGGCGCGCCCCGGCACGATGCCGATGGTCGGGACCAGGCCGGACAGGCGGGCGAACACCACGAAGGTGGGCGTCGAAGGCCTGGCGACCACGTGCATGTCGTGCGGCCGCGCGCCGCCGCCGTCCAGCCAGCAGATCACCGGCAACTGGCGTTGCTCCGCATGTTCGAACATGCGGGTGATCTTGGTGTGGTTGAGGGCGCTCTGGGCTCCGCCATAGACCGTGAAATCGTAGCCGACGAAATCGATGGCGCGTCCGCCGACCCGGGCCGTCCCCATCACCAGCCCATCGGCGGCCCCCTTCATGCCGTCGATCGCCGGCCGGACGAGGCCGCCGTATTCGGTGAAGCTGTCCGCATCGGCGAGAGCGGCGAGGGCCTCGCGCACCGTCCATTTGCCGCGTTTGCGTTGTCTGGCGACCTCGGCAGGGCGGGCGTCGTCGAGACGTCCTGCCTGCGCCGCGAAAAGGTTTTCGAGATCCTGGCGCACACTGTTGCTCCATAGGACATGGCGGCCGGATACATGCCGGCGTCGCCATGGGGTTTCGGGCGAAGCAAGCCTGCTTCGCGCGCACGAAATGCGATGAGGGACGGCGGGAGCCGCGGTCGGAGCGGCTCAGGCGATATGGAGCCTGGCGCTGTCCAGCTTCTCGCGCTTCAGGCGGATGCCGGCGGCCTCGCGGTCCCACGCGTCATCGGTCAGCCCCTGTTCGCGCAGGATGTATTTCTCCACCTTCTGCGTCGGGGTGCGCGGCAGTTCCGACATCTGGCGGATGTAGCGCGGCGTCATGAAGTGCGGCAGCCGCCGGGTCAGGAACGCCGTCAGCTCCTCCATGTCGATCTGCGCCCCTTCCACCGGAGCAATGATCGCCATCACCTCGTCCTCGCCGAATTCCGACGGCACGCCGATGACCGCCGCCTCGCGAATCTGCGGATGCGCCAGCAGCTCTGATTCCACCTCGAAGGAGGAGATGTTCTCGCCGCGCCGGCGCAGGGCGTCCTTCTTGCGGTCAACGAAGAAGTAATTGCCGTCGGCATCGCTGCGGAAGGCGTCGCCGGTGTGGAACCAGCCATTGCGCCAGGCCTTCGCCGTTGCCTCCGGGTTGCGGTTGTAGCCGTGGTTGAGCGCCCACGGGATGTCGGAGCGCACCAGCAATTCGCCAACCTCGCCGACAGCGACCTCCACGTCATTGTCGTCGACGATGCGGGCGTGGAAGCCGGCGCGCACGCGGCCGCAGGTTTTGGCGACGGTCGGGTTGGCCTCCGAGACGATGGGGCAGGAAATCTCCGTCATGTTGAACACGGTGTAGATGTCGACGCCGAAGCGGCGGGTGAACTCCGGCGCGTCTTCGCTCAGCGGCACCATCACCGCCTGACGCAGGGAGTGGTCGCGATCGCGCGGGGAGGGCGGTTCCTTCAGCAGGAAGGGAATCATGGCGCCCAGCAGCGTCATGGTGGTGCAGCCGGTGCGGCGGATCGTGTCCCAGAAGGTGCGGGTGTCGAACGCCTCCACGATGGCCACCGAGCCGCCGTTCAGCAGCATGCGGTTGACCGCGTTGGTCCCGCCCACATGGAACAGCGGCAGGTTGACCATGGCCCGGTCGTCCCTGGTGACGTTGTCCAGCGCTTCACACATGCAGGCGGCGTGGCGATACGAGGACAGCACCCCCTTGGACGGCCCCGTGGTGCCGGAGGTGTAGATGATCGACTGGGTGTCCCATGGCATGACCGGACGGGACAGTTCGCCGGGTTCGCCTTCGGCGCGGGAGAGGACCGTTTCCGGCAGGACCTCGAGAGCCGGAACGCTCACCGGCCGGTCGCCGATGCTGACCAGGGTCTTCAGGTCAGCCAGCTCCACATCGGCCAGCCGCCCGGCCAGCTGGCTGTCCGCCACCATCAGCCGCGCGCCGGAATTGGCAATGACATGGGCCAGCACGCCGCCGCGATAGCTGATGTTCACCGGCACATAGACGGCGCCGATGTAGTTCAGCGCGAACCACACGGCGATGGCGTGCGGACCATTGGGCAGCCACGACAGCACGTGGTCGCCCTGGGAGACGCCCAGCGCCGTGAAGCCGGCGGCGAAGCGCCGGGCGATCTGGCGGGTTTCGCCCCAGGTCCAGCTGCTGTCGTCGGCGAACAGGGCGAAGGTCCGCTCCGGCTGGGTGTCCGCATGCCGGTCGAGCACATAACGCAGCACGCAATTGCCCGAATCCCGCTGGGTCGCGATGTCCATGGTCCGTTTCCTCAAACGATGCCTGTATGGGCCGGGCGCAGGTCAGCCTGTGCGTCAGCCCGGTTAAACCGCCGCCAGTATTCTGGTCGGCGGCATAGGGGGCTCTCAGGGGGGCGACGCCTCCTTGCAAGGGTTGTTTCCGCCGCCCACGCGGGAGATTGCCGCTGTCGCCATGTCCTGCATCAGCGGCGACAGGGCGCGCAGATCAGTCGCGCCCTCGGTCAGCACCCATTCGACGAAGACGCCGCGAACCATGGCGACGATCACCGTCGCCAGCTTTTCGCAGTCGGCGTCGGCGGGAATCTCGCCAGCCTCGCGCGCCTCTTCCAGGTGCTTCTGGAAGCCGGCGGCGAAGGCGCCCATCAGCGCCTGCATGCGCGGGCGCAGCTCCGTTACGCCGTAAGCTGCGTCGACATACATGTAGTGCACGAACCGGGCGCCGACGGGGCTCTTCAGGCCGCCTTCGACATGGGCGGCGATGCGCGCCCGCACGGCGGCCAGGCCGCGCAGGGCCCCCACCTGCATCGGCGCCTGTTCGGCGAACCAGGCGTCGGCGGAATCGATCATGGCGTTGAGCAGGCCAAGCTTGCTGCCGAAGCGCTCCACCGGCAGGCCGCGACTGTAGCCGGCGGCGACGCCCACATCCGCCAGCGTCGTGCGCGCAACGCCCTTTTCCGCGATCAGTCCCATGGCGGCGACAATCATCCGCCGGTCGGAAATCTGGCGCCGTTCGGCGCGGCTGCGCGGGGCTCTGGCTGTAACAGGCGGGCGATGCAATGGAATTCCGTTCCCGAAAAAATCATGGAACGCCAGTTTCTACCACTTGCTGGCTGACTAGCAAGTGTTACCATGCCCCCAATAAAGACCGGAGCCCAGACGCGGGTCGCAGAACCCGCCGGGCTCCGCAGACATCGGGAAACGCCATGGACGACCGTTGCGGACGTTGGCCCGGCGCAGGCGCCGACGTCGCGACGCCGTCTCCAGAACAGCCAGAGAGCGCGATTGTCCGGGCAGGGCCCGTCGTCGCGCCTGGGAGGGATCGCCAATGAATCGCGCAGACCGGACCATCCTCACCGCAGCCGGAGCCATTGACCGGCGCAGCTTCCTTCAGCTTGCCGGACTGGCGGGCGCCTCGGCGCTGGGGGCGGGAATGGCCGGCGGCGCGGCCGCTGCTGAGCCGTTCCGGATCGGCTGGGTGCGGCCGACCACCGGACGCCTGGTCACCTCGTTCAATCCGCTCTACATGGGCGGCGTCATGGCGGTGGAGGAGATCAATGCCGCCGGCGGCATTCTCGGCCGCAAGATCGAGCGGGTGGAGGAGGATGACGAAGCCCTGCCGTCGAAGGAGCCCGGCATCGTCCGCAAGTTGCGCGGCGCCGGCATCAACTACGTCGTCGGGCCCACGGGCTCCTCCCAGTCCCTGTCCTCCATCGCCGCCACCACTGCGGCGAAGATGATCCAGGCCACCTATGCGGCGGCAGCGGAGGCCGGCGACGGCAAGCGCTATCCCTACCATTACCAGTTGCTGTTCAACACCGACCAGCAGGCGGAGATCTGCGTCGATTACATGCTGAAGAAGCAGGGGCTGAAGAAAATCGGCGTCCTGCAGGAGAATACCGCCTTCGGCGAGCAGGCGACCGCTTCAACGGTGAAATATCTGAAGAAGGCCGGGGTGGAGCCAGCGTCCATTCAGGTTTACCCGATCAACGCGCCTGATCTCGCCGCTTACGTGTCGAACCTGCAGAAAGCCGGCGTCGACGGCGTGATCGCCTGGATCGCCAATATTCCCAACGCGGCGATGATCTTCAACACCATGAAGTCGCTGGGCTGGTTCCCGCCTGTTACCGGCCACAGCGGCCTGTTCCTGCCGTCGCTGTTTGAACTGGTGTCGCCGGAGGCGGTGAAGAACGTCTATGGCACCTACTACAAATCCTTCACCTGGAACGGGACCGAGCAGCCCGGCGAGCGCCAGGTCGCGTTCGCGAAAAAGCTCGCGGAGTTGCCCGGCGCGAAGAACAATGAAGTCAATATCGCCGCCAGCCCGTATTACGATTTCGTCCATCTGCTGAAGCACGTCATCGAGCAGACGAAAAGCTTCGAGGTGGAAGACATCAAAAAGGCCCTCGACAGCACCCGCGACTATCCGGGGCTGCTCGGCAAGGTGTCGTTCACGCCGGAAAATCACAGCGGCATCGCCCTGGCCGACATCACCCTGGCTTCGGTCAGTTCCGGCGTCGACAAGCGCGCCATGGGCTGCATGCGCGAGCGCGCGCCGGGCCTCTGATCGCCGTCTTCCCACAGGACGACAACCGCAACGGGAGCGCTTTCCGGCCAGACCAAATCGGTGGTCGATCAGAAGGCGCTCCGGACTGGAAAAACTGGAGCGGATTCCGGTCGACACGGGTCGGCGTCAGCTCCAGGGGGCGGTTGCGTGGGCCCGGCGTCACGACGGCAGGCGGTCATTGCGCCAGGCCGTCCTTGCTCAGGGCTCGCGGCAACGCACAGGTGCTGGATCCATGGATATCGATATCCTCGCAAGAGGCCTGGTCGCGGGCAGCCTATATGCGCTGGTGGCGGTCAGCTTCAACATTCTCTACCGGCCGACCAATGTGTTTAACTTCGCCCAGGGCGAGCTGGTGATGCTGGGGGCCATGGTGTTCGCCAGCCTGGCCACCGTGCTCGGCTGGCCATGGTACGCGGCGCTGCTCGCCACCCTGCTGTGCGTTGGCCTGCTGACCCTGCTGATTGATGTGGTGGCGGTGGCGCCGGTGCTGGCGCGCTCGCAGCATGGCACGGGCTGGGTCATCACCACGCTGGCCGCATCGCTGATCATCGCCAATGGCGTCAACCGCATCTGGGGCCCGGATCCCATCGTGGTGCGCCCGCCGGCCCCCCTGGCCACCGACACATTCAAACTGGCTGGCATGACCGTGAGCGCGTACCAGATATTTCTGGTGCTGCTGACCATCGTGCTGGTGCTGGCCATCGAGCAGGTTTATCGCACCCGCCAGGGCAAGGCCGTGCTGGCCGTGGCCGAGGATCGCGAGGCGGCGCTGTTGCGCGGCGTCAATCCGTTGCGGCTCAGCCACTGGTCGTTCTTTCTCGGCGGCGCTTTCGCCGGCCTGACCGGCGTGCTCGCCGCGCCCGTGCTTTATGCCTCCACCGGCCTTGGCCCGGCGCTGCTGCTGAAAGGCTTCGCCGCCGCCGCCGTTGGCTCCATCGGCAACAATCGCGGCGCGCTGGTCGCCGGCTATCTGATCGGCGTCACAGAAGCGCTGGGCGCGGCGCTGCTGTCGCCGGGTTATCAGGAGGCAGTGGTGTTCCTGCTGGTGCTGTGCGTGCTGCTGGTGTGGCCGCACGGCCTGTTTGGCCGTCCCTTCGCGAGGACGGTGTGACCATGGCTGCTCCCGTTGCAACAGCCCGGAGCCTGCCGGGCATACTGGCGCAGGCAGCGCTGATCGCTGTCGTCCTTGCCCTGCCGCTGGCGCTCGATCCCTATGGCTATGCCCTGTTCGTCGCCACCCAGCTCGGCGTTTTCGTCATTGCCGCCATCGGCCTGAACCTTCTGGCCGGTTACGCCGGCCAGGTGTCGCTGGGACATGGCGCCTTCATCGCCATCGGCGCCTACGCCACGGCGTTGCTCACGGTGGATCACGGCTGGTCGTTCTGGCTGGCGGCGCTGGCCGGCGTGGTGCTGTCGGCGCTGATGGGCGTGCTGATGGCGCTGCCGTCGTTCCGCCTCTCCACCTGGTATTTCGCCTTCATCACTTTGGCCTTCGCCCAGGTGTTCGAGAAGATGATCGTGGAGTGGCGCGGCCTCACCAAGGGGTTCGCCGGCGTTGTCGGCGTGCAGCCGCCATCCCTGTTCGGCCATGTGTTGACGCCGGCGGGCGTCTACTGGCTGGTGGCGGTGATCGCCATCATCGGCTTCTGGCTGGTGAACAATCTCGTCCGCTCGCGCTTCGGCCGCGGCTTTGTCGCCGTGCGCGACGCCCCCGCCGCCGCCCAGGCCGCCGGGGCCTCGCCGGCGCGGCTGAAAATGCTGGCCTTCGTCATCGCCGCCTGTTTCGCCGGCGTCGCCGGCGCCTTCTTCGCCGTTCAGAAAACGGTGGTGACGCCGGACGACTTCACCGCCGAGTTTTCCATTTTCTTCCTGCTGACCGTGGTGCTTGGCGGCCTTGGCACGCGCTGGGGGCCGGTGGTTGGCGCCCTGGTGTTCTTCCTGGTTCCCGAATTGCTCACCGGCCTCGAAAGCTGGCGCATGATGGTCTATGGCGCGGCGCTGCTGGCGTTGATGCTGTTCGCGCCTCATGGCCTCGTTGGCGCCGCGCGCAGCCTGTTCGACCGCTTGCGGCCAAAGCGGGCGGCGCGGCCGGCGGAAGTCCTTCTGCCCGAGGCCGCGCATGTGGAGCGGCCCGCCATCAGCGGCCTGCCGCTGGAGGTGAAGGACCTGCGCAAGAGCTTCGGCGGCGTCGTCGCCCTTGGCGGCGTCGATCTGTCGGTTGCGTCTGGAACCTGCGCCGCCATCGTTGGCCCCAATGGCTCGGGCAAGACCACATTGCTCAACCTGGTCGGCGCATACTACCGGCGCGACGCCGGCGAGGTGCTGCTGGGTGGGCGTGAGACGAAGGGCCTGTCGCCCCAGCAGATCGCCGGCGAGGGGCTGGGCCGCACCTTCCAGACGCCGCGCCTGCTGGGTGAACTGACGGTGCTGGACAATGTGCTGCTCGGCGCCTTCCGGCGCGAGCGCGCCTCGCTGCTGTCGACCATGCTGCGGCTGCCCACGGCGATGTCGGAAGCGGCGCGGCTGCGGGCCGAGGCCATGGAGCTGCTGGCCTTTGTTGGCGTCGCCGACCGGGCCGATGATCTGGCCAGCGAAACCCCGCACGGCCATCAGCGCCTGGTGGAAATCGCCCGCGCCCTGATGGGCGGGGCCCGGCTCATCATGCTCGACGAGCCGGCCGCCGGTCTGTCGATGGCCGAACTGGATCGCCTCGAACAGCTGATCCGGCGCATTCTCGCCCTCGGCGCCACGGTGGTCATCGTTGAGCACCACCTCGACCTGGTCGCCAGCATCGCAAGCCATGTGACCGTGCTGGATCGCGGCGTCGTGCTGGCCTCGGGCGCTCCCCAGGCAGTGTTCGCCGACGCAACCGTCATGGCTGCATACATGGGAGAGCGGGCCCTGAGCGACCCGACTTCGGGCGATCAGATTGGGGACCAGGCTTCAGGCAATCAGCCGGCTGGCGACGGTTCCCGGCCGCGCCCGGTCCCGGCGGAAGGAGCGTGAGCATGACCATGGCTTCGAGTTCCTGCCAGAACGGCGAACTGTTGCTGTCAGTTGAAAATGTTGATGTCGGCTATGGCCATGTCGGCGTGCTGGAAGGGGTGTCGCTGTCGGTGCGCCGCGGCTCCATCGCCGCCCTGGTCGGCCGCAACGGCGCCGGCAAGTCGACGCTGTTGCGGGCGATTTCCGGCCTGCTGACCCCGTCGCGCGGTCAGATTGTTTTCAACGGCCGGACGATCAGCCGCGACAAACCCCATGTGATCGTTGGGGCAGGGCTGTTGCATGTGGCGGAGGGGCGACGACTGTTCCGGTCCCAGAGCGTCGATGACAATCTGGAGCTTGGCGTTTACGGTCTGAAGTTGGATGCCGCGGCCTACCGGCGGCGCCTGGCGCGGGTCCATGAACTGTTTCCGGTTCTCGAGGAGAAGCGCGGCCTGCCGGCCGGGGCGCTCTCGGGCGGCCAGCAGCAGATGCTCGCCATCGGCCAGGCCATGATGCGCGAGCCGGCGCTGCTGATGCTGGACGAGCCGTCGCTTGGCCTGTCGCCGTTGCTGGTCGATCAGGTGTTCGCAGCGATCATGGCGCTGCAACAGGCGGGCACGACGATCCTGCTGGTTGAGCAACTGGTCGAGCGGGCGCTCGAAATCGCCAGCGAGGCATGGGTCCTGCAGAACGGCCGCATGATCGCCAGGGGCCCCGCCGCCCAGATTTCCGCCAGCGACGAACTGCGCGCCGCCTATATGGCGGCGCACTGAGATGCTGCAATAAATCGTGTAATATCATCCATTTGCTGGATTATCCTGAATCAGTTTGACAGCGGCGCGCCTTGGGCGCTGAGACTGCTGAAGGCGCGCGTGGATTCTATTTCAGCGTGGTGAGCACCACGCCGGCGGCGATGAGCGCGACGCCGAGCGCCGCCTTCAATGAAATACGCTCTCCCAGAAAACTGATGGCGAACAATGTCGTCAACACGACGCTGAGCTTGTCGACGGGCGCCACCTGCGCGGCGGGTCCCAGTTTCAGGGCGCGGAAATAGCACAGCCACGACAGCCCCGTCGCCACGCCGGAGAGCGCGAGGAGCGCCCATGTTTTCAGCGGAATTCCCGTGGGCGCGCGCCACTGGCCGGTCACTGTCACGAGCATGGCGGTGACGGCGAGGATCACCACGGTGCGGATAAACGTCGCGAGATCGGCGTTGATGTCGCTGACGCCGACCTTGGCGAGAATGGCGGTGAGCGCCGCGAACACCGCCGACAGCAGCGCCCAGAACTGCCAGGACGTGACCTGAAAAAATGCCTGCACAAGAGCCTCCTGATCCGGTGACCTGACTGGCTGGCCATCGCCGGCAACGCCCTTGGCGTCCAGAAGGAACATGGCGTCACGCAGTCTCGCCGTCCCTGTCGTCGCCGCTGCGCCAAACCAGTTCTGCGTCGCAACGCGTCATGAATCTGCAAAGAAGATCCGGTAAAGCGCCCGACTTTGTCCCGGGAATCAATCAAATTGAATCAACTGGCTGATTCATGAAGGACACGCGAAGTAACAGCCACCAAACGGCCTCGAAATGTTAACGAGTGCTGAACGACGTGCGGTAGCGCGGGCCAGTTGGGGGCAAAGTCGTGTCATTTGCGCCACAATGACGCCCAAAAGGCCTCCAGAGCGCTAACCTGGCCGGAGTTCTGGTTGATCGGACCGCCTGCAACGATAATGTGACCGCCAGTGGGAAATTCCCGCCATGCAGTCGCTTCGTAATGAGGCCTGCGAGCGGGAAGAGATGAGGGGGAGCCGGACGGTCCCGTCGGGCGGTCTGGCGTTTCATTTCCCATGGGGTCTCAAATCTGGAGGTTAACATGAAGCTCGCAAAGAGCCTTCTCCTCGGTTCCGCAGCCGGTTTCCTGGCTGTCGCCGGGGCACAAGCAGCGGATCTTCCGATGACGAAGTCCGCTCCGGTTGAATATGTGAAGGTTTGCGCGACGCACGGCGTCGGCTTCTTCTACATTCCGGGTACGGACACCTGCATCCGCATCGGCGGCCGCGT
>NZ_JBLLJM010000044.1:0-24895 GCF_053543495.1 Camelimonas sp. ID_303_24
AAAGAGCAAGGCCGTCCAGACTACCAGACAACCGCCAGAACGCAAACCAAAGAAACGCGAAACCCGCCCGATCAATCAAACCGGGCAACTTCCGCCAACTTCTCTCAGAAGGGTCTGGCTGAAACAGCGGGTGAACCCCGCCGCCGATGGGTGCCTTATAGGACCCACCACCCAATCATGTCAACGCCCCTTCATCCAATCGTCACCCAACCCCAACAAACCCTGTGGAGGTAACAAACGTAACGATTCCTATCCGACTGACCGCGTTGGGAATTTTCCAGCACACCCCACAAAACGCCCTGGGAAAACTTCTCGCCACACAGCGCGCAGGCCCCTCTCCGCCGCCTCTTCGCCCCTTGCATCCGTCTCTTCGTGGGCGGAAAATCCACGTCGATGGCTGATATTGTCGACGCCCCAACCCGCAGCCGGATGATGCGCGGCATCCAGGGCAAGAACACGCGCCCCGAAATGGCGATACGCCGGGCGCTGCATGCCCGCGGCTTCCGCTTTCGCCTGCACGATCGCAAGCTGCCGGGCGCGCCGGATCTGGTGTTTCCCAAATTCCGCGCAGTGATCTTCGTGCACGGCTGTTTCTGGCACGGTCACGGTTGCCACATGTTTCGCTGGCCGGCGACCCGCGCCGCCTTCTGGCGCGCCAAGATCTCCCACAACCAGGAAGTCGACGCCCGCGCCGCGAGCGCATTGCGCGCCGACGGATGGCGCGTGGCGGAAGTGTGGGAATGCGCCCTGCGCGGACGGCGGCGACAACCCATTGACGATATCGCCGCCACGCTGGGCGAATGGCTGGCGGGCGATGCGCCGCGCCTGGAGATTCCCGATGCCGGCGACATCGCCCTGGACGAGGAAACCATCCTTGACGACGATCCCGCCTGAACCTCAGCCGATCCGCGCCAGCAGCGCCGTGGCGTCATCACTCTGTTTGAAGCGCGGATAGCGCGTCCCGTCCGGGTCTTCCTGACGCTCAATATGGCGCAACTCCGCGCACAGGCTGGACAGCCCGCGCCGGACCGCAGCTTCGAGCAGGCCATCCGGTTCATATCGCTGGTAATGATCGACCAGTTCGGCGAAGCCATCGCTGCACAGCAACACAGTGACCGGCCCTGACAGGTCCAGCGCCCGGACCTGCAAATGATCGGCGGCTTCTGGAACGACGCCGACCAACCATGAGGGGCCGCCCGGACGGTTGTGCCACGTGCGTTTGCGCCGCAGTTCCGTCAACGCCTGAGCCTCATCATAGGCGGCGCCGGCGCTGCCGAAACCGCCGTTCCGCGCCAGCGCCGCTTTGGCCGAGGCGCGTTCATTTTCGCGCCGGTATGCGGCGGGCGTCCAGCGCCATGTCGCGCCCGCGCCATCGCGCACGAAGGCCACAGTATCGCCAAGCCCAAACAGGTCCGCGCCCTCCGGGGCGACGCGCACGCCAAGCAGGCTAGCCACCGGATTGCGCCAGGGCTCCGGCACATCGCCCGCCATTTCGTGAAACCGCCGCGCCGCCTCAGCGATAGCCGGGCGCAACGCCCCGGCGACGGAAATCGACGGCCCCAGATTCTCCCGCAATTGCGCGCTGACGCATGTCGCCAGCCACGCTGCGTCGGTCAGCGGTGGCGGCGCGACGGATGGTCCAAGCGTGGTCGCGCCATCGAGCACGAAGGCGGCGCTGGCATTCCAGCCATGGGCGTCCTCGTTGATGCGACCAGGGTGGCCGGCGTCCGTCAGGCTGTCGATGATGTGGAGTTCAGGCATCGGGTCACGGCTCCGCTTTCCCGGACTTGTCGGCACAAAGACTTGTCCGCACAAAGCAGGACCAGATCAAGCCGGCGGCTTCATGGCGGCCGGCGGCAAGCCCCCTTCCGGCGCAGTTTGCGCCAGCTTGCATGGCAGCCATGGCTTGAGGACCGCGGGAAAATGCGGAACCTTGCCGGGCGGGCGTCATTCGCCGGTTGGGATCACGACATTTCGCGGGGAGAGCAGGACATGACAGCGACCTCATCCAACGGAGCCCTGCTGGCGCGGCGCGCCGGCATCGATCTGCGCGATCCCTCGCTGCTGACCGATCACGCCCTCATCGCCGGGGAGTGGATCGCGCCCCAGTCCGGCCAGACAATCGCGGTGACCAATCCGTTTGACGGCGCGCTGATCGCCGAGGTTCCCGATCTGGGTGCGGATGCGGCCCGCCGCGCCATTGACGCCGCGGCGCTGGCCCAGAAGGACTGGGCGCGTCGCACCGCGCGGGAGCGCGCCCGCATCCTGCGCGCATGGCATGATCTGGTGATCGCCAACGCCGACGACCTGGCGCTGATCCTGACCAGCGAACAGGGCAAGCCGCTGGCGGAGGCGAAGGGCGAGATTGTCTCCAACGCCGGCTATCTCGAATGGTTTGGTGAGGAAGCCAAGCGCGTCAACGGCGACATCATTCCAGCGGCGGCCCCGGACCAGCGCATCATGGTGCTGAAGCAGCCGGTTGGGGTCTGCGCCGCCATCACGCCGTGGAATTTTCCCAACGGCATGATCACCCGCAAGGTGGGCCCGGCGCTGGCCGCCGGCTGCGCCATGGTGCTGAAGCCGGCGCAGCAGACGCCGCTGTCTGCGCTGGCCCTGGCGGTGCTGGCCCTGCGGGCTGGCGTGCCGGCGGCCCTGTTTTCCGTCATTACCGGCGAGGCGGAGCCGCTGGGGCTGGAGTTCTGCCACAACCCCAGGGTGGCCAAGATTTCTTTCACCGGCTCAACCCGCGTCGGGCGCTGGCTGCTGCGCGAGGCCAGCGACAGCGTCAAGCGGCTGTCGCTGGAGCTTGGCGGCAACGCCCCGTTCATCGTGTTTGACGACGCTGATCTCGACGCCGCCGTCGACGGGGCCATGGCCTCGAAATTCCGCAACTCCGGCCAGACCTGCGTCTGCGCCAACCGCATCTATGTCCAGGCCGGCGTCGCGGACGAATTCGCCCGCCGCCTTGCCGACCGCGCCGCGCGGTTGCAACTGGGCCGGGGAACCGACCCGAAAACCGAACAGGGGCCGCTGATCAACGAGGCGGCTGTGAAGAAGGTGGAGGATCACATCGCCGACGCCCTCGGCAAGGGCGCAACGCTGCTGACCGGCGGCAAACGTTCGGCGCTTGGCGGCACCTTCTTTGAGCCCACCGTGATGGCCGGCGTGACCCAGGCCATGAAGGTGACGAAGGAAGAAACCTTCGCGCCATTCGCGCCGATCATCGCTTTTCGCGACGAGGCCGAGGTGATCGCCATGGCCAATGACAGCGAATTTGGCCTCGCCGCCTATTTCTACGCCCGCGACATGGCCCGCATCTGGCGCGTGGCGGAGGCGCTGGAGAGCGGCATGGTCGGCGTCAACGCGCCATCGCTCGCCAACGACATGGCGCCGTTCGGCGGGGTCAAACAGTCCGGCCTGGGACGCGAAGGCTCGAAATATGGCCTGGAGCCATATCTGGAACTGAAATACGTGCTGCTCGGCGGCGTCGCGGCGGGCTGAAACGCAGCTTTCCGGCCACGGTCCGGTCACGGGCCTTTCGCCGCCCCGGTCGTGGTCGCGGCGGCGGGCCGCAGGGTGGCGACCGGGCCGGAGCGGATGGCCGCCGAGAAGTCCTCATGGGCCGGCGCCTGCTGGCCGATGGCGGAAATCCGCGCCCGCTTCTTCACCTCGTCAAGCGGCAGGGTTGTGGTGATATAGCCATGATCGTACAGGTAATCGGGCAGGTAGCCCGAGAACAGGATGCGCCAGTCAAGACTGGCCCCGGGCGCGAGGGTGCGCGCCAGCCGGTACACTACGGTGGTGCAGTTGCCGCGTATCGTCTCGTACCATTCCGGCCGCGCCGCCAGGCGGTTGCCGTATTCCAGATAGGACAGCAGCAGGGCGCGGCGGAAGCTGTCGTCCGCATCCACTGGAAACAGCGAAACGTCTTCCTTGCGGTAGTTGGTGCGCAGCCGGACGATATCGCGCTCGTCCGCCGCGATCAGCACCATCTCGTACTGCTTGAAGAAGCCGCCGATGGACGAGAACTCCTCGCCGCGCTCCCGACGGATTTCGGCGGAAAACACCAGATGCTGGCCATCGCGAAAGCCGAAGCTCACAAGAGTATGGGCGATCGCCGGGCTGTCCCAGACCGATGTGAACACATCCAGGCTGTCGAGATCGGACAGGCGGTAGGTCCGGGTTTCCCAGCGCGCGACGCCGTCATGCTCCGTGCGCCAGTCAAAATTGCGCACGTTGCGCAGGGTCAGGATGTCGCCGTCGATGGTCGCCGTCACGCCATGGGCCACATCCGCCGCCCAGTCGCGATCATTGCGGGGCGCAATGCCGCCCCACCACACCGCCAGAGCCACGAAAATGGCGACCAGGGCGCCCGTCCCGGCCAGACGGCGGCGGCCAAACCACAACCAGACCGCCGCCGCCGTGGCGACGATCAGCGCGACGATGGCCACCGCTCCCGGCATGACGCCGAACTGGTAGCCGAGCGCCATGGAGCCAAGACCCGCCAGCAACAGCGCCGCCAGGGAAAACACCACATGTCCGGCCAGCCTGATAACCACCAATGCCCCCCATTGTGCATTCTCAAACGAAGTGGACGCCACTTTGCATAAGAAAACACGCATGGAAACAAATGAACGGGCGAAACCCTGGTTCAGGATGAACGCTATTTCATTCTGGCCAGCGCCACATCTGCCCGCCGCGGCAGTCTGGCTGACGCCGCAGCCATGCTCAACGATTGCCGCAAAATCGCACGGTTGCGCCTTCCGCAGAACGCGAAAGCGCGGCTGATCATTGCGCGAATGGCTGGAGCCAGATCCGCAGGCGCCGGATCGGGACCTTGCCCGCGCCTGATAATCTGGCGCGTTTTGTCCGCGCCTGCTGACGCGCGCTGGCGCCCATTTTGCGGGAAGCGCTATAAGCACATCGCACAATGCTGGCGCCCGACAGCCAGAGGCGCCGCAACAACCGGAAACGCCGATGATCAAACTGACATTCTGCCTGGTGCGCCTGCCCCATCTGACCCGAGCTGAATTCCAGAGCTACTGGCGCGAGAAACACGCGCCCCTGGTGCGCTCCCACGCCGAAACGCTCCGGCTGCGCCGCTACGTGCAGAGCCACACCCTGCCGGAGGACGCCGCGCCCTGGCTGGCGGCCTCGCGCGGCGCGCCGGCGGAATTCGACGGCGTCGCTGAACTCTGGTGGGATTCGATGGCGGATTTCACGCGCCGCAGTCCAGACAGCGCCGCAGCCGGCGCTGCTTTGCTCGCCGACGAAAAGACCTTCATCGATCTGGCGAAATCGCCGATTTTCGTGACCGAAGAGTTTGAAGTCGTACCGGGCGGCAGATAGGCCGACCGAAGGCTGCGCGCGGCGCTGGCATTGCAGAAACAGGCCTGCTCCAGCCGCCTGCGACCGGCACTCCGACAGCAAGCGCCGCGCCAGCAGCGATCGCGGTGCTTGCCCGACGCCACAGAGCCCTTTTACAGGGCGCTTTTCTGGGTGCGCTCCCCCGGGCTTCCCCCTGCCCGCTCTGGCCGGCCTGCGGCGCGCGCGCACCAGTACTGGGCGATCCGTCACGCGCAGGGGCGCTGATTTGCTGTCGGCCGAAACAGCCGCCGCGCTGAACCTGCGGCCCGGCCGTATGCGGGCGCGCCCTTGCCAGCTTCGCCGGATCGGCCCGCGCCGACGTATGGGACGGGGCGCGACCACGTTGAACAGAAAGTAAATTTGAATATATTTCAAATATATTGAACTTATTCATGACGCATGCAACTTTAAGCAATCCAAATTCCCTGCGAACGAGCGCCCCATGTGGTTTCGCGCAACAAATCACGGCCTGCCTCGCGCCATTCTGCTGGTTGCGCTGATTGCGCTGGCAGGCTGCATGCATGATGACGCGCCAACGCCGGCCGGCGCCGCACCCACGAAGCCCGCGGCATTTGCCCAGCACCTCGATGCGGGCGACCAGTTGCGGGTCACGGTGTTTGGCGAGGACCGGCTCACAGGGTCATTGACGGTGGAAAGCGATGGCCGCATCGCACTGCCGCTGGCCGGGCCGGTGGAGGTCGCGGGCCTGACGCCTCAGGAAGCCGGCCAGCGCATCGCCCGACAGCTTGGCGGGCATCTGGTGCACCCGCGCGTGACCGTGGCTGTTGTTGCCTGGCGGCCGGTTTATGTGACCGGCGAAGTTGAGCGCGCCGGCCAGTACGCCTGGCAACCGGGGCTCAATCTGGCCAGCGCCATGGCGCTGGCCGGCGGCGCCACCCGCCGGGCCAGTCGCGACGAAATTCTGGTGCAGCGCGCTGGCAGGGGACCACTGGTCGCCATGCGGCAGTCTCCTGAAACGCCCGTCCACCCGGGTGATCTGCTCAAGGTGCCCGAGCGGTTTTTCTGAAGCGATTCCTGAGGAACGGCAGCTGTTCTCAGAAACAGGCGCAGCCACTCCGGGCAACGCCGCGATGCCCAGCCCAGGGTGATGAAGCCCTTCGTGATGAAGCCCTTGGTGATGAAGCCCTTGCAGCCAGTCGTGAAGGCGCCGTCGCCAATGCGCCAGCGCCTTCACAATCGGGACCGGACGCCGGCCTGGGACCGCAGGGCGCAGGTGGGCATGCCAGCCCCGGCTGACGGGTTGGCATGGGCCGCGCCCGGACGCCCCTGCCCGCGGGAACGTCACTGTCAGCCGGGCCGGCCCGACCGCCCGGCGGCCTGACCCTGCCGGGTAAAAAACGTCAGCTGGTCAACGCAAACGAGCGCAGACCAGCAGCATGAATCGGCAACCCACAACCAGCAACAACCAAATTGATACAAATATATATAATCATCATTATTGATTAAAATTAAAATACATTTGAATATCACTTCACGATGCTGAACCACCGCAACCACCCTCCTGTCAGCCTGATGCCCGTTACTGGTGCGAACGCATGTCAGAATCGGGTCGCCCGCGACCAGCACAGGCGGGCGCAAAATACACCTGCGGCCAATTCTTCCGGTCCTCGGGCGCTGTATGCGATGCGATCGGGCGCGGCGCCCGGTCAGCCCGGCGCGCGCATCCACCCTGTCTCGCGACCTGGGGCCGACTGGTGGTCTGGCGCCCATTCCTGGTCTGGCGGCTACTCCTGGCCCTGTATCCGCGCCTGGTTTGGCGCCCGCTCCGGTCTGGCGCTGGTGCCGGCCTGCGCCGCCGGTTTGGGGGCGCAGCCGGCCCTGGCCCATGAGGATATCTGGAGCCGGATGTGGATGGGCGAACCCGCCCTGATGCGCGACGGGGGACCGGCATGGGAAAAGCCCCGTTCATGGTCTCCAGCATCAGCAGCGGCGCCCCTGAGCGCCGGCGCGGCGACAGCGCCCGCCCGGCCCTTGCAGGACAGGGAGACGCGGCGCGACGCCGATATGGCGCGACGTCCCACCACCACGATTGCCGGCTGGGATATTTATGCCAGCGTGAGGCTGGACGCCGTCAACGACAATGGCGGCGAACCGGCGGCCAGTCTGCGCGCCCGTCCCGCCGCCCTCCTCACCCGTGATCTGGGGAGCGTACGGCTCTCGGCCCATGGCGCCGTTGACCTTCCCCTTTACGCCTCACAGGCGACGCCTGGCGCGGGCTATCGTTTCGGCGGCGCCATCAGATATCAGCCGGCAAATGATATGTGGGTCGACATTGGCCTCGAGGCAGCGCGGCTGGAGGCTGCGCGGCTGGGGCTGGCCGCCGGGCCCATCGCCCCAGGACCCGGCAGCGGCTTTTCCGGGGATGGACGCCAGTTGGCCTGCGGCTCGGCCCGCGTTGATCTGGCGACCTGCGAACGCCTCGCCGGCGGCATAAGCGCGGTGAAACAGGCGGGAGATTTCACCTTCACCGCGCAGGGCGCCGCCGCCAGCAGTCGCTGGTCCTCGCCCCTGATGCGGCAGGTCGGGGATGACGGCGTCCTCTCCGGGGCGTTGCGCGCGTCGCGCCGGTTTTCCCACCAATTTGAGCCCTATGCGGAAATAGCGGCAACCCGCTGGCGCACGGAAAATGGCGCCGCCGGACGCGAGCGACTTGTCGCCGGCGCGCTTTTTCCGGAGATCAGCCTCTTCTCCGGGAAAATCTATGCGGGCATGGACAGGCCGGCGCATGGCGCCGTGCTGCCGGTTCTGGGCGGGGCGCTCTCCTGGAGCCCCAGACGGAGTCTCGTATTTGCGGCGCGCGCCGAAACCGGCGCGGCCGATGGCCTGCCGCCCGACGCCGGGTTGGCGGCCCCGGTCCAACGCATTGCCTCTGAAAGCCATTGGCGGGCTGGACGGCAAACCCTGCTGTCGCTTTCGGCCCGCTGGACGCCCGTCGCCACGCTCAAACTGACGCTCGCCGCCGCCTGGGAGCGCGCCCGCTGGCGCCCCCTGCCGCCTTCCTCATTTTCCTCCTCCGCCGCCCGCGACGACCACACAACCAGCGCCACGGCGGCGCTGGCCTGGGCGTTCAGTCCGGAATGGCTGGCGCGTCTGGAAGTGGCGGCGATCCGCCAGACCTTTTCCCCGGGCCAGCCGCAACGGCGCATCGTCACCGTGCTCAGCGTGCAAAGGATGCTGTAATCATGAACATGTTCCATGCAGGCGCGGGCGAGCGGCCGGCCACCTCCCACGCCACTGGTCCTCGCGGCATTCCGGCCCACCCGCCAGCACGCCTGAAGGTTGTGGCGGCGTCCGCTGCCTCTACCGCCCCCTGGGGCCGCGAGCTGGATGCGGTCACGGGCGAGCGGCATTCCGACAACGCGCCGCCGGTTTTTCAGGACCTGCGCCGTTTCCGCGTACCGCCGGGTTTCCGGGGGCGCAGCCTCGTGGTGGTGGCGTTATGGCGCATCGCCCAGGCCAGCCTGTTTGCCTGGTCGCCACAGCCCCTGCATGGCTGGCGCCGCCAGATCTTGCGGCTGTTTGGGGCCCGGATTGGCGCCGGCGTCCGCATCATGCCGTCGGCGCGCATCGCCTACCCGTGGAAGCTGTCGATTGGCGACCACGCCTGGATCGGCAGCGGGGCGGAACTTTACAACCTCGCCCCCATCGCCATCGGCGCACACGCGGTCATTTCCCAGCGCAGCTATCTCTGCGCCGCCGGCCATGCCGTTGATCGCGCTGATTTTCGTTACACGACGGCCCCGATCGTCATCGGCGACCAGGCCTGGGTCGCCATGGACGCCATGGTGGGCCCTGGCGTCGCCATCGGCGACGGCGCCGTGCTCGGCGCCCGCTCGTCCGCCTTCCACGATGTTCCAGCCGGCGTCATCGCCATGGGGTGCCCCGCCCGGCCGGGGCGACGTCGCCCAGCGGAGCCAGCCTTGCCTGGAGGAGCCCATGCCCAGCGCCCCGAATATCCAGCCAGCCCCTCCCCGTCACATTCTGCTCGGGCCGCTGCCGCCGCCAGTGCATGGATACGCCATGGCCATGCGGGGCCTCGCCAGCCTGGCTGAACAGGCGGGCGCAAAGCCGGTCGTGTTCAACCTGGCCGCGCCAGGCTCCCGAACGAACCCCGCCTACCACTGGCGACGGGCGCGGCGCGCGGCGGCGGCGGCGCTCGCCCTGGTTCAGGAGCGGCGACTGCGCGGCGATCCGGTGCGCGTCCACATTGGCTGCGACGGCGGCGCCGGCCTGCTCTACGCCATGGCGCTCGCCGTCGCGGCGCGACTGGCCGGGTGCAGTCTCGCCTTCCATCATCACAGCCACATCGCCCCGGACCGGCGGCGCCCCCTGCTGGCCGCCCTGCTGAAGCTGGGCGGCCAGCAGGCCGTGCACGTGGCGTTGCGGCGCCCCATGGCGGACGCCCTGCGCCAGCGCTATGGCCGTTCGCTGCGGCTCACCACTTTGTCCAACGCCGCGTTCATCGAGCCCGCGGCCATGGTTGAGATCATGGACAGCGCGCGCGCCGGCCGCCCGCTTGTTATCGGCATGATCAGCAATCTGTCGCCGGCAAAGGGACTGGACCTGTTTCTTGCCCTGGCCGGCGCCCTGGCCGCCCAGCACGGAGTGCGTTGCCTGCTGGCCGGGCCTGTCGCCTCGCAGAAAGACCGCATGGCCATCGACCAGAGCGTGGCCGCGGGCGAGGTCACATGGCTGGGGCCTGTCGACGGCGCCGCGAAAAGCGCATTCTACCAGCAGATCGACCTGCTGGTTTTTCCAAGCCGTTACGCCAATGAAGCGGAGCCCCTGGTGGTGCTGGAGGCCATGGCGCAGGGCGTGCCCGTGCTGGCAACGGACCGGGGCTGCATTCGCGATCTGGTGGGCGATGCGGGCGTCGTGCTGGCGTCGGAAAGCCATTTCGTCCCGCATGCACTGGAGCTGATCGGGACCATCCGCGCTGACCCCGCCTGGCTTCCGGCGCATCGCAGGAATGCCCTGCGCCGTTTCCGGCGCGAGCGCGCGACAGCCCTGGCCCAGGCCGCGCGTTTGCTGGGCGCGCCGCCCCTGGCTCCGGCGCCCGTCGAAATGGACGGGCATCATGGATGACGTCGCCATCGCCCTGATTATCGCCGCCGAACTGATCATGCTTCTGGGGCAACGTCGCCAGGCCCGCGGCGCGCCGGCGCTGCTGTTGTTCAGGCTCTATCTCGTGGCCGCCCAGGCAATGGCCTGGCTGGTCAGGCTCGACCTTGCCAGCCATGAGATGCTGGACCTCTATGGCGGAGCCGATCGCGACGCCGATCTCCTTGTCGCCATTGTCGCCGCCGCCATCCTGTTTCTGGCCACGCGCCTGCTGGAAACAGCCAGCCGGCTGTCGCCATCCCAAGGCCGCGAAACGCCGGCCTCAACACTGATGGCCGCCGCCTGTGCGACCATCTGGGCGGCGCTGTTTCTCGCGGCGATGCCGACGCTGGACCTGGAGCGGTTGTGGGCGGCGTCCCACTATCTGGACCTGACGGATCCGGCAGTCATGACGCGCGGCGCCCCCTCAGCTCTGGCGCTTGGCGCCTTGCCACTCACAGGCGCCGCTGCGGCGGCCATGGCTGCGGCGATGATCGCCGCGCCAGGCCATTCCCGTCCGCTGGCGGCGTTGCTGTTGCTTCAGGCGCTTGTGACGACGATCTGGCTGCTGGCGGCGCACTCCCGCGCGGCGGCGCTAGCGCCGGCCGCTTTCACATTCTTCACGCTTGCCGGCTGTGGCTGGCGCGCCGCGCGGCTGCGGCTGACGCTGGGCGGGCTGGCGATCCTTGTCGCTCTTGCCGGAGCGCTGGCCGGCCGCAACAGCGGCGAGCATGGCCTTGCAAGTCTGGCGCTCCTGCCCGGACAGATCGCCCGGACCGGCGAATGGGCTCCCCGGCTCGCCGGCAACATAACGGAGGGCATCTTCGCCGTCGCCGCCGGCATCGGCGAATGGCGCGCCGCCGCCTCCGGGACCATTGCCTTCCCGGACCGCTATATCTGGCTCAGTTTCTCGCCCCTGCCGTCGGCCATCGACGGCTTCGCCGACATTCTCGACGCCCAGGTCCGGTTGCACGCCTTCGCGCCCATGCCTGGCTATGTGGAGCTGGCGTGGTTCGGCGCCGCCAGCCAGCTGGCGTTCGTCGCCCTTGTCGCCTGCGCCTTTCGCATGGGCGCGCGGGCGGCGGGCGTCTCCCCTCTTCCCGGCGCGGTGGCCGGCATGCTGGTGATGGCCTGCCTGTATCTGATGGCGGCCTATCCGGTGCGCACGGCGCTCAAGCCCCTGTGGCTCAGCCTCGCGGTGAGTGCGGCGGCGATGATCACCGCAGGCTGGCGGCTCCCGGCTCCGCGTTCGGGCGAGGCGGGCGCATGACGCCGCGCCTGGCGCCCCCCGGGGATGTCCGCCTTGCCGGTCCCG
The DNA here is from genome assembly GCF_053543495.1 of Camelimonas sp. ID_303_24. NCBI lineage: Bacteria > Pseudomonadati > Pseudomonadota > Alphaproteobacteria > Hyphomicrobiales > Chelatococcaceae > Camelimonas > Camelimonas sp. ID_303_24. Next base: position 11,804 of record NZ_JBLLJM010000044.1, read on the forward strand.
GCGCGCATCCGGCCGGTGAGACGCCGGTCGCGGCGCGCGGCGTGAACGCATTGCGGCGCCATCGCCCCGCCATGGCGGGCGGCGCGGCGCTCGGCCTGCTCGCTGCGGTCATCGCGCTCGTCTGGCTTCCCCAACAATGGCAGGCATTCGCCGACATCGAGCTGACGCCATCGCGGACCGGGGCGAGCGGGCGGATGGACGATGGGGCCGGCCTGCCGGAGGCAGCCGTCGAAAATCAGGGGCTCATGGCGCTGTCGCGCCCGGTTCTGCTCAGGGCCCTGGCCAGTGCGCCAGGGCTGGGCGCCGCGCGCCATCGCGATCCGGCCCTGACCTTGCAAGACCAGCTTGCGGTTCGCCGCCTGCCGCGCACCATGGTCTGGCGGATCACCGCCACGGCGCATGCGCCAGACATCGCCGCCGGCCTTGCCAATAGCGTGGCCAACGCCTGGGTCACCGAGCATCGCCAGCTGAAAATTGATGCCGCCACCCGGCTCGTCGGCAGCCTGGAAGCACGCCTGCCGGCGCTGGAACAGCAATTGCAGGCTTCGGAGCGTGCGGCGGCGCTCTGGCGGCGGCAACATGCGCTGGTGGCGGGGGGCGACGCCAGCGGCGCCAGCCTGGCGGAGAAGCAACTCGCCGACATGAACGCGCGCCTGGCGCAAGCCCGCGCCGCCGCCATCAACGCCAGAACCCGCCTTGAGCGCTTCTCGTCGGCAACGCCGGGCGATGACAGTGAAAATATCTCTGCGGCGGTGCAGGCCATGCGCCGGCAGATGACGGATCTCGCACGGCGCGATGCCGATCTGGCCACCCGCTATGGCCCGCAATACCCGGAGCGCGCCGCCATGCGCGCCCAGATCGGCGCCATGGCCAGGGAGATCAGCGCCGAGCGCGAGCGGACCATGAAGACATTGCGGGCCGAAGCTGACATCGCCGCCGCGCGCGAAACCGCCCTGCGCCAGTCGCTCGACGCCAGCCAGACGGAAGCGGCGCCCCAGGGGGCGGCCAGCGATGCGGCAATCAGGTTGCGGGAACTGGAGCGGCAGGCTGGCGCCGACCGGGCAGCGTATGAGGCGGCGCTGGCCCGTCTGCGGCGGTTGCAGGAATTGACCCAGGTCGCGGAACCTGAAGCCCGCATCATGTCGCCCGCCGTGGCGGAAGCGGCGCAGCGCCTCGCGCCCCCCGTTCCCCTGATGATCCTCGGCGCGGTGGCCGGCGCGATCACCGTTCTGGGCGTTGCGCTGCTGCGGGAAAGCATGCTCGATCCCTGCCTCTCTCCCGAGCAGGTCGCAGCGGACCTCGGCATCGCCCGCGTCACCGGGGCGCCAATGCTTGGCGCCGGCGAGCGCAAGGCGCGCGGTCATGTCATGCAGCCCGCGACAACCGTCGCCCTGCGCCCGCAGTCGCGTTTCGCCGAAAGTTTCCGCGCCGTCCGGATGAGCCTGGAAGCGACGCGCGCGCATCCCGCCCTGGCAATGGCTCCGGCGCTGCCAGAGCCCAGGCGCGGCAGGATCGTGCTGGTCACGTCCGGGCAACCCGGGGACGGAAAAACCACCACGGCCATCGGCCTCGCCCTGTCACTCGCGGAGGCGGGACATCGCGTCGTTCTGGTCGACGCCGACCTGCGCAACGCCGGGCTGACGCGTTTTTTTGACCTGCGCGCCCATTTGGGGCTGACAGACATGTTGCGGGCCGGCGCGCCATTTGCCAGCGCCAGCGTGCGCCGGGCCAATGTGGCGGTGGTTCCCGCCGGCGCCATGGCCGGCGGGGCGAACCCCCCGTTGTCGCTTGTCGATATCTCCGCCGCGCCATTGCTGCGCCGAATGGCGCTGGCGTTCGACCATGTTGTTGTTGATGCGCCGCCCATGGATGTGACCGAAGACGCCAGCATGCTGCTGCGCACGGCCGACACCGCCGTGCTGGCGCTGCGCTGGGGCCGCACGCCGCGCGGCCTGGCGCGGCGCATGGGCGCGCGTCTGGCCGCGCATGGCAAACTCGGCGCCGTGATGCTGACGCGGGTCAATCCGGCCCGCACCCCCCGCTATGGGCCGCCGGGCGCTCATGGCGAGGCCGCCACGCGGAGATATTTTCATGGCTAGAGCGTTTCCCAACCAGACGGAAGCGTCCGATCGACCGGAATTCGCCCATAGTAAAGTTTCTGGCCGGAGGCTCCCCGGACCTACACAACCGGCCAGTCCAGCAAGCTGGCCAACGCGCCGCGCGCCCTCGTCTACGGCATGAACCACGCGCCAGAGATTGTCGGGGTCGGTCGCTATACCGCAGACATCGTCAACGAACTGGCGCGGCGCGGTTACGCGGTCAGCGTCATCACCGCGCCGCCGCATTATCCCCACTGGGACGCCCGCCCGTGGCGGGAGCAGGGGTTTCGCAACCGCTACGCGCGGGAAGAGCGTGATGGCGTGACGATCTGGCGCTGTCCGCTGATCCTGCGGCGGCCCATGCGCGGGGCATGGCGCCTGCTGGCTCCGCTGGGCTTTGCGATCACCTCGGCCCCCGTGGTGATCTGGCGCATTCTGCGCGACAGGCCCGGCCTGGTTGTCTGTGTCGAGCCCACCCTGCTGGCGGCGCCGGCGGCGGTGGCGGCGGCCCGCCTGACAGGCGCCGGGCTCGCGCTGCATGTGCACGATCTTGAACCTGAGACCGCCGTTGGGGCCGGCGATGGCCGGGGCAAAAAATACGCCGCCGCCCTGGCGGCGCGCCTGACGCGGTTGCGCCAGCGGTTTCATGCCGTCGTCACCCTGTCCCCCGCCATGAGCCGGGCGCTGGCCCGCGGCGGCGTCGCCAGCAGCCGCATCCACCTCTGGCCCAACTGGATTGACGTTCCGCGCATCGCGCGCGGTCACGACCCGGCCCGCGCCGCCGCCTGGCGGCGCCTGGCCGACATTGGCGATGAAAAGCGCATCGTGCTTTATGCCGGCTCAATCAACCGCAAGCACGCGCCCCTGCTGCTGGCCGGGGCGGCGCGCCTGCTGCGTCACCGCGACGATCTGGTGTTTGTCGTCGCCGGCGATGGGCCATTGCGCGCCAACCTGGCGGCGGCAACGGCGGACCTGGCCAACGTCCGCTTCCTGCCGTTGCAGCCAGAGGAGGCCCTGCCGGCCCTGCTCCAGTTCGCCGACGTCCACATCATGCCGCAGGATCCGGCCTGGGATGGACTGGCGCTGCCCTCCCGCCTCGCCGGCATGCTGGCCAGCGGCAAGCCGGTGGTCATCACCGGCGCCGCCGATATGGAGCTGGCGCAGTTTCTCGGAACCGCGGCGCTGCTGTGCCCGCCCCACGATGCGGCGGCCCTTGCGGCGGCCGTCGTCCAGGCCCTTGCTCCAGGCTGCCCGGCGCAGACGAAACGTGAGCGCCACGCCCGCTGGCGCAAGGCCCTGCTCCTGGACCGCCGCCGCTGTCTCAACGGCGTGGTGGATGTATTGGAGAATGTGGCGGCGCATCATGCCCGCCCGGCCCGCGATGGGCCTGCCACGCCAGGGAAGACAGGCCAGGAAAAACCGACGAGGAAAACCTGGCAAGGGAAGCTGGCAAGGGAATCTGGCGGAAATGCTTTCCCTGGATGACCGCCCCGCCAACATGGCCAGAACGCGTCGCCCCGGCAGGAGCCCGACGTAGCCAGACGACCAGCCAGCGATGTCGCAACCGGAGCCATTGCCGGAACAGTTTCCAGCAGGAGGCGCGCATCATTTCGTCAGAAAAACCACCCAGCCCGGAACAACCGCGCGCGATTTCGTCCCGCGTTCACAGGGTCTGGCCGATCCGGACAGATAATCAGGGCACGTCAGCCAGAGTTCTTCAGCCACAGTTCTTCGGGCGAACTCTGGCCCGCGGGGCGCGGACCAGCTCTGTGGTTGCGCGCATTTCCATCACGAAAAGCGCTGCCCGTCTTGCGAAAATGCGCCGGCGCAGTCTCAGCGGACGCGCGCGAGCGTGGCGCGCGGGGTGCGGCGCTCCACAACCACCTTGCGCTCGACCACAACCTGGCGGGCCGTGCTGGAGCGGGTGGAAATGGTGAGAACCTTCTGCGGCCGGACCCGGGCCAGTTCGGTCGCGACCGGCCGCACGTCCTCCTCCGGCACGCCCATCAGGCTGGCGGCAATGGCGATGCGCTCCTCGGCATCGTCGGAGAGATCACTGGCGGCCGCCAGCGCTTCCGCGATGGTCGGCGGTTCATGGCGAACCCGGAGCGGCGGGAGGTCTTCGCGCTTCTTGTCGATGATGAGCGGACGATTTTGCATGATTGCGGTGCTATAGCATGAGTTGACGCAATGAGCATTGCTTATGGCGACGGCAAGCCATGCTCCCTGGGGGAAGCAGAGGAAAAGCCGGACGCACGGCTTCTGCTCCGCATGTCTCTCTCATGGCCCGCAACAGTGGCCCGAATATGTCAGCCAGCCGGATCCGCGCATGCAAACGTCCGGCTCCGGCATCGCGTTACACGACCTGGCCGCGTCGCGACGCTCCCGCCACCCTGCTCAGCCAATCGCCGGCAACACGCGCGGCACGGCCAGCAGCGCAAGAGTGACAAACGCAATCAACGCATAGCACAGGGTGTTTACAGCCATGGGAGCTTCTCGGAATGACCCGGAACCGGGATCTGGTTGAGCGGCGGAGAAAACGGGCCGCCTCTATGTTGATGATTTACGGCAAGTTGGTGACCGCGAAGTAAACAGTCGCCACTTACGATAATTAACCTTAACTTTTCAACAGGAAGGCCTGCATGACGGCGCGGGCGTCGTCTGCGACCGATACGCCCCTGCCGTCACGGGCGTAAACCAGCGTGGTGTTGGCCACCGCAATGCACCGCCCGGGCTGAAACAGGGCTGACGCATAGACGAAAGACGTGCGCCCCAGATGGGCAATGCCGGCGGCGGCGGTGATATCGCCCGGATAAAAGCCCTGCGCCACGAAATCGATGCTGACGGCGGCGGTGAGCAGTTGCACGCCGCCCGAAGGGCGCACGATCGCATCCTCGCCGAACACCCGCATGTTGAGGCTCGCCGTCGTCTCTTCAACAAAGCGCAGCAGGGCGACATTGTTGATGTGATGGTTGGCGTCCAGATCGCCATAGGTGGCGCGGATGACGAAAGAAAATGGATAGGCGTCCGGGATCAGGCGGCCCGGAATATCCCTGATGCGCGTCATGTCTGCCCAACCTGTTGCAAAACTGCCGGCTAATCCGGACGCAAGTTCAGCTGTCCTGCGGCAGCAGGTCCGGCCGGCGCGCCCGGGTGATCGCCAGCGACTGCTGGCGGCGCCAGCGCTCTATGCGGCCATGGTCGCCCGACATCAACACCTCCGGAACGTCCTGCTCCTCCCAGCTCCGGGGCCGGGTGTAGTGCGGATATTCCAGCAGGCCGTTTTCGAAACTTTCCTCGCCGGCCGAGGTAAACGCCCCCATGACGCCGGGAATCAGCCGGACGCAGGCGTCCAGAATGGTCAGCGCCGCCATTTCGCCGCCGGAGAGGATATAGTCGCCAATCGACACTTCCTCGAGATCGCGGCTGGCGATCACCCGCTCATCCACGCCCTCGAAACGGCCGCAGACCATGATGACGCCAGGTCCGTCGACCAGCGCATGCACCCGCTTCTGGGTCAGCGGGCGGCCGCGCGGCGACATCAGCAAACGGGGGCGCGCGTCATCAGCCGGCGCCGCGGCGTCGATTGCCGCCGCCAGCACGTCAGCGCGCAGCACCATGCCGGGGCCGCCGCCGAACGGCGTGTCGTCCACCGCCTTGTGCCGGCCAAGGCCGTGATCGCGGATATTGCGCGCCTCAAGGCTCCACAGGCCGCGCGACAGGGCGTCGCCGGCCAGGGAGGCGCCCATGGGGCCGGGAAACATCTCCGGATACAGGGTCAGCACGCTGGCCCGCCAGGGCGCGCGCGCTGGCCTCTGAGCTGTGTCGCCCGACTGGAATCCATCAGTCACGATGCAGCCCCGTCGCCGGCAGAACCACGCGGGCCGTTATCCTCAGGGCCCTGGTCATCCGTCCCCTCGCCATCGGTCTCCTGGCCATCGCTCAGGAACGGATCGGGCGTCACCACCAGGCGGCGGCCCGCGATGTCGACCACCGGCACGAAATCGCGCGTGAAGGCAACCATGACGGAGCCGCGCTTCTCCCCAACTCCTGCTGGAGCGCCTGTCCCGGGCCGGATCTCGATCACGTCGCCAGCGCCAAAATCGTGCACGGCGATGACATCGCCAATGCGGCGACCGTCATCGTTCTCCACGGCAAGGCCAACCAGATCGGCCAGGTAAAACTCGTCTTCATCGTCCAGCTGCGGCAGGCGGTCCCGCGGCGTGAACAGCCGCTGGCGCGCCAGCGCCTCGGCAGCGGAACGGTCGTTGACGCCCTCCACCTGCACGATGAACATGTCCGCCTCGCCGCCAGGGGCGGGGCGCAGGCTGGTCAGGCGCAGCGGACGCCCGTCAGCGCTTATAAACGGTCCATAATCGCGAACGCTGGCCGGATCGGCCGTCCACGACTTGAGGCGGACCTCGCCCCGGACGCCGTGGGCGCGGCCAAATTCGGCCACCACCACGCATCCTTCGGGGGTGCGGGAGGGAGCGGACCGCCCCCTCTCACGCGAATCGTCAGCCTTTGCCTGCGGCGCAGCGGCGGGCGCGCCCGCGCTGCCTCCGGGTGCGGAGGCAGGCCTGTCAGATGCCCGCGAAGCGGGCGGGGCGCGGAACCGCCTGGTCATCACGAATTACGCAGAAGCCTCTTCACCGCCAGCGGCGGCTTCAGCGGCCGCGGCTTCAGCGGCGGCGCGCTCCTTGGCCTTGGCGCCTGGCTCACCCTTCTTCGGGTTGCTGCGGGCTTCGCGCTTCAGCACGCCGGCGTTGTCGAGGAAACGCAGCACGCGGTCGGTCGGCTGGGCGCCCTTGGCCAGCCATTCCTTCGCCTTCTCGACGTCGAGCACGATGCGGGTGGCGTCGTCCTTGGCCTTCAGCGGATCATACGAACCCAGACGGTCGATGAAACGGCCGTCGCGCGGCGAACGGGCGTCGGCCACGACGATGCGGTAGAACGGGCGCTTCTTGGCGCCGCCACGGGCGAGACGAATTTTCAGAGCCATTGGTATCTCCTGGGAATGCTCGAAAGTTCAAAAACTGTTCCGCGACGCGGTCCGGCTGGACCGCGCCCGGCAAACGGGTGTGTGAAGACGGGTTTTTTGAAAACGGCGCCTATTTCTTCTTGCCGAACGGCAGCTTGCCCAATCCGCCGAGACCGCCAAGCCCTGGCAGGCCGCCTTTCAGCGCCTTGCCGAAATCTGGCGGCAATTCCGGCATCTTGCCGCCCTTGCCCATCTGGCCCAGCGCCTTCTGCGCTTCGGCCAGCATTTCCGGCGTCGGACCGCCAGGGGGCATGCCGGGCATGCCGCCCGGAAGACCGCCTGGCAAACCACCGCCGCCAATGCCAAACATGTTGCCGAGGGCCGCGCCGAGACCGCCGCGACCGCCCTTGCCCATGGATTTCATTACGTCGGCCATCTGCCGGTGCTGCTTCAGCAACCGGTTGACGTCCTCCACCTTCACCCCGGCGCCGGCGGCGACGCGCTTCTTGCGCGAGGCTTTCAGAACGTCGGGATTGCGCCGCTCCTGCGGGGTCATCGACATGATGACGGCGCGCTGGCGGCGGAAGATGCTGTCGTCGATATTGGCCTGCTCGATCTGGCTGCGGATCTTGCCCATGCCCGGCAGCATGCCGAGCACGCCCTTCATGCCACCGACCTTTTCCATCTGCGCCAGCTGGTCGGCCATGTCTTCCAGGTCGAACTTGCCCTTGCGCATCTTCTCGGCGATGCGCTGGGCCTTTTCGGCGTCGATGGTCTCGGCTGCTTTCTCGACGAGCGAGACAATGTCGCCCATGCCGAGAATGCGGTTGGCGACGCGCTGGGGATGGAACTCTTCCAGCGCGTCAATTTTTTCGCCGGTGCCGACCAGCTTGATCGGCTTGCCGGTGACGCCGCGCATGGAGAGCGCCGCGCCGCCGCGGCCATCGCCATCCATACGGGTCAGCACGATGCCCGTGACGCCAACCTTGCTGTCGAAGGCGCGGGCGGTGTTGACCGCGTCCTGGCCGGTCAGCGCGTCGGCGACCAGCAGCACCTCATGCGGATTGGTCGCCGCCTTGACCTGGGCGACCTCTTCCATCAACTCCTCGTCGATGGTGACGCGGCCGGCGGTGTCGAGCATCACCACGTCGTAGCCGCCGAAACGGGCGGCCTCCATGGCGCGCTTTGCAATTTGCACCGCGTTCTGACCCGGCACGATCGGCAGCGTCGCCACGCCCACCTGCTGGCCCAGCACGGCCAGCTGTTCCATGGCGGCCGGGCGGCGGGTATCGAGCGACGCCAGCAGCACCTTGCGCTTGTTGCGCTCGCTGAGCCGGCGGGCAATCTTGGCTGTGGTGGTGGTCTTGCCCGAGCCCTGCAGGCCGACCATCAGCACCGGCACCGGCGGCACCGCTTCCAGATCGAGCGTTTCGCCTTCCGCGCCGAGCATGGCGACCAGCTCGTCATGGACGATCTTGACCACCATCTGGCCCGGCGTCACCGAGCGGATGACCTCGGCGCCGACAGCGCGGCTGCGCACCCTGTCGGTGAACGAGCGCACCACTTCCAGCGCCACATCCGCCTCAAGCAGCGCCCGGCGCACCTCACGCAGGGCGGCGTTGACGTCGTCCTCCGACAGCGCGCCGCGGCGCGTGAGGGAGTCGAGGATGCCGGAAAGCTTCTCGGAAAGGCTCTCGAACATTATTCGGAATTCCCTGCGGTTTCGGCCCGGCGCACCGCCAGCGCGTCCTCAAACTGGCGCACGGCCCTGGCGAACTGGTCCCGCAGTTCGGCGCTGGCGAACCCCACAACCGCGCCAGCGTAAAGCGTCAGGCCATCGGCGCTGATTGGCTTGCCTGTCCACGGGCAGACGGCGTTGATGGAGTCGTTCACGCCCGGCGCCCCGGCGGGCGCGCCATGCGATCCAGCGTTTATGTCGGCGGAATGCCCCAAAAACCCGTCTCCAGTTTCACCGGCAGCAAAGCTGCGCGAACAATGCGGCGCCCGGCGGATGTGCGCAAACGCCAACAGCGCCCGAGGGCGCATCGCGCTGTCGGACGTTGACCTCCGGAGAACCTGTGCAAGGCCCCTGCCGGTCGGCGGCTCGCGAACAATCGTTCGGGCAATCTCCATGCTAATGGGCCGTAAACGCCTGAGAGTCAAGAATCACCCCGGCGGGCCGCTGCTGCGCCGGCCTGCACAACGGCGACAGGCGGGCGCCTCGCGTCGCCGCCGCGCGCCTTCACCGGGCGGGCTTGCCAGCAGGGCCGTCTTTCGGCGACGCCGGATCAGGCGTCGTCGCCGGGGTTTGCCCTCCGGCGGCATCCGGCTTCTGCCCGGCCTGCGGCGGGTTGACCGGCGCGGAATTCGCAGGGTTCTTGCCCGCATCGCCGCCAGCCGGCTTCGGCTGGACATAGATATTGATCTGCAGCGTGGCGTCGGACGGATCCTTCGGATCGGTCACATACTCCTCGATGAAGGCGTCCTGAGCGGCAATATTCCTGGAATCGAGATAAGCAGTGATCGCCTCATAGGTGGTGTCGATTTCCTCATAAGGCGCCTTATGGGTGAAGCGAATTGCCTTGCCGGCCGGCGATTCGCCGAAACGCACGCCGCCGCCAACCTTCGCCGCATCGGCCGGCGCGGCCGCCACCGGCGTCATCGCCTCAAAGCTGAAACCATTTTCATCGGTGGACACGAACACCGCCAGCGGCCGCCCCCCCGGTTTCACGCCCGCTTTCGCCAACTCTGCGGCAATGGCGTCGAAGCTGTCGAACAGGCTTTTGAAACCATCATCCCAGCTGCTGCGGCCGGACAGGATCGCCATGGTGCGCTTTGGCAATTCAACTTCATCAATATGCCCGGCCTCGGCCGGCGACGGCAACAGGGTCGGCAACCCCGCATAGGCCGTCGGGCCACGCGGCGCCGGCGGCGGTCCTTCGGCCCCACGACGCGGCTTGCCGTCATCAGGCTCCGGCAGCGTCGCCGCGTCCTCGTCCGTGCCTTCGCCGGCCGGCCCCACGCGCCCGTCATCAGACGGCCCGCCGTTTTTCTTCAGGTCGTTGCCCTGATCTTTCACGACCTGATCTTTGGCATCCTGGCTCTGGACGGCCGGCTTCTGGGCATCCGGTTTCTGGGCGCCTGCAGCCGGCTGCGCCGCCCCAGGCTGCGCCATGGCCGGCGAAGCGGAAGAGGCGCCCGATCCTGGCGGGGTAACGGCGGCGCCCTTGCCATCGGCGCCCTCAGCCCGGGCCGCCGCCGCGCACAGCATCACGGCCAGAGCCAGCAGCGACGCCAGCATCAACCTGGCGGACCCGGACCAACCGGGGTCCGCCACGGTGCGCGCGAACGCGCGGCCGCGTGAAGCCTGGGTCCCCATCCGCCGAATAGCCGCCTCACATTCCATGCGCTGCATCGCCGATCACCATTTTCGCGCCCTGCGGCCGCTGCTGCGACCTTCAGCCCGACCCCACTCCTGGCCAGACCGCACCCGTCAGGAATCATCGCCGGGAGGGCCATCGCCAGAATCGTCCACGCGCCCTGCGGCGGAATGTAGGCCGCTTTGCGTCAACGTGCGAGCGCCCGCACACAAAACCCGGCGCTGGCGCACAACAGCCTGCGAACCTGGCAAACGCACCATGCGGGCCGCTCCCGCTCACGCGCGATTGCAGCATCATTCAGGCAGGACAGCTCCACTGGCAAAGCTGGCTTTTTGCGGCCGCCGGAGCCATATAGGGGCCATGCTTTAGCAGGGCGCTGTCCAGGTCGCATTGACGGCCGCGCCCGAAAACAGGATTTCGCACGCCATGGCCGCCGCCTCGCCCCTCGCCGGCTTTCCCTTCCTGAAGATGAACGGCATCGGCAACGAAATCCTGGTCATGGATCTGCGCGGACGCGACCACATCATCACGCCCGCCGAAGCCCGCGCCATCGCCGCCCGCCAAAGGTCGGGTTTCGACCAGTTGATGGCCCTGCACGATTCTGACAGCGCCGCCGCCTTCATGCGCATCTATAACAATGACGGCTCGGAAGCCGCCGCCTGTGGCAACGGCACGCGCTGCGTCGCATGGGCCATCGGCCGCGACGGCGGGCCGGAGCGCGTGCGGCTGGAAACGTCCGCCGGCGCACTGGAGGCGCAGCGGGTGGATGAGGCCCGCTACACCGTCGACATGGGGCCGCCGCGCCTTGACTGGCGCGACATCCCCCTCGCCCACGATGTCGCCGACATGGACGCGATCGCCGTCGACCTTCCCGGCTGGCGCGCGCCTGGCCCCGCCTCGGCGCTCGGCATGGGCAACCCGCATCTGGTCTGCTTCGTCCCCGACCAGCAGAGCTATGACCTTGCGACCCAGGGTCCGGCGCTGGAGCGGCATCCACTGTTTCCGCAACGGACCAACGTCTCCTTCGCCCAGGTTCTGGATCGCGGCCACATCCTGCTGCGCGTCTGGGAGCGCGGCGCCGGGCCGACGCTGGCCTGCGGCACCGCCGCCTGCGCCACCGCCGTGGCGGCCATGCGTCGCGGCCTCACCGATCGCGAGGTTGCCATCGACCTGCCCGGCGGCCAGTTGACCGTCGCCTGGCGCGAGAGCGACAGCCATGTGCTGATGACCGGGCCGGCCGAACTGGAATGGGAAGGCCGGTTGCCAGACGATTTTGCCGCTGGGCCCACGCCGGACGCCGCCTGATGTCCGTCGAGGTTGTCACATTCGGCTGCCGTCTCAACGCGGCCGAATCAGAGACGATGAAGCGCCACGCCCTGGCGGCGGCTGGCGGCGCGGGGCCTGTCGTCATCGTCAACACCTGCGCCGTCACGGCGGAGGCAACCCGCCAGGCCCGGCAGACCATCCGCCGGCTTGGCCGGGAGAACCCCGGCGCCACCATTGTCGTGACCGGCTGCGCCGCCCAGGTCGAGCCCGCGACGTTCAGCGCCATGCCAGAGGTCGGCCACGTCATCGGCAACGCCGAGAAGATGCGCGGCGACGCCTGGCGATCACTGCTGGCGCCGGGCGCGGCCGAAGCGCCGCGCACGCTGGTCGGCGACATCATGGAGGTGCGCGAAACCGCGCCGCATCTGGTCGACGGCTACGCGGTGAAGGCGCGCGCCTTCATCCAGGTGCAGAACGGCTGCGACCATCGCTGCACCTTCTGCATCATTCCTTACGGTCGCGGCCCATCCCGCTCCGCCCCCATGGGCCTGGTGGTGGATGAGGTGCGCAAGGCCGTGGCGCTGGGCGCGGCGGAAGTGGTGCTGAGCGGCGTCGACATCACCAGCTACGGCGATGACCTGCCAGGGCGACCGCGCCTCGGAACCCTCGTGCGCCAGGTGCTGAAGCACGCGCCCGAACTGCCGCGCCTGCGCCTGTCGTCAATCGATTCGGTCGAAGCCGATCCCGATCTGATGGCGGCGCTGGCCGACGAGCCGCGACTGATGCCGCACCTGCATTTGTCGCTGCAGGCTGGCGACGACATGATCCTGAAGCGGATGAAACGCCGCCACAACCGCGCCGACGCCATCGCGTTCTGCGCCGAAGCCCGCCGCCTGCGCCCCAATGTGGTGATCGGCGCCGACATCATCACCGGCTTCCCGACGGAAACCGAAGCCATGTTCCAGCGCTCCCTGGACCTGGTGGCCGAATGCGGCCTCACCCACCTGCACGTGTTTCCGTTCTCCCCCCGCCCCGGCACGCCGGCGGCCCGCATGCCGCAGGTGAACCCCGCCGAGGTAAAGGACCGCGCCCGCCGTCTGCGCGCCGCCGGCGACATCGCGCTCAAGGCCTATCTGGACAGCGAGGTCGGCCAGCGTCGCCGCGTTCTGGTCGAGCGGAAACAGGCCCGCACCGAAACCTTCACGCCCGTGCGCCTGAGAACCCCTGCCCCCTACGGCGCGATCATCGACGTCACGATCGCCAGCCACGACGGCCGCAGCCTGATTGGAACGTGAGCGCTAGGTGTTTGATCCCATGGTTTGATGGTGCGATCCCTTCTTTGGAACGGAAGGATGCCCTATGGGAC
>NZ_JBLLJM010000045.1:0-19222 GCF_053543495.1 Camelimonas sp. ID_303_24
TCATCTCCATGCACCTCCAAAAAAACCAATTCGGAGGGTGAGTATGTAAACAAATTCAGACAATTGTATGGGTTTCCAGCCTTAGCGAAGGTGGCTTGAGAGACTGACCGAAATCGCGCCCGGCGGGACGCCGCCGGGCGCCAAAAGCTGCGAGTGGTGAAAAAAGATGGCCTGACAGTCGATCGGCGTTCCACAAGCCCTGACGGGAAAATGGCCTTCGAGGCCGGCCCTCTTACGAGGACTGGGACGCGCGGATCTCCATCTTGGCGGCGGCCCTCATGCCGATATGCCTGATACGTTTATGCAGACTGCTCACGCCACTGACCGTCACTACTTGCAACGGGGCGGGCCATACGTTTCCCGTCGCTCCGTGCTGGTGGGCGCGGACACAGGTGGAGTCAACCATGACATATCGCTCTCGCAAGCGTCGGAGACCGCTTCGAGAGGCCGATCCCATACTCCGGCTTTTCGCCACCGGACAAACCGGTTGTAGCAGGTCGTGTAGGGGCCGTAGCGCTCAGGTATCTCCGCCCACGGCGAGCCAGTGCGAAGCCGCCACAGAATCCCGTTGAGCACGCGCCTGTCAACGCGCGGAACACCACGCGGCTTGTTGGGCAAAAGTGGATCTGTAATTGTCCATTCATGGTCGGTCAGTTCATAGCGACGACGGCTCATCAAGGCTCCCCACAATCAGGGGCCTTGAATCATTAAGCGGCTAAAACGCCAACAACTTTATGAGTGTACGCCTTAGTAGTTTCCAACCCGACACACCATGGCGACCCGGAGACTGACGCCTGGGTTCGCATGGATGATGCTGGGAAAGATATCGCGTGAATAGGGTCTGCGATCAATGTCGGGAATGATGGCGCGCGCTTCGCGCGCCACGCATTCGCACTGTTCTTTTGTCCGGTCATTGCTGCAGGTCCTGACGAACAGGCTTTCGCGCCCGTCAGTTGTCTGCCCCGCGGTTGCGTTGAGATCGGCGATCGCCGCCAGCAACACGCCCAGGAAGGGATCGGCGCAGGCGATGGCCTTTACAGTCTCCTGGCCTTCAATATGCATGGCCTGTCCGCCCGCCATGCTGCCAAGCATTTTCATCAGGTCTGCATCGCCATAGGCGGTTCCGAATACGGAGCGGTCGATCGCCGTGACGAGCGGGCGGAGCAGGGTGAGGCGCTCGGCTGGCGAGGCCGGAAGGCCGCACCCGCTGATGGCCTGGTCGACAACGCCGCCAAGGAAGCTCTGGGCGTCGCCATTGAGGCGGGTCAGTTTGCCCGCGACGAGAGCCGTGACCAGTTCCTGCCGGCCTGCCGGAATTGCCTGAAGGGGGATGCGGACGCCTTGCATGCGACGCATGTGACGCGCTTCGCGTTCTTCCGCGAGCTTGCGGGCGTCGGCCTGCTGGAGGGCGGCGAGCCTGCGCCCCGTGCCGGCCAGCGCTGCTTCCACCGCGTCCGGGCGGGCATTGGCCGCTCCGCCGTCAATGGCGGCGGCAATCTTCTGTTCGATGGCGTCGATGTTCTCCAGTCCATCAAGCGTCGCGCCCAGAGCCTGAAGCGCCTGGCCAGATGCCTGCGCCGCCTGGATGATCGCCAGCGCCTGCGCGCGATCGGTTGGCAGGCGCCCAGGCTTCCGGACCCAGAAGCCATTTCTGAAACCGTTCGGGTCGGGCCCCGAGGCCCGCACGTCAACAATGCCTTCAAGCAATTCGGGGCGATAGAATGTGGAGCGGGTGACAGCGCAATCGCGCGCGCGCCGTAACACCTCATCGAATTGCGCGCTGCTCATCTCCCCAACCGTCGCGCCAAAATATGTCCGGAACGTATCGTCAGCGAAAGCCTCCGCGAGCGAAGCTTTTTCCGGGTTGTATTTACGCAGGCCAGTGAAATGGCGGGTTTTCAGGGCTCTGGCCTTGCCCCAGGCGTTGAACCGCTGGGTCATCCACTTCACATGGATTTCACACGATTGCAGGAACGGGGGAGCCGTCGCCGCCTCCCGGAACAGATATGCGGTGGCGCCGTCGCCAGGGAACAGTTGAAGCACCTCGCGGTCGAAATCATCCGTGAGCGAACTGCTCTTGCTGACCGATGCCCTGAAATGCCGCTGACGCTCGCTCGCGGGAACATCCGTGCGCTCAATGCGCGCCGCAGAATATTTGTCGAAGAACAGGCCGTATTGGCCGCCCTGGAACGGGTAATCCAGCTTGACGTCGAGAAACACCCCGTCAACGGCCGTCTTCTTTTCAGAAAACACGACCGACATGCGCACCGTATCGTGGGAGCGGCTGTACACCGCGCCATCCCAGCGTCCGGCCAGTCGGCGCATCAACGCCTGGCGCTCCCCGGCGACCCGCTCTTCTTCACTCACGGGGCGGGGCATGGCGGCCCTGCGCGCTTCCGCTCTCCTGTCGGCGGCGGCCAGCCGCTCCAGCCGCTCCAGTTCCTCGCGGTCGGTCGCGGCCTTTCTGCGCCGGGCCTCCTGCGGCGCCTCTGACGCTGGCGCCGTGACGCCATCGGGGAACTGGCCGCCCTTCGCGACGCGGATGCCCTGGCAGCGGCGATGATCCAGTTTTCCCTCGAGAACCCGCCCGCTCGCGTCGAGGTTTGCCGTGAAGCCGGTGTGTGAATAGCCCGGGGCCGGGAGGATCCATTCCACCGGCTTCGCCACAAGGGTTGGCGATCCGTCCGTGGTGGTTATCCGGATCGCGTAGGCGCCGGTTTTCACGCGCGCGTCGCCTGCCACCGGGTAGAAAGTGAAGATGCCATCATAGGTGGCGTCTGGTTTGCGTGGACCGATATCAATCGTGACGCCGGCAAGGCTTTGGCCACACGTGTAGGAGCCTCGCCACTCCCCAGGCGTCAGTTCCGGCTGCCCCAGCGCCGCCACAGGCACACCAAGAAGCAGGCCCGCCATAACTGGAAGCCGCGCCATCGTTATCCCCCCGAGCCCAATCGAGCCCACAATACGATGTTTCGCGACCGGATGAAGACGACATTGTGCTACGGGCCGGCAACCAGACAGCCCGCCCCGCTCATGGCTTCCTCCGCGCCGGGGCGGCGCCGCCGCGCCTGTCGTTTACTCCGCCCTTCACCGCGATCCAGATGATATGGCGCGCGCCGCCGCCCTTGCCATTGGCCCGCACCCGCACCTCTTCCACGTCAAAGCCACCGCGTCGCAGACGGAGGGTAAAGTTCTGGTCGGGGGCGGAGGACCATACGGCCAGGACGCCGCCAGGACGCAGGGCGGCCTTTGCGGCGGCGATCCCCGCCATGTCGTACAGGCCATCGTTCTCCGGGCGCGTCAGCCCGCCGGGGCCATTGTCCACGTCGAGCAGGATGGCGTCATAGGTTGCCCGGCCGGAGCGGATGAGCTTCACCACATCGCCTTCGTGGATGGTGACGCGCGGGTCGGTCATGCTGGAGCCGAACAGCGTCGCCATCGGTCCGCGCGCCCATGCGATCACCGCCGGCATCAGTTCAGCCACCACAATGCTGGCGTCAGCTCCAGCTCCGGCCAGCGCTTCGCGCAACGTGAAGCCCATGCCGAGGCCGCCGATCAGCAAGCGTGGCGCTGGTCGCGCGCCGAGCCGCGCACAGACAAGGCTGGCCAGCGCCTTCTCCGAGCCGCTGAGGCGACTGTTCATCAACTCCGTCGCCCCAATCATGATGGAGAATTCGTCGCCGCGCTGCTTCAGCCGGAGGTCGTCGGCGCCGCCAGGAACTTTCGCGGTGTCGAGCAGGGTCCAGGGAATCATGGGTGCGCCTCGCGGTGCCAGAGCGCTGCGCGAAAAGCGGCAAGCACGCTTCGCGCAGCAAATGTGCCAGTTCGGATAGATGCGGCGTTCCCGGAGCGCCTGGGGCCGCCAGGACTGCGCCGCGCCGCCGTCGGGAGCCGGCCCCGCGTGGAACGGAATCTGGACCGGCAGATACACCAGATGCGTCCGATCGTGAAATCACGGGCATTTTTCTGGGAGGCTGGCGTTCCCGCGCGCCGAAACCGCCCTGGCGGATTGAGCGGAGCGCGACAAAGGTCTATCACGGCGCATTCCGGCGGGGGCCTGTTCTCCGTCCAGGCCCCTGGGGTGAAACGCGTTCGTCCCCGGGGCTCCATCTCTACGGTTTTCCGCATTCCCTTCACGAAAGGCGCGCCAGCTTTTCCCGGGAATGCCCTGATGACAAGGCGCTTTCCGGCATGAACCCGGCTTTTCTCGTCACCCACTCGGGTGGTTTCCATGCTGACGAACTGCTGTCCAGCGTTATCCTGAGCCGCCTTTATCCGGATGCGCGCCTGGTTCGCAGTCGCGACAGGGCATGGATCACGCCTGCTCCGGACCGGATCATCTATGATGTCGGCGGCGCCTACGACGCCAGCCTCGGAATTTTTGATCACCATCAGCGTGGCGCGCCATTGCGTGACGATGGCCAGCCCTACAGCTCGTTTGGGCTGGTGTGGAAGCATTTCGGGCGTGACTATCTGCTGGCTTTGGAGGCGCCGCCGGCGCATGTGGAGAGCATCCACGCCGGTTTCGACGCCGGCTTCGTGCTGCCGGTCGATCTGGTCGATAATGGCGTCCTCAGCCCGTCGACCGCGGGGCCGTTGCTGGCGGGCCTGACCCTGCCAGCTTTGCTGGAAAGCCTGAAGCCCGTGTTCGACGCCAGCGACCCGGAGGCCGATGACGCGGCGTTTCACGGGGCGCTGGCCATCGCCCGCGCTTTCGTCGAAGCGCGGATCGGCCGCAGCGCGGCGAAGCTGCGCGCCGAGGCGCTTGTCATGGACGCGATCAGGAAGGCTGCCAACGGGCGCGTGCTTGAATTGCCATTGGGCATGCCGTTCCGCCCGACCGTGGTGAAGGCCGGCGCCGATCACCTGCTCTTCGTGGTGCATCCCCGGGACAATGACTGGTGCATCAATGGCATTCGCCGCGCCGAGGAGGGCTTCGAGTTGCGGGCGGATCTGCCCGCCGCCTGGGCGGGCCTGACCGATGCCGCGCTCGAGCGCGCCTCTGGGGTGACCGGCGCCCGTTTCTGCCACAACGGGCGCTTCATCGCCGCCGCTGCGAGCCGGGAAGCGGCCCTCGCCATGGCCGACATTGCCGTGAGGGACGCGCTGGAGGCTGACGCGCCGACCGTCTAGCGCTTGTCCCGGCCCCCGTTGATACTCAGCACCCGGCAGCACCTCATCAACCCGTCCGGCCGCAGGCGGTTCGCGCAAAGCCGGGACGTGACGGGCGCACCAGTCATTTTGCCGTATGACCCGCCTGGTCGCCTGGTCGCCTGGTCGCCTGGTCGCCTGGCGCGATATTCTGCAGCACGTTACTCTGCAAACTGGCCGCTGCGTCATTACCGACGACAGGGGCGGGTGCGCCAGTCCGCTCATGGCGAGAGCGCCAACGAGGCATCAAGGGCGCCTCATGTTGCGCGGCAACATGGATCCCGCCGTCTCATCATGGCGGCGGGTCTGGTCCGCTGAGGGGTGATGAAGGGTTTGGGGAGCCTCAGGGGCGCCCGCCCGCCGGCGCGCCTTTGTACGCGAACAGCGTCTCGAATCCGGGGCGCGGGCTGTCGCCGGTGCAGATCACTGCTCCAGGCAGATAGTTGCTTTCCTGGCGGGCGAAGTGCATGGCGGCGCTCCTGCTCACAAAAGTTCCGCCGATGAGATTGCGCGCGTCGCGGACCGTCCAGCGGCCCCCGCTGTCACGGTTGACAACAAAATGATTGACCGGTTGGGGAGGCTCTTTCAGTTGAACGATGATGCTCATGTTGCGTGATCCTGAATGTGGTCGATAGCAAGGAACCGGAGGCGTGCGCTCCGTCCAGTCACACGACGAATGACCTCACGAGAGCGACAGCTGCGACGGTTCCAATGATCAATATTCCCAACCTCAGCAGCATCCTGGCCTCGTTGAGAGACTGATCCGGCCCAGCGGTTATCCTGACATCCGCTCCGGATTGTGTTTCGCGCAGCCTGTTTTGACGCTGCAGTACGGATAAATGGAAAATGCGGGGATACATCAATGGACATCCTCCTCAGATACGACGCATTTCCGGCGTGTCCTGCCACGCGCGTGCGTCCGATACTTCAATTTTCTGGAATAGCTGATAAGAAATCCATTCGGTGAATGAAGTATTATTATATTATCTGCATATAGTATTGCATGAATCCGGCGCAAGCTGCACGGTGAGCGCCTTGGCAGCGGAAATCAGGCAGATGCTGACGCTTCCGCGGCCCCCAAAAAGCGCAGGCGCCAGACGGGCTTGCCCCTGTGCGGGGCCCGACATCAGGCGGAGCGCCAGCGAACAGGGGTCGCGCCTGCCATGGGCGGATGAACCGTCGGCATGGTGAGGGCGGCGATGGCCTCCCGGATCTTCAATGCCGTGTCGTCGGCCACTTCGACCAAAGGCAGGCGTAGGGATGACGCGCACCCGCGCGTGCAGTGCAGCGCGTATTTGACCGGCCCAGGGTTGGTCTCAAGCTCGAGCGCTTCCTGAAGCGGGCGCAGCAGGGTCTGAATTCGCCGCGCCTCGACGGGATCATTTTGCCGGATCGCGAAGATCATCGCAGCGCACAAGCGCGGCGCCACGTTGGAAATGACGGAAATTGCGCCATCTCCGCCCGCCGCCATGAACCCCGGCGTCGAGCGGTCATTTCCTGAGAGCAGGGTGAAGCGGCGGCCCAGCCGCGCAACCGTCTCCCGCACCCTCGCCAGATCTCCTGTTGCGTCCTTGATCCCGACGATGCCTGGAGACCCCGCCAGCCGCTCCAGCGTGTCGACGCTGAGGTCCACCGCCGTCCGCGCCGGCACGTTGTACAGAATGATGGGCAGCTCAGTGCAGCGGCTGACGGCATCAAAATGCCGGAACAGGCCCTCCTGACCCGGCCGGTTGTAGTAGGGCGTTACGACCAGCGCGCCATCTGCGCCGAGACGGGCAGCCTCGCGCGTCAATTCAATCGTGCGCCGGGTGTCGTTTGTGCCGGAGCCGGCGATCACTGGCGCGCGCCCTCGCGAAACATCGACACACAAGCGGATCACATCTGCCCATTCAGACGCGGAAAGGGTCGGGGATTCTGCCGTCGTGCCACAGGCGACGAGCCCCTCTACGCCCTGACCGATCTGCCATTCAACAAGCTCCGCCAGGGCTTCGAAATCAATCCGGTCTCCCTGAAAAGGCGTGACGAGAGCCGTGATCAGGCCGCTGAATATGGGAGGTTCGCTTTTTCGTTTCATGGTTTGTCCTCCTTCTGACGTGGCGTCAGCCATGCTGTCTTGCGCGCACGCCAGCGGTTGTTGCGTATGGAAAAGCCTGGCGATCTGAGTTTGACGACCGGGTCCCGCTGGGATGCATCGCGCCATCGAACGGCAAATTCACAGAACCCGTTCGGCTCATGGTCTTGCTCGCGGCTTTCATGATTCCGGGACTGCCCGGGGGCCTGCATCAGGCGGGCGTCAATATCGGCATCAACCCATCAGGGCGCAGCGGGGCTGCAAGCCCGGTTCATCCCGGGACCAGGCCGGGAAAGCGGCGCTCACGCTCCGTGAAGAGAGGCGCCTGACCCGGTTCAATCATTCGCCAGGCCAAAGAGCCGGATAAATTTCGGCATGTCGGATTTGGGTGGAAGGACTAAAAAAGAACGCCGGCTTCGACCATCCCGCGCGCCTGGTCACGCCTGTCGAAGTTGCGGCCAAAGCCGTAACCGTTCTCCATGCCATCAATGCGGGTGTAAGAGGCTTCGGCCCGGGCGAAGAACACGCCGTGCTGGTAGGTCGGCGTGATGGTCAGCGACCATGCACGGCTGCCTGGACCATATAGCAGGTTCGTCGGGGCGCATTCCGGCCTTGCCCCACAGTCACCGCCCCATGACGTGATGTATTCAGCCCGTCCTGCGAGGGAAAATGTGTCAGTGAAGGCGTAGCGGGCGAGCAGCGCGGCGCCGAAGGTTTCCGCCGTGCGCGACACCCCGATTTCCCGGTTGGCGCTGACCCGTGTGTACTGCAGATAGGGCGAAACGGTGAGCGGCCCACTGTTGTAGGCATAGATGAGATTGAAAATGCTGCTGTTGTTCTGGGCGAGCGGCGTGGCGAGGGATGCCCTTGCCGTTTCACCAAGGTT
Source organism: Camelimonas sp. ID_303_24 (assembly GCF_053543495.1). Lineage (NCBI taxonomy): Bacteria > Pseudomonadati > Pseudomonadota > Alphaproteobacteria > Hyphomicrobiales > Chelatococcaceae > Camelimonas > Camelimonas sp. ID_303_24. The sequence goes on from NZ_JBLLJM010000045.1 coordinate 8,109, forward strand.
CCCGGCCGCGACCACCGAAATGGTATGGGCCGGTGAAAGGGTCCATGACGCCAACGCCGACACCCAATTCAGTTTTCCCGAGTAGAAACCGTCGTTCAGCGAGATTGAAGCAGAAAAACTGCCCCTGGTGTAGTTGGCTTGCACACCCCGGCTGATTGCCGGCTCCTGGTTCCACAACAGGCCGCGCGCAATGTTCATATTCTGGAAGGTGAAGGTGGATTCGGCGCCAATCAGTGTCGGCAGGAGGCCGGCTTGAATCGACAGCTCAGGCGTCACCTGCACCTTGCCGTAAGCTACGGGGACGGGGCCATAGAGCTTGTCCGTCGCGTCCACCGCACGCATGTAGGAAGCGCCGAGCGATGGCAGCGCATACAAGCCGCCCTGCACGTAAAACTGGACCGGCGTTCCTGTTGTTTGCACCTGGATCTGCGCATTGCTTACGTCAGCCAGCGAGCCCGTGTTCGTTGGGCCGCCATACGGAATCGCATTGGTTTGTCCGAAAGCCAGCCCTGTCAGTTGACCCGAAATGTGCAACTTGCCAAGTTCGCCGGCGTCAAAGGTCAAAGGATTGTCGTTGGCTTTCAACGGGCCGCCGAAAGCCGGGGTTTGCATGGGCTCCGCCATCGCAGGAACACCAACGAATATACTGCATGCCGTTCCGGCAATGAGCGCCTGGGCGCCTGAGCGGATTGTCTTGCCGGCGCGGCCAACGTCAGCCGCCAGGCCAACGCGCAGCCTGCCAGGGGGGAGGGCGTGGTTCCGGGCTGCACTGTTCCAATACATGAAACGCGTTCCTTGTATACTGCGGGCGGCGGAACCGGCGTCGGATGCGGGTTCTCGCCAGCCGTGCAGGCTGGTTGGGGAAATCCGGCTCCGGGCTTGCGACACGGTCGGCCCCTTCCAGAGGCAGCGATGCCCGCGCGCCCGTCCGATGCGGTTTTTGACCCCGTGCGAATACGATTGCCGACGCCCTTAAACGTGAGGGTCAGACCCCGGAAAATTATGCAGGGATACGTTGGAAAACGATACGCATGCCATGTCGTAAACATAGTATTTTCATATAAATTGGAACGAATTTCATATAAATAACTATATAAATCTGATATTAAATTGACAACTTCAATAATTCTCCGCTTCTTTCTGACGACGGAGGCGTGACATGCGCAAGTGTGACATACATCAGGAACAGTTACGTAATTTTGGGCAAGCGCTGGCGCAATGTCGGCGCGACGGCGTGGTGTCAGGAGCGGCCGCCGCAAGCCTGATGACGGAAGCAGACGCCCTGGATGTGCAGTCGATGGCCACGGCCTGTTATGGCGATGCTCCGGCTGGGTACGCCGTTGTTGGCTGGTCGGTTTCGGCCCAACAGCGGCTTGGCCTCAATGGACCAATCCATGGCGTAATTCCTCAGGATGGCGCGCAGCCTGCATCCGGCGAGGCTTTCCGCCTGCCACAGGGCGTCATTGGCGCCCAATGCGAACTGGTGTTCACCATTGGCTGTCCGGTGACGGGTGGGAAGGATGCCCATGTCTCCCATGACTGCGTTCGCCAGGCCATTGTAGCGTGCCGTCCGGCGATCGGGATTCTTGGTCGGCGCGTCAGCGCGACCGGTGGCTTGCATCTTGCCGCGATCGCCGATTTCGCCCTGCACGTCACAACGATTTACGGTGAACCGGCAGACAGACACGCTCTGTCGCGCCTTGATCTGGCCTGGGTCCGGGCGCGGCTCGCTGGCAATGATGTGCTGCGCGCATGTGGTTTGCCCTACGACCCTGTCGCGCCAGTTGCCTGGCTCGCGAATACCCTGCTACGCATGGGGCAGTGCCTTGACGCGGGTGACATTGTTGCATGCGGGGCGCTCGCACCAATCCTGCAGGTGCTTCCGGGCCAGACGCTTTCATTCGAAGTGGCCGGTTTCGGCCATTGCAGCAGCGCGTTCCTGTAGCGCATTTTTCCTGTAAGGGCTGGCATTCCGGTGGCGGCTTCCTGCCGGCCGCACGACGTCAGCGGCGGCAGCAGAACTTCCGGTCTTGTTTGCGCAGCGGCGGGTCTGCCGTTGGGCCAGGTTGCTGGCTCCACGGCTGACCCCAGCTTGCAAACCCGCGCTGGGATAACAACAAACCGTCAGATCAAACCCGGAGCTGGATAACGCCTGGTGGCAACGTCATCGCTTCTTGCCAATTATCTGGGCTGCCGGGCCAGGTCATCCTGGTGGCCGGATCGAAAGAACGGATCGGCCGCGCCGCTGCGGAAATGGGCCATGCATGCCGCCCGAAACGGCCAGGCAGTGTACCTGGGAAAAGCGCATACGTGAGACGTAAACAGGCGCCTGCCATTCACGCGGTGGAAATCAGGGGTCAGTGCAGCCTTTCACGTGATCGATGCGCCAGGGGAGGCTTGGTGCAGGTATGATCGCTTTGGGCCCGCTGTTGCGTGGGGGAGCGCGATACTCCTGATTTGCACTTAGGAACTTTAATTTTGCGCGTGCAGCTGTATTTCGCAGAAGATATCTTATGGAACAAAGAGGCGGCTCCGGAGGAGCCAATCGCCAAAGAAACCCATGCTCTCGAGATGCCAAACGGGCCTAGTAATGGTACCGCAACTGCGCGATTTCGAGTTGCAGGGCCTCACTCTTGCCCGTGACACGGTAGACCATGCGGTGCGCGTCCATAATACGCCACGACCGCCAACCCGACATATCACCCCTCAGGTCCTCGGGCTTGCCGGTTCCGTCAAGCTGGGCGCGCAGATAGTCCTGGCCATCAGGTTCAGCATCGCCAGGCAGGCCTGCCGCTCCTGCGGCGACAGGTTGGTGATCTCCCAGTTCGTGTCCCTTGACAGGACTACACAATGACTGGCCCTGGCCGGCGTAATAAACCAGTTGAACAGGTTGAACCCACCCTGGGTGCTGGAGCACGTCAGCAGGGAGGGGGACATCGGTTTGCCCGGCCTCGATGGCCTGCGTCACCAGTTTTGTGTTTTCCAACTGCCCAGGCGTCAACTGGCCCCGGTCAATCAGAAGCTGGCCGATGCGGCCAAAGGCCTGTTCCAGCGATTTCCCGGCAAGCGACAGGCGGGCGAGGTTCTCGCGCGTTACCTGGAACCCGCTGGCAATCTCCCGCGCTGCGGAATCCGAGGCATGGAACTCCACCCCAGAGCTTTCGTCCTTCGTGATCTCCTGCGCCCGCGTCAGGTCGCGGTTGATGGCGGCGATGCCTGGCTCTGGTGGGGGGCACGGATGGTGATCTCGCCCGCGCCAATCGCGCCGCGGAAAACCCGGAATGCGATGGGCGTGGATCCTCGCATTCAGATCTATGACATCAATTTACAATATAATAATTGGCCGCATAAATGCCATTATACGTCACTCTCTTCATGCGGTATGTCGAATGGAGGGTAGGCAAACCACACCCCATCATATGCCTCATCCATTTCCCCCCGTTTCCACTCATCAACAATCTGCCGGGCGATCTGCTCGTTGGTTCCCTGTTGCCAGCTCCCTCTGCCCGTAGGCCACACAACCGAAGCGCCAGCATTGAGGATCGCCATGATGCACCGATAGCCAAAATCCTCCAAGGCCTCGCCAGAAAGGCCAAAACTATTCGCGCCATAGGGAAATATCGACACCATGGCTAAGGCGTCCACTTCCAAATTATATGGCAATTCGGCAAGATATTCCGATGTAATTTGCTCAAAAAATTACCTATCGGCTCGTTACTCACTTTGATGATCCTTATATCCATTCTTATATCTTGGAATATCAATATCAATATCAATATCAATCGCAGGGCCGTTCTTCTTCGGGATGCGGAATCCCCCGCGCCCGCTCGCAAGATCATACCGCGTGCCATCACCTTTTGTGTACGAGCCAGCCTTTTGCCCCATCAAAAGTAGTTGCGTCTTGATCTTGTTGAACTCACTTGGATGCACCGTTCTGACATATGACGACGCCCTCTTGTGTACATGCCCCACGTCCTTTCCGCCGGGGCGCAGGATCGCATCGACATCAGCAACCCTTGCGCCTCTCGCCGCCTCAGCTCCAATCTCGGCCGAAGATCCTGCCCTTGCAGCCTTGCCCCCCCGCATTCGCCGCCATCCTCTCTCCTGCCTCGGAGAGGGCATAGACGGCTCCGGCGGTTCCTGCGCCTGCTGCGGGAATGGCGAGCGCGCCGCCGCCAAGCGCCTCGCCAGCAAGCACTTCGCCCAGTGCAAGCGCCGCTTCGTTGCGGCAAAGCATGTTGGTTGCGCAGATGAGCGCGGCTTTGAGCGCAGTGTCCGTGACGGCCAGCGCGGCTGGCGCGATGGCGACGGTGAGGGCGGCCGCTGCGACAAGGAGCCCGGCCCGTCGCCCCCTTTCAACGCGCGTCGCCTGCCCCGCCGCCGCCGCGTTGATGCCCGAAACAAAGACCTGCTGGTCGGAGACGGTAAGCCCCTTCAAAACCGCCCTGCCGACGGATATGGCGGCGGGATCAACGCGCACCAGGGCAGTATTGCCTGTAAGGTTCAGGGCGTCGGCGAACATCGCCGAACCACGGCGCACCGCCTCGGTCCGCGCCTGCGAACCCGCTTCCAGTTCACGGGCGCCGTCGAGCATGGCCGAGCCCTCGATCAGCTTCTGGTTGCCGCCATAGGCCAGGGCATACAGATTGATGCTGGCTTCAGCCCCGCCGGTAAAGTTGCGGGCGAATGCAATAACCTGATCGCCGATCCGGTCTGCGCCCGTACGGAACGCCTCCGAAACACTCAGAAAGAGGCCCGTATCCCTCAGCCCGTCCGCCAGCCCGGCCTGCCGCAGGGCGCCGGGCCGCTGGGCGCACAGTTCATAATAGGCGAAGCTTTGCAGCAGCCGCCCCTTGACCTCCTCCAGCTGCTGGTGCCCCGCGGCGTCCAGGGTTCCGTCAGCGTCGCGTTTGGCCAGCGCATTGTAGCGCGGCAGATGCTTGCGGATTTCAGCCTGTGTCTGCTCAAGCACCTCTTCGCGCAGGGCCGCATGTTGCTCCTGGCCCCTGCGTCGCGTCCGCCGTCAAGCGCTCCACACCCTCCGAATGCCGGAGAGGCCCGATGCAATTTCCTGCACCGACAACGTCGAAGCATAAAGCACCGTCCCGGCGTTTCCGCTCTTCGTACTGTAATTGATTCAGAATGCGATGAGAACGGTATCTTGAATTCAGATGTATTACGCCTAATATTCATATTAAACATCTAAATATATAGAAATCTATTTAGAGTCAATTTTTGTTGTCGGCGAATCAAATGGCGGCAAGGAAAACCATAGTCCGTCATAATTTTCTCTCATGTCACCGCGCTTCCATTCGTCAACTATCTGTCGGGCTATTTGCTCGCTAGTTCCTTGATACTTCGTGTCAACTATCACACCTTCATCACCCCCCGATGGCCAGACAGGGGATGCGCCGGCTTCCAGCAATTTCAAAATGCAGCGATAGCCGAAATTCTCTAATTCTTCTCCAGCAAGACCAAAACTATCTCGCCCGCGGGGGAATATTTCGACCATCATTACCACATCATCTTCCAAATCAAGCGGAATTCCCTCAATCCATTCGCTCATCGGAGTTCCGTAATATTTATTTATTGGCTCATCGTTCATTTTTATGCACCTTGTACCCTGAAATATAACCTGGGATATTAATATCGATTGTTTCACTTGATTTTTTCGAAATGCGAATGCCAATACGACTTCCCGTTTGTCTTTGGGGATCTCGCCACGCGCGACAAGATCATCGACCATGGCATCGGCGACGCCCTGGAGCGTCCTGTCATGGGCATCAATGCGTGTGGCGGAATCGCCGACAAATTGCCTCACCGTCGCCGGAAGCTTCGCGAGCGCCTGTTCCGCCTGCTGCCCAAGCGCCTCCATGCCGGCGCGGATCATTGAAAGACCGCTGGCAATCTCCCGCACCGAAGAATCCGAGGCATAGAACTCCACCCCGGAGCTTTCGTCCTTCGTGATCTCCCGGGCGCGGGAGGGAGCGGGTTGATGAATGTAAAATAACGAAACAAATGCAACCTAATTATAGGCCCTTTAAACACAACTTGAACTGTGCCCAAAAGGGAAAGTCCCCCAAAAAAACGAAATAATCGTCTACGTAAATAAGGCCTTCTGCCGCTAGTCGATCGCAAAATTCGTCGGCGGCCTCTCCTCCAAAGCAAGGCCCGAATGAGACGAGCGTACAGTTTTGATCAAATGGATGCTGAGAATCAAAAATTTCAGACATGCGCTCCAATGAAATATTATTACGCAATAATGCATCGCGTCTAACAATAATGACGTATTCGTCAATTTTTATACAGGTCATTTTCCCGCCTTTGGAATTTGAAGGCCTTTAGGTATGTGAATCTGCACATTGTAGATTGGCGTGCATCGGTTGAAATATCGCCCCCACTCCGATTTTCCCGCCTTTTGTATCGATCTTACCGGGACGGAAAAATCAATGCGTACAGGCCCAGTGCCACCGGGCTTCGCGGCGCCAACAGTAGTCACATACACGCGACCGTCGGCCCCGATCCCGATTGGAATTGTTGTGCCTTCATTTTTGACCCAGCGAGCAGCTTGGTCAGCTGAGCCCCATCTTGAAACAGCAGTATATCCTTTTGGCACAGCTCCCTCTGCCGCCCCTGCTCCCCGTGAGAAAATGGTTGTGTAACCATCAAGCTGGTTCTTTATATCGGAGGTAGATATCCCAGGCTTGTCCGCGAGAACGTGGCTAGTAACAATTTTGTTCCCGGTATTATTTACGTTACTCACACCGGCTGGAGCTGCCTCTGACCCAATTCTGACCGTGCCCGCCGCATTCGCCGCCATCCTCTCTCCTGCCTCGGAGAGGGCGGAGACGGCTCTGGCGGTTCCTGCGCCTGCTGCGGGAAGGGCGAGCGCGCCGCCGGCAAGCGCCTCGCCAGCAAGCACTTCGCCCAGTGCAAGCGCCGCTTCGTTGCGGCAAAGCATGCTGGTTGCGCAGATGAGCGCGGCTTTGAGCGCAGTGTCCGTGGGGCCACCGCTGCTGGTGCGATGGCAATGGTGAGGGCGGTCGCAGCGACGAGGAACCCGGCCTGCCGCCCCCTTTTCAACGCGCGTCGCCTGCCCCGCCGCCGCCGCGTTGATGCCCGAAACAAAGACCTGCTGGTCGGCGACGGTAAGCCCCTTCAAAACCGCCCTGCCGACGGATATGGCGGCGGGATCAACGCGCACCAGGGCGGTGTCGCCTGTGTGTCTGATGTAAATTTAAGCGTTCTATTTAGGGTACTTGCATCGCGGAAACGTTCAGCTGCGAATGGAGGCGGCGAGGAGAATGTGCCGACTGGCGTAGTGAAATATCGACATTCATGATGCAGCCGCTCAATGAAGCTTCGGCTACATCAACAAAAAATTAACGACAACAATAACAAAATATGACAAACTACAGTCAATTTACGCGATTTATTACTTTTATCATGAATTAATTATCTAATATTATCTCTAATATCTGTCAATTATCTGTCACATAGAATAGAATTAACGCCTTTCTCAAAGCGCATACTTGAAAGAAGAATGAACGTCGCATCCACCGAATCATAGTCAATGGGGAAGCGAAGATCACACACCCAACCACCTTGCGTCATATAGAACCCAGCTGGATCGGTGGTTATTTCATTCCCATTTGCGATAAGAAAATCTACAATCGGCTGCGTGTGCTTATACGGCCGCTGCGGATCATCTGGTTCTGGATTAATTAAGATCTTCGTTGGGGCGGCCTCTGTAATCTGTTAGTTAACGATTAACGAATATTTGGCCGCGTTACGGCGGAAAAATTCTCAATGTAGATTTGCGGCAGTCCACCGGAGCCAAACTGACGGTTCTGCCGTGCGATACCAAACGCTGCGCAAGTAACCCCAGTCACCACGAATTCAGTCAACCCAGGACGACAAAGACCATCGCATCGGCGACCACACGGCTCCTCATCGCATCGATCCAGCTATCCCTCGCCAAATTGCAAGCTTGAAGTCATACTAAACAATATCGACTCGAATTTTGAAATTAAACAAAAATATTCGACACGCGACGTTATTATGCATCACTCTCTCCATGCGGCATTTCGAAGGGCGGAAGAGAAAACCACACGCCGTCATACTTCTCGTCCATCTTGCCACGCTTCCACTCGTCAACAATCTGGTGCGCTATCTGCTCGTTTGTTCCCCGATACTCGGTCGCTTGTCTCCAACTCCCTCTCCCCGTTGGCCACACAACCGAAGCGCCCGCGTTGAGCATTGTCAAAATACAACGGCAGCCAAAATCTTCCAGCGCCTCCCCAGAGAGGCCGAAACTGTCGGCACCGCGTGGAAATATGCTCATCATGGCGACAGCATCTACCTCCAAGGATCCGGGCAATAAATCAATATCTTCACTCACATTTAGTCCACTATATTTGTTTATTGGTTCGTTACTCATTTTGGACCACCTTATATCCAGACTCGTATCCGGGAATATTATCATCCAATGTCGGACCATTTTCTTTTGAGTTGCGAGATCCCACGCGCCCGTTCGGAAGATCATACCACGTGCCATCACCTTTTGTGTACGAGCCAGCCTTTTGCCCCATCAAAAGTAGCTGCTTCTTGATCTTGTCGAACTCACTTGGATGCACCGTTCTGACATATGACGACGCCCTCTTGTGTACATACCCCACGTCCTTTCCGCCGGGGCGCAGGATCGCATCGACATCAGCAACCCTTGCGCCTCTCGCCGCCTACACTCCAATCTTGGCCGTTGATCCCCCGCTTGCACCTTTACCGCTCGCGTTAGCCGCCATCCCCTCACCGGCTTCGGAGGGGACGGAGACGGCTCTGGCGGTTCCTGCACCAGTTGCGGGAAGGGCGCGAGCGCGCCGCCGCCGAGCGCATCGCCTGCAAGCACTTCTCCCACTGTGAGCCCCTCCAGAGCCGCCCAGCCGACGGGTATGGCGGCGGGATCGACAGGCGTCAGGGCGTTCTTGCCTGTAAGGTTCGGGGCGTCGGCGAACATCGCCGAAACCACGGCGCACTGCCTCGGTCCGCGCCTGTGAACCCGCTTTCAGTTCTCGGGCTTCGTCGAGCAGGGCTGCGCCTCGATTAGCCTCTGGTTGCCGCCATAGGCCGGGGCATACAGATTGATGCTGGCTCCGGCCCCGCCAGCAACGTTGCGGGCGAATGCAATAACCTGATCGCCGATCCGCCCGCCCCGTGCGGAACGCCTCGGAAACGCCCACAAAGAGGCCCGTATCTCTCAGCCCGTGCGTCAGTCCGGCTATTTATGTATACTCATATCAACTCGGAACATCGAAAGCCGCGATGGCGATCGCCCGCATCGAGGAAACAGACACGCATAGCTCAACGCCGGAGCGCTTATCTCGGGGCGCTGCCCAAGCACGCATCAGGTGTAGTTAATGGCAATGAGATCCTGTCGCTTGCGGGGCAGGTCGCTTGGAATAAAAACACGAGAGAATAAATACAGCGCCAACCAAGTCTCATTCTTGCCAAAATGTAACACATACCCCGTATTCATCTAATATATCATCGCCAATCTCAAATTTAAATTTTCTATCTGGAAAATTTAGCATCAACTTTTCCTTCCAAGCCTTTGCCAATTGATTTGCAAAAAAGGAGCATAATTTATACTCTAATTCTGACAGATCGATTTTTACCACTAGCGCACTTGGCGCATCACTCCATTTGGAGAAAAGCTGACTTACAGAAAAATTGTTCGCATACCGTTCTACATCTGCCCTAACTAGGCTCCGCTCAAGTTCACCTGAAGCTGTTCTTGTCAAAGCAACCAAATGATTTCGCTCAGAAACATAATCTTGTGCGTTTGAACACCAGAAAATGTGCCCATCGCGTTCGATAAAATCTGGGGAAAGAACCCCCAATATTGAAATTGCCTGCTCAATCGTTACCGAATTGCCGGCATACGAAAAAAAATCGTTCGATCCGAAATCTGGGGAGAAAAAACCTAAAAACTCCCTAGGAACATCACTATGAAAAATTTTCACTACCTTATCCTCAAGATATCAAGAATCGCTTGCGGGACGGTTCCTTCGAATGTTTTGGTGCTATTCCCCATTTTAGGGAAAAATTTCCGTTTGGAGATCTGTTCCATTCAACGATTTTTATGGGGAAGCGGACACATCGTATAACACCGCCCTTCAGGGCCATATATAACAGCATGCCCACTTCCCAGATTCGCATCTGAATTTGGTGCCTGCCGCCTCCAGCGGATACTTTAGTCCCCCACGCGCACCACTAGACATAATTTTGATCTCCTTTAAATTCTTTATAGAACTCAAGTCAATAGTATTTCTGATGGAGTCAGCAATTAGCTGCGGGACGCTTTCGTGGTTCTTCCCGGCACTTCGCACACACGCAACCGCAATTATAGCAAAAACACCCGCGACTGTCAGAGTCTTCAGATTGAACCCGCTTCGGGCGCCGGGGCAGGCTTCGAACGATTTTGGATCAACACCCGCAAGCCCCTGCAGATTCGCAGTCCGTCTGCGGTTTTCCTTTCCAGATCGCCTGCGCTGTTCTGGCTACCAATGACGCTGGCGAAAATTTCTTGGTGATGCCACGTTATTCTTTGTGCTTACCAGGGCAGCGCGAAAACCAACATGACATCACCATGACATCCAGGCGTCGGCATGAGAACGGCTCTCAGGTCCTAGTAGAGACCTAATTTGTACCAACAAGTCGCCGGTGAGCAGGGAGTGGCTACACATCCCTTCGACAAGACCGGTCAGCACAACTGTTCTAAGCATCACAGATGGACTTGAAGCCCCGCGCTCTATTAATATGAATATTGTCCTAACGATTTCTTGATCAAAATTATTGATGTTGCTGACAATTTCATACCCAATGTCCCCCAGCAGCACCGTGCTTGGGGGAGAGTCTGGATGCCAGTAAACCTTAGATACATTGTATACGTCGGATAAAATCGAACTCTCGCTGATCAATAAACTAATGAATTTATCTACATCTTCATTCATTGGGAATACCTCAATGCATTGTCAAATCACGAATCACATTTTCCGCAGCTGCCCTGTCGTTAGCAGATCCGGCCGGATTTTTACCTAGGTTGGGGCCTCAATCAG
>NZ_JBLLJM010000046.1:0-1436 GCF_053543495.1 Camelimonas sp. ID_303_24
AATGTCGATCAGTCCTAGCGGGTACACCCAGACTGACCGCTGTTCAATCCCGGTATTGAAGCCCAGCCCGGCCACGCGCATCAAGGTCACGCCGGTGACCATTTTTGGATCAGCCATGCTGTGGGATACGCCGGGGTCGGCAAGAGCTCCGTGGCGCGTATCCTCTACGCGGAGCAGGGGTTTGTGGCTCCGCATATCGCAGCGCCGATCAAGGCGATGCTGGGCGTCCTCCTCCAATCAACCGGCTATGACGCCCAGACCATCGCCCGCTTTGTCGACGGCGACCTTAAGCGCGAAATCATCCCCGAGATTGGCGTCACCTCTACCGAGGCTCAACATACGATCGGCGATTGGGGCCGCGCCTGCCGGCGGGATCTCTGGCTGTCGCTCTGGTTGGCCAAGGCTGATGCGATTTTGGCAACGGGTGGAAGCGTGGAGCAGGAGAGCGTGCGCTTTGCCGATCCGGCAGGCGCTGATTGGGTTGGGGCCGCTGCTGGCGGCTTCGGGCTGGATGGATGAGCCAGCTTGGGGCGTCCTCGCCAACCAGATTGTCACGGTGGCCTGCATCATCTGGCAATGGCGCGTCAGCACCGCCGCTGCCAAGGTTGCCCAAGTCGCGGCGCTACCTGGGGGCCGAGCCGTCGTGACCACTGATCCGAAGCTGGCCGAAGCGGCGGCGGAAGGGAGCAAGGCCGGGAAGCCCGGCCCCTGATTGCGGGCCGAAAGGCTTTGGTGGGAGACCTTGATCATATCCGGGGCTCGATTGGAAGCAAACCATGAACATACAGATTGGGCGGGAGAGAGTCGAATCTTGGACAGCGGACCTGTAGCGATAGGCACTTCTCCAGGTGCAATTGCACGGAGGCAGCTGGACATAACGGGAACATTGATAGATATATTGGCAGGCCTGCCATGACAGTATCCGGTGATTTCAATCACTTGAGGATAGGTCTGGAGCCCTCCGAAGGCAAAGGGCGCACGTTCGAATCGTGTCGGTCGCGCCAACAAATTCATGTACTTAGCTGATTGGTTGGCCCGTACTTTCTGCATATGAGTCACGAGCGAGTCATAACGCGGGGAACAGGCCATTGGCAGGCCGTGGGGACGGCGGTGCTCGCGCTGACGTTGCCCCCGTACCTTAGGTTGGGGCCTCAATCAGGTCCACTCGCTAACGACAGCGACAAGAGCGATGGCTGACAGGAAGTTTTGCGCCAGCCGATCGTATCTTGTCGCGATCCGCCGCCAGTTTTTCAGCCTGCAGAAAAGGCGTTCGATGACGTTGCGTCTTCTGTAGGCCTTGCGGTCGAGCGGGTACGGGATGCGGCGCGCCTGGCTTGATGGAATGACGGCCGTCGTTCGCCGGGACCGGAGCCAGTTCCTGAGACTGTCCGCATCATAGGCCTTGTCCGCCAGGAGCCGCCGGGTGGCGCCTGCAG
>NZ_JBLLJM010000047.1:0-620 GCF_053543495.1 Camelimonas sp. ID_303_24
CTGAGCCGCCGAAGTCAGTTTGAGCCCGAGCGCCACAAGAAGCACGAAGGGTGCGCCCCACAGCAATGCAAACAAAAACCCCTCACCCCATGCGGACATGGGAAGGCGCGCGCCGCGACGCAGGACCGCCGGGGCGAGGAGGACGGCGCCCACGCCGAAGCGAAGCGCGGTCACGTCCCAGACCTGCAGTTCGTGCGTGACGCTAAACCGGGTCACCACGAACCAGCCTGAAAAGATCGCGACCGATAGCGCAGCCCAGAGCAGACCCTCAAGCCGCGTGCCCCGCCATGACGCCATGCGTTCCGCTCGTGTAGCTTCAATCGCCTCCTGGGCAAACATGATTCCAGCCTTTGGATCGTCCAAGGCTGCCGACGGAGAAACGATGACGGCGGTCACACCTTGAGTTTTAGTTCACTTGTTCTAGAATGCATCGGCGCGGACAATATGGCAAGACGCGAAGCTGGAATTTTGCGAGAGCGCCGGATGGCAAGACCAAGAGAATTCGATGAGGAAGCCGTGCTCGACGCGGCAATGCAGTGCTTCTGGCGCCATGGCTACGAGGCAACATCCGTGCGCGACCTTATCGACAAGACCCGGATCACCGGCGCCAGCCTCTACAA
>NZ_JBLLJM010000048.1:0-694 GCF_053543495.1 Camelimonas sp. ID_303_24
CGATCATCCACCCGTGGCTTCCCGGCCTGCCCATGCGGGAGATGAGGTTCAATGGCGTCCCATGCCGCATCAGAGAGCCAGAACAAGCGCCCTTTCATCTCCATGCACCTCCAACAAACCAATTCGGAGGGTGAGTATGTAAACAAATTCAGACAATTGTATGGGTTTCCAACATAGGGCTATTCACTATGAATCAGAACCATGCGCCTATGGGAATCATGAATGTCGATCCGTCCTAGGTGTTCAGTCCCGGCATCTGGTGGATCGGGTTTAGGATGAATCGATCTGGCTCGGAGGTCCAGAGCTTGCAGATGTATTCGTATGGCGTGAGACCGCCGATGGTTTTGAGCCTTCGTGCGAAGTTGTAGGCCGCCATGAAGTCGGCGAGGTGTGTTCGCAGCTGCTCGTGGCGGTCGTAATGAAAGCGCTTGACGATGGCCTCCTTGATCGTGCGCTTCATCCGTTCGACCTGGCCATTGTTCCATGGATGGTTGGGTTTGGTTACCCTGTGCTCGATCCCGTTGGCCTCGCAGATCATGTCGAAGCGCATTGGCCGGGAGTAGATGGTATTCTGGTTCCGAGACTGCTCCGCGAACTGGATGCCGTTATCGGTGAGAATGGTATGGACCTGGTAGGGCACGGCTTCGAGCATATGCTGAAGGAATTCCCAGGCGGTCTTCCTGTCGGCCTTGTC
>NZ_JBLLJM010000049.1:0-2405 GCF_053543495.1 Camelimonas sp. ID_303_24
ACAAATTCAGACAATTGTATAGGTTTCCAACCTAAGACGTGGTGTCGGTCATGATGCGTATGGCTGTGTGTTTTGCGTATTCAGGAACATTTTTCCGGATAGCCGCTACAAGGTAACAACCAATCAAGGCTGGCAACAACCGATGGGGCCATCCTCACCCACAAGCGCAGGGATGGCGCAACGCGGGTCGTTATCATGCGTTGCGAGGATATCATATACCGCGAAAGTCAGGCTTTTGATAGGAAGCAGGTTACCACTGCCGGAATCGCCAAGGGTGGAACAGAGCTGTCATGTGTCAGTGGCCCATAACCGACCATCGAAGCCTGTCATCACTCCCATCGGCGCTATTAACTTTGGCTCCATGCCTCGCGATACGATTATACCAGCCCATAGATCTCGATCATTTGAACTGTTCAAACAAAGTGCTCATTTGATCTGGCGCCAGGGGCCCAATCCTGATTGATCAACACTTCGGGCGAAAGATATTCGGTAGCTCGTGATATTGCGTATCGATAACCACGAGGCGGTCAGTAAGACGCCTTCCACGCATCCGAAGCAACCTGCGGCAAAATTTCCGGAACAAATATGGAGATGGCTTTTGGGTGAACCTTGAAGTGGCCTGGCGTTGCGGTGACGATTTCGCCGTCTGTGTTGATGGGCATGGGCTTTTTCGTCACGATATCGAACTCGATGCAGCGCGCGGTGCGCACCTCGCTCCATGCTCCATGCGTGCCCGAGCGGAATGACCGCAGCATCAGCGCCAGTTTCCAGAGGTTCTTCATTTCCAGGCTGTAGAGGTCGAGGTGGCCGTCATCGATCTCGGCGCTCTCCTGCACCACATTGCCGCCGCCATAGTGCCGGCCATTGCCGACGGCGATCTGGTAGGTTTCCACATCGATCGCCCCACCCTTCTCCGTGATGGTGGCATGGAAGCGTGAAGCGCCGGACAGCACCTTCAGGGCAGCCAGCGCATAGCCAAACCGGCCGAAACGCTTCTTGATGTCAGGATCCAGACGTTGGGCGAGATCGCTGCTCAACCCAATGCTGGCGACGTTGAAGAACGCATAACCATTTACCGTGCCAACATCCACCGCCCGCGTCTGGCCCCGGGCGATCACGTCGGCTGCGGCCGGCAGGTCCATGGGTATGTTGAGCGTGCGGGCAAGATCGTTGGCGGTGCCCATGGGAATGATGCCCAATGGCAGGCCGCTTTCCATCGCGGCCAGCGCCGCCGAGGAAATCGAGCCATCGCCGCCGCAAACGATCACCAGATCGGCCCGGTCGCGAAGCCGCACGATATCGCGGGCAATTTCAGGCAGAGCCTCAAACGTCTCCACCGCCACGTCAAGCCCGCCGCTCTCCAGGCGTTCGAGCACCGGGGCGATCGACTCCTGGCCGCGCCGCGCATGCGGGTTGCGCAGCAAAAGGGCGCGTTTTCCAGATTTTTGAATCATGAGGGAGGCTGTTCTCGTGGACCGTAAGGTTGGCAGATAGGGATGCCCGGCATCCACTTCAACCGGCGCAACCATTGGCGCTGGCGCCCCGATCCGTTGTCATGCGACGCCGCGCGCCGCGCGGATGACGCGCTGCATTCCCCCAAATTGGGCAGCCGTGCGATTTGTGGCGCAACGCCTGGCTGGGCGACAGGCGCCGCCACGCCCCCCGGCCGGACCAATCACACCGCAACAAAAAACCCGCATGAATGCGGGCTTTTCATTAAGGCTGGCCGCAGATGCCGCGAGCGTTTTCGGGTCACATCACTCCCACTCTTATCGACTACACAGCCCAACCGATCGAAGAGAAAAGCGGAAAAATATTTTCAAAAGGCGACTTACCGTCAGTCGCACCGTAGCCAAGCTATCGCCTATGAAAGCATTTGGCTTTTTCGGCTAAGCAGCCGGTGGAAAAGTTCACCATCTATCGCCGGTGACGACAGCTGTTCCAATTTAGGTGTTCAGCCCCGGCTTTTGATGGATTGGCTCGATGATGAATCGTGCAGGCTTTGAAGTCCATTGTTTGCAGACGAACTCGTCAGGGGTGAGCCCCTTCAGCGTTTTGAGCCTTCGTGCGAAGTTGTAGGCCGCCATGAAGTCGGCGAGGTGTGTTCGCAGCTGCTCGTGGCGGTCGTAATGAAAGCGCTTGACGATGGCCTCCTTGATCGTGCGGTTCATCCGTTCGACCTGGCCATTGTTCCATGGATGGTTGGGTTTGGTTACCCTGTGCTCGATCCCGTTGGCCTCGCAGATCATGTCGAAGCGCATTGGCCGGGAGTAGATGGTATTCGGGTTCCGAGACTGCTCCGCGAACTGGATGCCGTTATCGGTGAGAATGGTATGGACCTGGTAGGGCACGGCTTCGAGCATATGCTGAAGGAATTCCCAGGCAGTCTTCCTGTCGGCCTTGTC
>NZ_JBLLJM010000050.1:0-1194 GCF_053543495.1 Camelimonas sp. ID_303_24
AAGATGGCCAAAGAGAAATTTTCGCGGACGAAGCCGCACTGCAACATTGGCACGATCGGCCACGTTGACCACGGCAAGACGTCTCTGACCGCTGCGATCACGAAGGTTCTTGCGGAGAGCGGCGGTGCGTCGTTCACGGCGTATGACCAGATTGACAAGGCCCCGGAAGAGAAGGCTCGCGGCATCACGATCTCGACGTCGCACGTTGAGTACGAGACGGCGAACCGCCACTACGCGCACGTCGACTGCCCCGGCCACGCCGACTATGTGAAGAACATGATCACGGGCGCGGCGCAGATGGACGGCGCGATCCTGGTTGTGTCGGCTGCTGACGGCCCGATGCCGCAGACGCGCGAGCACATCCTTCTGGCGCGTCAGGTTGGCGTTCCGGCGCTGGTCGTGTTCATGAACAAGGTCGACCAGGTTGACGACGCCGAGCTTCTGGAGCTGGTCGAGCTGGAGATCCGTGAGCTTCTTTCGAAGTACGAGTTCCCTGGCGACGACATTCCGATCGTCAAGGGTTCGGCGCTGATGGCGCTTGAGGACAAGTCGCCCGAGATCGGCCGCGACGCTGTCCTGAAGCTGATGGATGCGGTTGACGCCTACATTCCGCAGCCTGAGCGTCCGATTGACCAGCCGTTCCTGATGCCGGTTGAAGACGTGTTCTCGATCTCGGGTCGCGGCACGGTTGTGACCGGTCGCGTTGAGCGCGGCATCGTCAAGGTTGGCGAGGAAGTCGAGATCGTCGGTCTGAAGGACACGACGAAGACGACGGTTACCGGCGTTGAAATGTTCCGCAAGCTTCTGGACCAGGGCCAGGCTGGCGACAACATCGGCGCGCTGGTTCGCGGCGTGAAGCGCGAGGACGTGGAGCGCGGCCAGGTGCTGTGCAAGCCCGGCTCGGTGAAGCCGCACACGAAGTTCAAGGCAGAGGCCTACATCCTGACGAAGGAAGAGGGCGGCCGCCACACGCCGTTCTTCACCAACTACCGTCCGCAGTTCTACTTCCGTACGACGGACGTGACGGGCGTGGTGACGCTTCCTGAAGGCACCGAGATGGTCATGCCTGGCGACAACATCGCCATGGACGTGACGCTGATCGCGCCGATCGCCATGGAAGAGAAGCTGCGCTTCGCCATCCGTGAAGGCGGTCGCACCGTCGGCGCTGGCGTCGTCTCCTCGATCATCGAGTAA
>NZ_JBLLJM010000051.1:0-5479 GCF_053543495.1 Camelimonas sp. ID_303_24
CCTGATTGAGGCCCCAACCTGGCACATCTGCAGGTGCGGCAGCGGGGTCTGCATCCGCAGCGTCAGGCTCTGCAGGCACCGCCGCCGGGTCTGCTACTGCATCAGGCAATTCTGCGACAGCCGCGGCCGGGTCAGCCACTACTGCGGCCACTGCGCGCGATCTTGCCCAGCAATGGGCCACAAAAAACCGATGGCGAGGTTGTCGCCGGGCAGGGTGTGGCGCGAAATACTATTCTGAGCAGGCGGCGACCATCCTCGCAAAGTCGGTCAGGGTCGATGCAGCGCAGACGTTCACGGGAGCCGAACAAACCAGGGGCCAATCCAACCTTGGCGGCGGGGCAACCGGGCGCAGCATTTTTACCGCCGCAACCACCTCGGCGGCGCAGGACGCGATCGGGGCTACCGGGACGGGCAAGGCGCTTATGGTCGCGGTGGACCAGGCGGCCGGACGCTCAGCCATCGGAGCGCAGGCTACGCTGGGATATGCGCCGGTCAACAGGGCCGGCGATACGATGACCGGCGGCCTGTCAGCCACGGGATACGCTGTTACCAGTTTGGCGGCGGCGGCAGACGGGGGGGCGTTATCAATCCAACGCTTACGGCGCCAACAACAAGCCAGCGGCGTTTTACGCTTCGCAGTCAGCAGAGGGCGTCGAAGCGATAATTTACGTACGCAACGCGGCCATAAATCAGGCGTGGTTTAACTTCCGCTTCAACGGGGCCGCCATAACCCCAGGGGCTTTGTCCAAGGGCAGCGGCACGTTTTTGATCGACCATCCGCTTGATCCGCTCAACCGCAACCTGCGGCATGGGTTTGTCGAGGCCCCGCGCTACGACCTGATTTATTGCGGCGTTGTGCGGTTGGTGGATGGCGTTGCGACGGTCGATATCGACGCGGCCAGCAATATGACCGCAGGCACGTTTGCCGCCCTCACCATCAATGCCTGCGTGACCAGCCTGCAAAATCAGGATGGTTTTGCCTGTTGCCGCCCGGGTCCGCTCACCGGCGGGTCATTTGCGATCATCTGTGAGGATATCGCATCCACCGATGATGTCGCGTGGGTCGTGCTCGCAGAGCGCAATGACACGTTTGTGCGATCAGATATGGACCACAACTGCGACAGCAACGGCAGGTTTGTGCCGGAGTTTGACAAGCCAGCCGCTGCAGCCCGGAGGCTGAATAATGCCGATCATCGACAAGACAGTCCTGGCTCCTGAGCTGATCGGGACGCCTGGCTATCCAATCCACTATGCGGCTTACGGTCTGCCGGCGCCGACCAAGGTTATCCAGGTGCTGGTTGATGATGACGGCAACGAGATTGTCGAGGGGCCATCGGATGGCGGGTCACCGCCCCCGCCGGTACTGACGCGCCGCCAGTTGCGCCTTGGCCTGCTGGCCAGTGGCATCACAACCGCGCAGGTAGAGGCGGTCATTGCGGCAACCCCCAACGAGATCGCCCGTGAGACAGCCCAGATCGAGTGGGCAGGCGCCAGCACATACGAGCGCAGTCATCCGCTGGTCGATCAGATTGGCGACGCGCTTGGCCTCACGCCAGAGCAGATCGACGAAATGTGGATAGCCGCAGTTGCATTGTAAGTATTGACCAATCCTTGAGGGAAGACGAATCAATGGGCACAGAAATAAGGGTCACTCTCGCCAATGGCGTCTCTAAAGCAGGCGGGGAATTCATTATTCTGGATCCAGTCCCAAATTGCCGACGATGTCATCAAGGGTGGCCTCGGCTATTGAGCGTTTTTTGTCGGATCTCAGCGGATCTTTGGCGACGAGTCTTTCGATGGTCAAGAGCCGGTGAGCATAGTCATTGAGTTCTGCTATCTCGGCTGAAGGGTCTTTCGATGTGGCCACATAACGCAAAATCAAAGCGTTGATAGCCATCTTCATTCCGAAACAGGTACCCAAAAGATAATCGTCTTGTTCTGCGGCCATTATCGCCCCTCCCGACTCAAAATTACTGGCGGTTTGCCCAAGCACCGCATAGCGCGCCGGGTACAGCAATCTGCCCGCCCACGTGGCGG
The DNA here is from genome assembly GCF_053543495.1 of Camelimonas sp. ID_303_24. Classification (NCBI taxonomy): domain Bacteria; kingdom Pseudomonadati; phylum Pseudomonadota; class Alphaproteobacteria; order Hyphomicrobiales; family Chelatococcaceae; genus Camelimonas; species Camelimonas sp. ID_303_24. The sequence goes on from NZ_JBLLJM010000051.1 coordinate 2,038, forward strand.
GTATTTTTATGGGTGACCTATGCAAGTAGCAGATCTACAGCGCGCTCTCTTGGCGCGCGGTTTTGACGTGGCCAAATTCGGAGCTGACGGCGATTTCGGCGCCGACACCCTGAAGGCCGTAAAGGCCTATCAGCGGGCCAACGGCCTGACGGATGGCATCTGGCCCGGACCAGAGATGTTGGCTCTACTCGCCACGCCCCGCCGGCCGAACAAAAGATGAGCGCCATTGGCTTGGCCGCCCCCATCGCGCGCGAGGGGCGCAAACTCACCACCTACAAGGACAGTGTTGGCGTCTGGACCATTGGCGTTGGCCACACCGCCGCCGCTGGAGCGCCCGTACCAAAATCCGGCATGACCATCACGGCGGATGAAGCTGACGCCATCTTTGCCCGCGACATCGTCCAGTACGAGCGGGCAGTTCGGTCAGCGATCAAGGTCCCGCTGGTCGACCATCAATTCGATGCGCTGGCCTCCATTTGCTACAACATCGGCCAATCCGGGTTCGCCGGATCGACTTTTGTGAAGCGGATCAATTCACGCGCGTCAGCCGCCAGCATCCGCGAAGCCATCATGATGTGGCGTAAACCGGCCGAGATCACCTCGCGCCGAACGGCTGAGGCGGATCAATTCGCCACGCCATATAGCGTTGCCATGCCCAAGGCGCGCGCGGCGGATGCAGTCCGCATCACGATCACCGTCAAGATCTGATCCCCGCGCCACCTGCGCAAACCTCCCGGAGACAACATGCAGATCCTCAAACTGATGGCAGCCGCCATCGGCATGCTGGCGCTTGCCGCGTGCACAACCAGCCAGTCCGCCAACAACGCCACTGGCTGGGGCCTGATCGCAGCTGGCGTCGCTGTGGTCGTGGGCGAGACCAAAATCGATCCCAAGATCGAGCAGGTGAGCAGCAAGCTCGCCAGATATTGCGTCGAGGTGCAGACGGCGGCGCTGGCCGTCGACCTGTTTGCCCCGGTCAAGGTGCAGCAGGCGGCCCAGGACGCCCGGGCCGTGGTCCGCACGTTTTGCGCGTTGCCGCCCACGTCTGTCGCTACGGCCATTACCAGCCTCGCGGCGGCGTATGCGGCCATTGAGGCGGCCCGAAAGGCAGGTGGCGCATGAATACCAATCTCACACTGCCAATCCGGCAGGCGCTGATCGGCTTGGGGCCGCTGCTGGCGGCCCTCGGCTGGATGGATGAGCCGGCCTGGGGTGTCCTCGCCAATCAGATCGCCACCGTCCTCGGCGTCCTCATCACGCTGGCTGGCGTCATCTGGCAGTGGCGCGTCAGCACCGCTGCCGCGCAGGTCGCGCAGGTCGCTGCGTTGCCCGGTGTCATCCATGAGGTGACCGCCGACCCGAAGCTTGCGGCTGCGGCAGACAAAGGCAGCAAGGCCACGTAATGAGACGTCATGGCTGATGCGCCGCCGCCTGATTTGCTCGCCTATTGGCTAGGCGTTCGTGCGATCGATGTTGCCGCCGGCCTCGGCGGCGGACTTGTTCGCGGGCTGGTCAATCCATCCTACACATGGCCCATGCGGCTGACGTTCGCCGTTGTGGGCGCCATCACCGCCGGCTATCTCACCCCGCCGGCCGCCCGGGTCGCAGCCCAATGGTATGCAGCATGGGGTGGGGCCTCGGGGGAGGTCACCGGCGCCGTGGAGTTTTTTCTGGGCTTGTGTGGGATGACCGTGGCCGAGATGCTGTTGCGCTGGGCGCGCCACTGGCGGGACAAGGCCCCGCCGCCAGCTCTGCCCAGATGATCGCACGTCGTCTCTCGCGCAAGACAAGATGGCCGTTCTCATACTCCAGATCGCGGGCACGGCTCCAGTCGATTGACAGGGGCCTAAAACATCAAAGCCGGAGCTGATTGACAGAATTGCCCGCACAGTTAGTGTGCCGAGTTTCAGCGGGCAAGGGTGAATTTGGATGGATTCGATGCATCAGCAAGCAGTTTCGGATGAATTGCTCGCCATGAGAACTATCGCAGTCAAGGCGCATGAGAACTTGGCTGATGCCCTTGCGGAATTATCGAAGTTGAAAGCGAGTCGGTCTTGGAAGCTCACTGCACCCTATCGTTGGCTAGGGGCAAAGTTGAAGAGCGCCTCCCCGATGCCGAAAAGATTTATTCCGTACGAGTCGAAAGACTTATCAAGTCGCTACTATCAGGATCTGCACGACCACAACGACGGCTATCAGGCCATAACTGGCTTCTCTCGGAAAAAGAGCGGCTGCTGGAGTGCCGACCAAGCACCCTTGTAGAGATCGGATGCGGGAACGGCAGATTTTTGCGAGATGTAGCTCCGCATGTCCAAAACGCGATTGGATTGGATTGGGCAATTTCGCCTTTGACTTCCGATATGCCTAGCAATGCATGTGTTCGAAAGCTAGATATTACAAAAGATAGGTTGCCTGTTGCAGATTTGATCTGCTCTGCAGATGTACTTGAACATTTTCATCCAGATGTTGTTGAATCGGTTGTAGAAAAAATTCATAGATCAGGCAGATATAATTACGATGTCATCGCTTGTTATGATGATCATCATAGTCACTTAACGATCGTCAGCCCTGGCGAGTGGCTTTATCTCTTCCGCCAATCATCTCCAGAATACAAACTCTTAGACGTGCGCCCCCGACACAACAATCCGGACCAACTCGTTGCCGTTGTTGCGAACTTCTAGCCCGTCCACGCGACGATGCATCCATTTGGGAAGGCTGGCAAGGCGTCCGTTAAATCCAGCCCAAACCTATGCCGTGATTCTGATCGAAAAGGATGAGATTGACGCATGGATGCGCGCGCCGTGGTGCGAGGCCAGTGCGTTGCAGCGGCCGCTGGCTGATGATGCGCTGGAGGTGTTTGAGGGGACATGGCCAAGGCGGCCGGCTCCGCCGCCGGCTGTGGCCTCCGGCGTTTTGCAAACCGACCGTAAGCCATTGATTTGCAATAGCCGGAATTATCGCCACTTTGCGGCTAAGGCATTGAATTGCCAGCAATAGGGCTGGACTCTTAATCAGCAGATCTATGGCATTTGAGCTGGGTAAACATGCGCGACTAGCGTGGCGGCTTGGTCACCAACTCCATCCATGGCCAGTCCTTATATTTATCGCCTGTTTGGCGAATGTGGGCGTACCGCTTGAGCGTGTTCCAGCTGCGGTGTCCGCTCACGGCTGCAATGTTCGGGATGTTCCAGCCCATCTCGAACAGCCGCGAAATCCCCTCGTGACGCATGTCATGGAAATGCAGATCCTCAATGCCCAGCGTCTCGCAAGCGCGGGCGTGTGATGAGCCGGCGGATTCCCCATTCCACGGGAATATGCGCTCATCCGTCTTCGGCATCGCCTCAATGATAGCGCGGGCCTCGTCAGTCAACGTGACGTGGGTATGGTTCCGCGCCTTGTTGAGCGGGTCTTTCATGGATCGGCCTAGGACGGATCGACATTC
>NZ_JBLLJM010000052.1:0-4033 GCF_053543495.1 Camelimonas sp. ID_303_24
AACTGACTTCGGCGGCTCAGACCGCCTCCATTGCTCCAACGACGATGCCTCTCGTCGCAGGGATGCTCTCCTACATCTTCCTGAAGGAACAACAGGGGTGGATCCGGTGGACTGGATATGCTGCGATCCTCGCCGGACTGGTCTGCCTCACCGGAGCCGTCACGACGCAGGCCCGGCCCAGTCCAGCCGGCGTTGCGGCCCTAGCCGCGGCAGGCGGCATGTGGGCGGTCTATACGTCGCTGTTCCGCCGTAGCAGCCTGTCGTCGATCCGTGGGTCTACCCCATCCACTCCGCGATCTGAGAGGGCCGTAGCCGCCAATCGTTGTTGCTATCACAAACCGGCCTCACCGTATTTTGGGCATGCAGAAAAATGTAATCTTCCTTCGCGAGCATCGTGAGCTCGGCGACGTCGCGTGGCAGCGCGATCACGATCGCAGCCTGCCGCTTGCGGGCGAAACCGCGTATGTACGCGGCCCTGTATGCTGCGCTGCGCCGACTGCGCCTCCGTCATCGGACGATTTGTCAAGACTCGGGATTCTGCGTGGCTGGATGCTGCGAGGGTCGGCATCGTGGCGGATCGAGCAGCCCCAATGACGACACCGCTCGACGCAGACCAAAGCCAATCACAACGAAGAGAGACGTACCTGATGACGCTGTTTGAACCATTTATGCTGCGTGGTGTAACGCTAAAAAACCGGGTGGTCGTCTCACCGATGAGCCAGTACCGCGCGCAGCACGGCGTGGCGAACGACTGGCACTTGGTCCACCTCGGTCGGTTCGCTCTCGGAGGCGCCGCACTGGTGTTCTGCGAGGCGACTGCCGTGCAGGAGCACGGCCGGCGTACACATGGCGACCTCGGGATATGGTCGGACGCCCACATCGACCGGCTCGCGGCGGTCACTCGCTTCCTCTCGCAAGAGGGAGCAGTTGCAGGCATCCAACTCGCCCATGCGGGCCGCAAGGCGAGCGAACGCCGCCCCTGGCACGGTGAGACGCCGGTCGACTCGGAAGACATCGCACAGCGCGGTGAAAAACCGTGGGCTGCGATCGGGCCGAGTGCGATCCCATACGCGGAAGGCTGGCCTGCTCCGGCCGCGATGAGCATCGAGGACATCAGGGAAGTGATCGCGTCGTTCCGAATTGCCGCTGAGCGAGCACGCGAGGCCGGCTTCAGGGTAATCGAGGTCTACGCCGCGCACGGGTTTCTCATCCACCAGTTTTACTCGCCGCTCGCGAACCAACGGCGCGATGATTACGGCGGAAGCCTCGAAGGACGATGCCGTCTGGCACTCGAGATCGCCGCAGCGATCCGCGAGGTTTGGCCCGACGAATACCCACTGATCTTCCGCCTATCGGTCACCGACTGGCATCCCGAGGGCTGGCAAGTGGACGACACAATCTACCTCGCACAACGACTGAAAGACCTCGGCGTCGACGCGATCGACTGCTCAAGCGGCGGCATCTCAGGACGGGAACGTCCGCAGGGCATGACCCTCGAGCATGGCTATCAGCTCGCCCTCGCCGCGCGGGTGAAGACGGCAGCACGCATCGCGACGATTGGTGTCGGACTTCTTTGGGACCCGAAGCTGGTCGACCGCTCGATCGACCAAGGCGAGATCGACCTCGTCGCACTCGGCCGCGAACTGCTGGAGGACCCGAACTGGCCATTGCAGGCGGCCCGAGAACTTGGCGCTGACAGCAGTCATGGGATGTGGCACCCGGAGTTCGGGTGGTGGCTCGAGAAACGAGCGCGGGCTGTCCGCAGACTCGGGATACGCAAGTGATCGACCATCGATCATCAACAACGCCCTCCGCCCCAAATCCGGGCGCGATTGCTCTTGCCGCGACGCAGGATAGATACAACATCCCTTAGGACAGGAACTCGATGGAGGAGTAGCCGCGCACTGCGAGATCTAGACATCGTCATTGTTGACGTCGCCCGTGCATGAGGTGGCGGCCCCGTTCGAGATTGAGCAGGTATCGCAGATGAGCCGATAAGCCTTGGCGGTCTCGGCAGTGGTCTATCACCCTACGATTTCGTTGCTGCAGGGCTTGCCGCCTGCACGACGATGACCATGCGGTTATCTGCACAACGCAAGAGTCTCCCGCGTGAGCAAGCGCGAATGAGGTCGTGCATTCGAAACGTTCCGACATGATCCCCACCGATCTTTTCACACGAACGATTGTGCTCGAAGGGCCACTCAATCACTCAATGACGACAGCGCCAGATGATTCTTGGGATAGCCGATCGCTGTCCCGTCGAGCTGACCATGGTGCGCGGATCGGATATTCAGACGGGCCCTATTGAGGGCAAGCTCTGTGGCGCAATGTAGCTGATGGCTATCCTGGTCGCACTGGGAATAAATCGACCAGCATAGTACTTCGAGACGTCAATTCTTTCGGCCGCACCGTTGGTTTTTGAATGCATCTCCGAATGCATCGATTCCATAGCCGGAGGTCTTTGGCGGTGGAGATCTACGTTCATATTTTTGGGCTACAGGCATGGAAAAAAGAACACGGACCACCGAAAAAGCTGAGGCAGTGTCGCAGGCGACGTTATACTTTCGATCTTGAGGAAACACGAGAGGTACGCACATATTCTGGTCGCAAGGGATGGCTTTAGTCCGGCGGTCGATCAGTCGATAGCCGCTCGAGATTCTCCGATTTCCCCCGGCAGCACCTCCTCCATGAACTTGTGAACGATAAGTCCGCGCTTGCGGCCGCCTCGGCCGCGAAACTATAGCGTGTCGGGGCGTCGTCCATCCATGATAACACTGGCATTAGAGGCGCCAGATAGTTACCCTGTTCCGGCCCAGATGCTTGGATTGATACAACGCCGCATTAACCTGTTGAAAGACGTCGGCCGGCGATTGTGGCCCTTCAAAAATCCCGAGCCCCATCGAAACCGTCACCACACCGTAGGGTTGGTTCCCGGGGTGCGTAATTGCCAACGCACCGACTCGATTCCGCAATGCCTCAAAAAAAGTGTGTGCGTCCAGGGCGGCGCGTGTACGACACGCCATGAGAAACTCCTCGCCGCCGATCCGGAAAAAAAGATCATCTGCATTCGTTAAATGCGTGCGCAGAACCGTGCCTATTTGGCGCAGAACGTCGTCTCCAGCCGCATGGCCATGCCTGTCATTATAGCTTTTGAAATTGTCGATATCGAGAATGGCGACGGATCGGAATAGGCCATCGTTGGCCGTGTTGAGATATTCTGGAAATCGTCGTGAGTAGGCATGCCGGTTCGGTATCCCCGTCAACGCGTCGATACTGGCGCTGCGTGCTTCGGTGATATCCGTAAAAATCCAGATTCGCGCAGCCAACCTTCCTCCTTCATCGAACGGCACACTGCGCCGCGAAAAAATGCGGCCGTCCTTCAGCAGAATTTCGTCCTCGGAGGTCTCCTGGGCCAGCTGCAGCCGATCCACCTCGCGAAGGAAACCCTCCGGGTCCAGCAGTTGGTCTGTCACGAAAGTGAGCATGCCGAGCTCGTTCTTCGTGCTCACCAATTCGTCTGGAATCCTCCAGAGCTGAGCAAAAGAGCGATTCGCATAGACTACGCTACGCTCGGAGTCGGTTAGTAGGACGCCGTCCGGAAGCGCATCCAAAGTCCGCTCGAATAGCGAGCGCACGGCAGTCCCTCCAAATGTCATGCGCTTCAATCCTCTAGTCCGCCCCAATTGCGCTCCGTCACTGTATCCGGGAATGGTTGCAGTTTCGTCACTTACGCCCTTGCCCAATAGATCGAGGATGCGGTGTTCACGAGCATGCACTCCTTGCGCTCAGGATCCTCGAGCGAGCGCTTCAAGATATCGGAAAAGAACGCTTCGATGGCTTCGCGGGGCGGCAATGCCTCGCAACGCCGGATCCGATCCGCAACGCTGTGCTCGACATAACGGTCCAGCGATTTGATGAAGAGCGTGCGCTTATCCCCGAATGCGTTGTAGAGGCTGGCGCCGGTGATCCGGGTCTTGTCGATAAGGTCGCGCACGGATGTTGCCTCGTAGCCATGGCGCCAGAAGCACTGCAT
>NZ_JBLLJM010000053.1:0-1236 GCF_053543495.1 Camelimonas sp. ID_303_24
GCGGCCAATCTGGCCTTTGTGCTTGGGGCCATGACGTCGCGCGATACAGCGTCTGGGCTCATGCACCGGTGATGATCCTGGATATGACCATTTTCCTTTTCTCGCGGATCATGTACCGCTTGGGGCAACCGGGCCGGACAGGGGGATTTCACGATGTGCACGTCGCTTGTCTATAAGGACGCCGCCGGCAAGGCGTATTTCGGCCGGACGCTTGAGCTGACGGTGGCGCTGCCTTACCAGCTTGTTCTCTTCCCCAAAGGCGCGCAGTGCGTGTCGGAGGTCGCGGGTCATCCAGCGGTGACATTCGAGCGGCGGCATGATTTCGTCGCCATCACCATGCCGGGACGGCTGCCGACGGCCGCCGCGCCGCTGGGGCCGGATGATCTCAAGGTCATCGAGGGCCTCAATGACCAGGGCCTCACCTTCAGCCTGCTGTCGTATCCCTCGGCTGGCGGGGCGCAATCGCTGGACATGACCCGGGCCGCCCTGGCCGCCTCGGATCTGGGCGGCTGGATCCTCGGCAGTTTCGCCACGGTGGCGGAGGTTCGCGCCGGGCTGGAGCGCCAGCCGGTGCTGCTGGAGCCGCTGGCCATGCTCGGCGGCGCCGTGTCGCCGTTCCACTACGTTGCCCATGATCCGACAGGGGCGGCGCTGGTCATCGAATTCACCAAAGGGGTGATGCGTCTGTTCGACAATCCGGTCGGGGTCATGACCAATGGCCCGGAGTTCGACTGGCACCTGACCAACCTCAACAATTACACCTTCCTGAGCAACGTCGACCGCTCCAGCGCCACGTTCGGCGCCCTGACGGCGCGGCAACCGGATTCGGGCATCGCCACCGCGGGCCTGCCGTCGTCCAGCACCTCGGTCGGTCGTTTCGTGCGGGCGACATATTACGCGCAGTTTACCGAGCAGGCCGCGAGCCCTGACGCGGCGGTGCGGACGCTGGCGCATGTCATGAACAATTTCGACCGCCCGCGCGGCGTCTCCATTGATTGCCCGGCCGATGGCGGCGGCGGTCTGGAGGTGCAGGGTCTCAAGACGGGGGACGGGGAGACCTATGCGACGGAGTTCACCTCCTGGACCAGCATGAGCGATCTCGACCGCAAGCTGTTTTTCGTGCGCGACTATAACGGCCTCAACTTTGTCAGCGTTGATTTGAAGACACTGGCTGGCCTTGACGCGCCGCGCGTCATTCCACTGGCGAAGCTTGCGGATCAGGCGGGCGATGTGAGC
>NZ_JBLLJM010000054.1:0-2244 GCF_053543495.1 Camelimonas sp. ID_303_24
AGAAAACGTGCGTGCCCATCGATGGCTCCCTTCGGGAGCCGTGAATCAGAAAACGCTTCAAAGCGAAAGTATTTTTATGGGTCCGGAGCCTAGTCAACTGGTATGGTCTACGACATCGTTGTAATTTTTGCCCGCCAAAACTCAAGCACGTCTCGCAGAGTGTCGCTCCATTTGATTGCCGGACGCCACCCCAGATACTTGAGCGCCAAATGGCTATCGCCAGTTGCCAGAGGGGTGTCGCCTGCGCGCATCCGTCCCACGTCCTGGCGAACCGTGATCCGAGAGGCGCTCATGGCGCACAGGTCATCCAGAATATCGCCGATACGTCGCGCTTCACCACTGGCCAAATTAAGTGCGATACCTATTGGCAAAGGCTGCTGACGGGTTGCCGCGCAGACGTAGGCTTCGACGACATCCCTGACGTCCAAGAAGTCACGCCTAGCCCCTAGATTGCCGACGTCGATAACAGGAGGCTGCAATCCATACTCAATGCGCGCGATTTGCCTAGCGAACGAGGCAATAACATACGCCTCACTTTGCCCTGGCCCAGTATGATTGAATGGACGAAAGCGAACGACATCCAAACCCGTCGCTGCCATTTGGCCTAGAAGTATGTCAGCCGACGCCTTTGTCACACCATATAACGAGTTCGGTTCCAAAGCCGCCCCTTCCAGTATGGGGACGCCACTCCGGCCAAAACTTCGACCGTAACACTCAGAAGTTCCGGAAAAAATCAATCGGGTCCCGGGCGAATGCCGAATAATACTTTCAGCGAGATTTAGTGTACCAGTAAGATTAACATCGAAAGCCTGCCGCAAATCTTGTGAAACTTCTGACTGCGCTGCAATCGCGGCAAGATGGATAACAGAGAATGGTCTGATTTCCTGCATCCGGTGGTTGACGTAAGATCGGTCCGTGAGTCTAGGCTTCCCTGGTTCAAAAAATGGAATCACGCGTATGCCATCAATATTGGCTAGCCGACGCATCGTCCACTCCCCAACGAACCCGGATGCACCAGTCACAGCCACGACGCGGATTGTCACTCCTGCAGTCCTCCTCCGCTAGCCCATCTGGGCTCGGTCACTCAAAAGGTAGCGAGCCCTTTCAACCCTTGCCACAGCATTTCAATGTTTCAGACGATCAACATCCGCATCGACCATCTCCACGATCATTTCTTCAAGGGATGTACGAGCTTCCCATCCAAGCCTTTCCTTGGCCTTCGCTGGATTGCCCAACAGGACATCAACCTCCGCAGGGCGAAAAAGCTTTTCATCGATAACCAGATGCTGGTCCATCGACAGCCCCACATGCTCGAACGCAATACGGCACATGTCGCGAACGGTCACAGTACGACCTGTAGCGACAACGTAGTCGTCGGGATCCTCCTGCTGGAGCATCAGCCACATTGCTTCCACATAGTCACGCGAATGACCCCAATCGCGCTTAGCGTCGATGTTGCCAAGACGAAGCTCGGTGGACAACCCAAGTTTTATGCGGGCAACTGCGTCAGTTACCTTGCGCGTTACGAACTCGATACCCCTCAGAGGCGATTCATGATTAAAAAGAATCCCACTGGACGCATGAAGACCGAAACTCTCTCGATAATTTACAGTGAGCCAATGTCCATAAAGCTTGGCGACAGCATAAGGTGATCGAGGATAGAAAGGCGTCGCCTCCGATTGCATATCTTCCTGTATCAAACCATACATCTCCGAAGATGATGCTTGGTAAAAACGCGCTCTAGGGCACTCGAGTCGGATAGCTTCAAGAACATTCGTTACGCCGAGAGCCGTAACTTGACCAGTTAAAATGGGCTGTTGCCAAGAGGACTTGACGAAAGACTGAGCAGCTAGATTGTAAACCTCATCTGGCTGGATAGCGCGAATAACTCTTGCAAGGCCTGATAGATCGAGAAGATTACCATCGACCATATTCACTTGGTCGGCAATACCCAACCATCTCAACCGTACGTCATTGACCTCAGCTGTGCTTGACCGACGCACAAGGCCATAGACCTCATATCCTTTCGCAAGGAGAAGCTGGGAGAGATACGCACCGTCCTGGCCGGTCACTCCCGTGATCAGGGCTCTCTTCGTCATATGACACCATTAGCTAGCTTCGAGTTAAAAGATTCGCGTGGCATTTGCGTAGTCGATGTCGGCCACCGCCTCAAGCCCAATGTTAGCACGGCCCATGGCCTGCTTGAACCGAACTAGGTTGGGGACTCAATCAGGTCCACTCGCT
>NZ_JBLLJM010000055.1:0-6897 GCF_053543495.1 Camelimonas sp. ID_303_24
ATCCGATGACTCCCTTCGGGTGAACTGGCCCCCGTTTCACCGGAGACTCAGGCGGTTACGGTTTGAGCGGCGATGAACTCGCGAGGCGAGCGCATTTTTAGACCCGAGTGGGGGTGGTTGTCGTTGTAATCATCGATCCACGCCCCGATCAATTGAAGGGCTGTTCGGGCGTCCGGCAACTGCGTCACCTGGACATAATCGCGCTTCAGCGTCTTCACGAACGCTTCGGCCATGCCGTTGCTCTGCTGGCTCCGAACTGGCGTGAAACAGGATTTCAGGTTCAGCTGGCGGGCGAATATCTGCGTGTCTTTCGCGATGTAAGGGGAGCCGTTGTCAGACAGCATTTCGATGGCCATTGGCGCACGGAATGCGGCGAAGCGGCGTGCCACGGCTTCGAGCATGATATCCCGGATATCGGAGCCACTGATCCCGGCATTCACGTCCGCCCGCCATGCGATGACCTCCCTGTCGTGGGCGTCGATGATGAATGCGCCACGGACGTTTCCCCGTTCCAGCAGGTGAACTCGAAGCCATCCGAGCACCAGCGCAGGTTCGAGCGCATGACAATCACCTTGCCATCATGAGCGTATTCGGGGCGTTCCGAATACGTGCGGGCCAGCAGCAGGCTGTGGGCCTGCATGATCCGGTAGACCCTCTTGTGATTGACAGGCGGCAGGCCTTCAATACGCAGCTGGCGGTTCAGGATCGCCGTGATCCGCCGGTAACCGTAAGTGGGGCGCGCTGAAGCCAGCGCCGTGATCATCGGAACAACCGCCGCGTCCTGCGCTTTATGATAGCGCCGACGCGGCTTCGTGATGCCCTTCAGCCGCTGGATCAGGTTTGAGCGAGCCACACCCAGGGTGCCCGCCACCACCTTCACCGGAAACCCTCCTTGAGCGGCGAGCGCCCAGGCAAGGTCTGTTTTTTGAGCGGGACTTGTCCAGGGCCTCCCGCAGGATCTCGGCTTCCAGCGTCTTGCGGCCAAGCTGCCGTTCGAGTTCCCGGACGCGATCCTCCAGTTGCCGGACGACCTTGTTGCTGGTGACATCGTCGTCCCCCGCCACAGCGACACTCCCACCTTCGAGCATGAGCCGACGCCAACGGTACAGCAGATTTGGCGCAACCCCATTGCGGCGAGCGACGACAGAAATGCTGGCCCGATCATCCAGCGCCCGTTCGACGATCCGAAGTTTATCTGCGGTCGTCCAGTGGCGACGACGGCCACCATCCGTGATGATCTCAATCTCAGTCATAAGCACGTGCTCAGGCATATGCCCAAGCCTCCCGCGCTACGCTTGAATGTCCGGTTCAAACGGGGCCCAAGCCACCTAGAGCTGGCTGGCGCTCCGCCGCGACCGAAGAAAGGGTGGGTGTCGTGGCGGTCGACGGAGAAAAAGGGGCTCTCCTCCGGTCCGGCACCACTAGGACGCTGAAAAGAATATCCACCACTGCCTCCCAAGAATTGCGATCCGCATACATCCGTGATTGGGCTACAAGCCTTTTATAATATGCCGGATCTGACCAAATGTCCTTCAACGCGGCTGCAATCGTCTCTGCCTGCGCCGGGCAGGTCTGCGCCGTATCCCGTAGATCATCGAATATTCGCGACGGGCTAACAATCACGGGAAGTCCCGCGGCGATCGCATCCGCCGCAGCCGCACTGCCGCCCTCCGCGCTTTCATCATAGGAGAAAACGGCAATACTCGCGTTGCTCAAGGCAAGGAGGAGATCCCCCTTGTCATGATAGGTAGTGTCAAGCGTGACCACGTCTTCCAGATTGTTTCTGGCTATCGCATCGAGAACCTGCGCGTGCGCGCGTTCGGAATCAGCGCTCGGATAGTGGGGGCACAGCAACCGAAGTCGTGCCTCCGGCGCCACATCCCGAAGCAGGGCCAGCGCATCGACAATCACATCGAATCGCTTGTGCTCGCGCAGAAAGCCGTTCGACGCGATTGTAAACGGCCTCTCCTTATCCAAAGCCAAGCACTCCAGCGTGGTCGGCGGGGTGGGAATGGCAAGCGGCAAATGCAGCGCGCCCAATCCGTACTGGTGCATCAGCCGCAGATCTTCCCGCTTGTGCGCGATGATCGTGACGCCGGATTCGGCCAGTTCCTTCATCAGGGGAATCTGAGACTCGCCAAGAGAATGTAAGATAAGAGCGACGCGCTTCCCACTGTCGAGCAGCAATCGTGTCAGTCTGCGCAAATCCTTCTCGCCGAGGAACCCAGGATGATGCTGAATAATCGCCAGCTCAGCGTCGGAGGCTTCGACAAGAGCCTCGATGTCGTCCGCCAGACGCGTATCGACGTATTTCACGGTATCGTGGAACCAGCCGACGGAGGCCTTGCCTTCTAATCCACGCAAGTCGAGCGGCGCGAGCGGCGTCTCGCAAGTAAACACCGTGGAGCTGAAACCGCGGCGGTCCATTTCAGTCATTAGATGCCGCGTGTATTCACCAATTCCGCACTTCTGTCCGACTGTACTGATGTGTAGGGCCTTGATCGAAGCCCGTCCCGACGCGGTGCGGCGCTCCAGCCCGAACCAGCGAAGAAAACTGGTGTGCAGCCCTTGACCCAGTCGCGGCGAAAGGCGCTCCCAAGAAAAGCGGCTTTCGACCAGGTGCCGGTTGGCTGCGCCCGCCCGTTCACGCAGTGCGGCGTCAGAAGCATAACGTAACAAGGTCGCTGCCATGGAATCAGGATCGCATATCTCAACTCCGTAAGATGAAGCTTCAACAATACCACGCGCACCGATAGGCGTGGAAACAATGGGCAAACCAGCTGCCGCGAAATCGAACATCTTGATATTAGTGCCGGAGCCAGAAAGCATCGGATTCACGGCTATGTCTGCTGCATTCAGCCAGCCGACTTTAGCCCGCTCGGAGAGGTGGCCAGCGAGCCTTACGTTCTTTGGTACGTCGGGAGGGAGCCGATCGCAAACGCCGCCCGCTATCACGAAGAACATTTCCGGGCATAACGGAGCGAGCTTTTCAATGAGGATTTTTGCCGCCTCCACATTCGGCGTGTAGTCACTACCTATGAAGAAAGCCGTAGGGCTACCTTCTGGAAGGTTGAGCGCCGTCTTGAGCGAAGCCTTTTTTGCGATCGTGACCGGGGCAATACGCTGGGAGAACACGCCGTTGGGCATCAGCTCAATGCGGGAAAGCGGCCAGCCGTATATCTCGTTGAAGCGCGCCGCATCCCCGGCCGAGCAGGCCAGAATCAGATGCGCCCGGTCCCCTGCCTGTTGCTCAGCCGCTTCGACTTGGTCCAGCACGTATGACTGGAAAACGTCTCCGCGCTCAAGTAGCTGCTCGCGCAAATCGAGTTCCACATTATGCGAATCGTAGACAACGAACTTCCCCTCCAGCGCGCTATCGTCAATCAAGGGTGCAACCCATGGGTGCGAGAAGACCACGATATCGGCCCACTCGACCGCATGCTTCGCTTCGTCCAGGTAGGCCGTCGATAGATGACCCTGCACTCCGAACAACATGTCGATGACAACGCGTCCGCCGGATTTTTGCTTTGCCTCTTCGGCCACCTGGTGGTGAGCCGCGCTGAGGGGAACGACGATCTCCTTCAGTGAAGGAGTGAGCTGCTCCTGCCGGAACTCCTCGCCCGGCCAGTCGTAGCTGCCAACATAGCGGGTTTCGAACTGCTCCCCGAGATCGTGGTAGAGACCGTAAAGACGCAACCGGCCACCGCCGACGGCCGGCGTGATCGGCTGCATGTCCAGCACCGCTACTTTCAGCTTGGGCAGTGCAGTCCTAATGTCGCGCTCCACAACCGGGTCAAGCAAGATTTTTGCGACCTTCTCCCATGCGATGTCGCGCGCAACATCGGACGCCTCGAGGCCCATCTTCCGCGCCTTGTCCCGATCGGCCCAGAGCCGCTCCATGGCCTTGCGGACGCCCTGCACGTCAGGTTCTGCTACAAATCCCGTCTCACCGTCCCTGATGAACTGAAGTGGCTCTCCGGAATCGAAGCAAGTTATGACCGGCTTCGCATACGCAAACGCCTCTATGGTCACATATCCGTAGTCTTCGCGTACCGGGCAGAATACGACGCCGAGGCAGCGCTGGTAGAGGTTGGCTAGGCGGGCATCGTCCACATGACCCGCAAACACGATGCGTTTGTCGCCATCAGCTAAGGCCCGCAGCGCAGCTTCATCTTCGCCAGTTCCCGCGATGACGAGCTTCATAGGCAGATCCGACGCCTTTATCGCCTCAATGGCAAGGTTGACCCTCTTCCACCGATGCAGACGGCCGGGCATGAAGAAGTAGTCTCCGATAGGCCCAGCGACGATCCGCTGCATGTTCAACCCAGGATGAAGTGTCGTAGCGTCCAGCCCGTTGAACGAATCGAGGCGGCAGGTGACTTCCTCGCCGATCGCATATCGACGTTCAATAGCCCCCAGAGCCTCATTGTCTTTCTCTTGAATCCAGCGGCGTTGCGCCAGCCGGCTTTCGTCGGCATCCGGAAATGCCGTCTCAAACATATCGTAGAAGACCCTGATTGTGTGAACGAGATACAAGACATGATTACGGTGCTTCACGCAGTACGACGGGGCCTTGGTCGAGATCACAAGGTCGTAAGCGTTGAGATCGAGAGCCTCAAAGGCGGCATATCCGGCCTGGATTGCCTCGAAAGAAGACTCGTCGAACGGCAAGGTAACGAGATCCGCGGCCCAGCCCAGATCGCGTATGGCGCCGACCAGACCATCATAAAGTCGCTCCGCGCCGCCTGTGGTCCCGCCGGGGGAAACAGGCGCTACGACGGCCACACGCCTCTTATTATCGGATCCGTTTGAAAGCGGAGAAGTTTGCATCGGACAGATCTGTATCGAGGTCAACGCCGCGTCGTAATCCGGCCGGCGCGAGTTGGCGGCCGCCATCATCAATCTCTGATGGAAACCATTCGGCAGGAATGCCCCGATGCGCTTCGCCAGTTGCGCAAGGCGCGGATTCTTCTGTATGAGGCGGGCAAACTGCGCGAAAGCGGCGCGTAATACACGGCGTGGACGCGTCCCCGGTTTAAAGGTGATCCACGCCCGCATGCCCTTGGCAACCTGGCGTGGGTCGCGTATCAGCCAGCGCACCGCGCGCGACACGACACGCAAGGGTGCGGTGATGCGCCATGATGTCGATGCGCGCAGTATGGCTACCTCCTCTCCAAGCTTTACACTGCGGCAGGAGGCCAGAGCGTGCGCCTGCGAAAGTTGCGCCACCTTGTGGCCGCGTGCGGCAAGTTCAGTCTGAAGTGCAACGACCTCCTGTGCATGCGCTGCCGCAGCGTCTTCCATATCTCGTCGCAGGCGATCCGCGTCGGCGCTTTGCACCGCAATCGTCTCATTCTTTAGCGCAAGCTCACCCAAGACAGTAGCGTTCGTCTCGCGATAAGACCGCGCCATCGCCTCCGCTGAGTGCAGACGCGCAGTTAAAGTCTCCATTTCTGCTTTTATATAACCAGTACAAAATGAATTTATGCTCAAGTTAAATTCGTCGAAGACATTCGCTCCGAATCTGAGTTTTTGCTTCAAATGCATTTTGGTTTCATGTACGTAAAAACGATTGAGGCCATCGAAGTAAACAAATTCGTAGCCTAAATCGACAATCAAAGGCTCCCAGATGGAAAAATTCGGCTCCGGCGAACGGGGAACAGTGCTTTCGATAACGACGACCCATGGCCGCACCAGAGATGGTGACCAGCTTTGAAGGACATCGCGCTCCATTTCCTCAACGTCGATCTTCAGCCAGTGAATGTCCCGGTCCGCGTAACGGTCCAGAAGCGTAGCGAGACGGATAGTTTGAACTTCGATTTGTATCGCATCAAACCCCTCACTCCTATGCAGAGCAGCAACGTCCGCCTTGCCGGTGCCTAACCCTGTATCAAGGACATCAAAGAATGCGATCGTACCTTCCGTAGTTGCTACCGCAGCCTCGACTACTTCTTCATCAGGCCTCGCTGCGAGCAGGCTTTTAGCATAGCGAGGGACAGGTTCGACATGCACGCCGCGCCAGCCGTGCTCATAAAAGGCGCGGCTGACCGAATCCATGCTGGGATCGTGCGCCCCTATGTCAATGTAAAAGCCTTGGTGTATATGGCTAAGAGCGCGCCAAAGTAGCACATCCTCGAAGTTCTGTGCGTAGGAAATAAACATCAGGCGTGGGTCCTGTTTAGAGCGAATTGCGCAGTCAGTGCAGGTGCGCCGATGAAGACAATGCTTTCCGTGTTCATCACGTCGAAAACAAACATGTTGTCTCGCTACCTGTAATTATTTTTCATACGCGTACTGGAGCTCGCGGGTGCGGGAAAGAATGCATAGGAACCCAACTCTGGATCGCTAATGAAAATCAGATCATAGCGGATCGCTTGCTCTGCACCTATACGCTCAATAAGCTGGTGTGTACGCCGGGCGTTCATTCTCCGGACTATATGTCGCACTGCATAATCCCATAACCAGCCGTGGGGTAGCAAGCTTTGCCCGAGCAAGCGGGACATTGCCCACCCGAGCGGTTGCTATCTGTTCGCCGGACCCGGCACGAGAACGTGAAGTTCAGTCGCCGTGATCGGACAGGCACCCGGCCGCACATAAATCTACTCGTCCTTCTGACGACGCCACTCCAGCGTCAGCCATTCGCTGTCGCTGAAGGGGACCAAGGCGTTGTAGTGACGTTGCCCCCGGCATGCAATCCAGCTTTGCGATCTGCTGCCGGTTTCGTTGACGTTGCCCCGGTGTCCTACGTGTTTGATCCCATGGTTTAATGGTTCGGTCCTTTCTTTGGAATGGAAGGATGAACCGCCCCGGATTTGCCGGAGGCTCCGACTTTCAGCTAGGTTGGGGACTCAATCAGGTCCACTCGCTAATGACAGCGACATGGCCTGCTGCCGGTTT
>NZ_JBLLJM010000056.1:0-6071 GCF_053543495.1 Camelimonas sp. ID_303_24
AGCCAGAACAAGCGCCCTTTCATCTCCATGCACCTCCAACAAACCAATTCGGAGGGTGAGTATGTAAACAAACTCAGACAATTGTATGGGTTTCCAACCTAAACGAAACGGCCTCCGGCAAATCCGGGGCGGTTCAGTTCATGCAACCAAGCGCAGAACCCTGCGAGCGCCACCCGCAGAACCCGGCACATCAATGTGATGGCGTGGTCACGACGGTGGTCGTTCATGAAGCGGTACTTCACTCGGGTTCCCTAGCAAAGTACCGCGCGGCTTTTTTTTGGATATCCCGCTCATCTTCGGTGCGACGCAGTTAAGAGCGAAGGCGAAGAACCTCGCTCCTTTGCTTCCAGGAGTTCCCTGGATTGCTGCCCGGATCTGACGGGGATACGGCCTTGACCCATTTGTACAGGCTATGTGCCGAAACGCCCAAACGGGCCGCGACATCCGGAACGTGTAAACACCGGAATAAAAAGGGGCCATTCGCCGGTTTAAAAGTAGGCCAGTCGGGTCAATTAAAGAGCCTCATGACGAGGCAGTTTTCGTTCGGCAGCGGGGAGGCGGCTGGAGCGGAGCGGAAGCCGATTTCCTGCTGCCGATGGCCGTATCTGGTCAGGTCATGATAGGGGGCTCCTGTCTTTCTGGCGCCTGCGACTGCTGGCCAGACGGTAGCTGTCACCATTCATCTCGAGGATGTGCACGTGGTGGGTCAGCCGGTCGAGCAAGGCGCCGGTCAACCGTTCCGAGCCGAACACCGTGGTCCATTCATCGAATGGCAGATTGCTGGTGACCAGCGTGCTGCCGCGCTCGTAACGCTGGCTGATACCAAGCCTCACTGACAACGACTCATGGAGGGGTTTTGTCGGCGGGACGGGCGTGATTCAGTTTCGCAAATGGTTGGGGATTTGCGATGGCTGCGCCGATCCGGGTTCGGGATGATTTCACTGCCGCGCAGATACGTTCCTGTGCCCGGGCTTCAAAAGATCCAGCCCAGGTTCGCCGGCTTCTTGCGATCAGCGCCATTCTGGAAGGCGCCAGCCGCAGCGATGCGGCCAGCATCGGGGGCGTGACGCTGCAGATTGTCCGGGACTGGGTGCTTCGTTTCAATGCCGCTGGCCCCGATGGACTTGCCACACGCAAGCCTCCGGGGCCTGACACAATCCTCAACGACATCCAGCGGCGTCTGTTGGCTGAGATTATTGAGGCCGGCCCCATTCCGGCGGTTCACGGGATCGTACGCTGGCGCATTATCGATCTCGCCCAATGGCTGTGGGATGAGTTTGGCGTCTCCATCAGCAAGCAGGCGCTCGGGCGTGAACTGCGGACCATGGGCTTTCGCAAACTTTCGGCCCGTCCCCGCCATCAAGGCCAGCGTCAGCAGGATATTGCCGCTTTTAAAAAAGCTTCCCCGTCCGTCTGGCGCAAATCCGGAAGGGCCTGCCCAAGGGCGCCGCAATAGAACTGTGGTGGCAGGATGAGGCCCGGATCGGCCAGAAAACACAGATCACCCGGCGCTGGGCCCGGCTCGGCGCGCGGCCTGTCGCCCAGCGTGACCTGCGCCGGGCTTCTGCCTGGATATTCGGAGCCATCTGTCCTGAAAGTGGCAAAGGCGCAGCCCTGGTCATGCCGCGCTGCGATAGCGAGGCGATGGGGCTACACCTTGCCGAAATCAGCAGCCAGGTCCCGCCCGGCGCACACGCCGTGCTTCTGCTCGACCAGGCTGGCTGGCATGTCTCCAGCAAGCTGGACGCGCCAGCGAACATCACCCTCCTGCCGCTCCCGCCAAAATGCCCCGAGTTGAACCCGGTCGAGAACGTCTGGCAGTTCATGCGCGATAACTGGCTGTCAAACCGCCTCTTCTCTTCTTGCGGCAATGTCGTGGATCATTGCTGTGACGCCTGGAACCGCCTCGTCGAACAACCATGGCGCATCATGTCAATCGGACTCCGCAAATGGGCGAAAGGGTTCTGATCAGAGAGTCTTGGTATGAGCACCTCGAAGAGCAATTCGGCCCCCACGGCGGTGAAGGGCACGTAGCCGAGTTCATCGAGGATCAGCAGCTTCACCGACGCCAGATGCTTCTGGAGCGTCCGGAGCCTTCGTTCGTCCCGCGCCTCCATGAGGTCGTGAACCAGCGCCGCCGCCGTGGTGAACGCCACGCTGTGTCCCTTCTGGCATGCCACAAGGCCCAGCGCGAGCGCGGTGTGGGTCTTGCCCGTTCCGCTTGGCCCCAGCGCAATGATGTTGCGGCGCTGTTCAATCCATTCCCCGCGCGCCAGTTTCAGCACGAGCGGCTTGTTCAGCGAGGGCTGGGCCGTGAAGTCGAAGGTATCGAAGCTTTTGGTATGCGAGAACTTCCCCAGACGGATCCGGCGCTCCACCATCCTGCGTTCGCGGTCGATCCGTTCGAGCTCGCACAGCCGCAGCAGATAGCGCGGATAGTCGGCCTGGTCCCGGGCGGCTCCCAGCGCCACCTTATCGTACTCGCGCACGAAAGTCGGCAGCTTGAGCGCCTTGAGGTGGTTCGCCAGCAGCACGGCAGGCGGCACACTGGTGGGTTCTGGCTCCGTTGCCGGCAACGGCATGGATGGTTGCGTCATGGCTGCGCTCCCACTTCCGGAGCCTGCGACCGGGATAGCAGCCCCATATAGCTGCGCGGGTCGGTGTGACCGACGGTTGCCCGCGGCAGATGGGGGTAGAACTCCAGATCAAGCTTTGGCTGGCGACGCTCCAGCCGCGCCAGGGCGATCATCTTCACCGCATCGAAACTGACCGTCCCCATGTCCAGCGCCCGCGCAACCGACCATTCCACAAGGGATTGTTCAAAGCGCTCGCACAGACGCAGCACCTGTATGAACTCGCGCCGGTCTTCCTTGCCGCTACGCGCTTCCATCAACCGGCGAAGGCGATGCATTGGCTCCGCCGGCACCCAGCCATCCAGTGGCGCAGCCTGATCAAGCGCTCGCGGCTTGTCCTCAAGCAGCGCAAGGTAATGCAGCGGGTTGGCGACAAAATCCTCCCGCTCATAGCTGCGCGGGTGAACCGCGATCCGCTCTCCCCGGCAGATGATCTCGACCCGCCCGACATAGCCCTTGATCACCACCTCCTGGTGGGCATGGGCCGTCGGCACAGAGTAATCTGTTGGTCCGGTAGCGGACCAGGGACAGCGATGAGGCCCGGCCCGTCACCACATGACACGGATCAAACGCCACGGCCGGCAACTTCATGAACGCCGCCAGATCGGCCTGCATCCGCTCGCCAATACTCTGGCTGTGCCCGCGCAGCACCGCCTGCCGCCGTTCCAAGCACTGTTGGAGCAGGCACCCATTCAGGGCATCAAGGCTGTCGGCAACCGGAGCCGGGGTCATGAAGCGCCGGCGCACATAGCCGACAAGCCCCTCGACCTTGCCCTTGTCATTCCCCTTGCCGGGGCGACCGAATTTGTCCTCGAACAGGTAATGGCTCTGCAGGCCGGCGAACATCCTGCAGCGTTCGCGCTGGCCATCCCCGAGGATCCGGGCCACCGCCAGTCGGGTGTTGTCGTAAAGGATCGACACCGGCACGCCGCCAAAAAAGGCGAAGGCTGCAACATGCCCATCGCAGAACGCCTCTGCCACTTCAGCTGCATAGGCCTTCACAAACGGGGCGTCGCTGTGCGGCAGGTCCATGCAGAAGTAAAGGAACCGCACACGCTTGCCGCCGATAGTCCCGTCCGCCTGCCAAAATCAACCTGCGCGCCCGGGTCTGTGCGACAGCGGCATGAATACCTCGCGCCTGCGTAACCGGGCGCGGGCCACATAGGCACGGACGATCGTGATCCCGCCGCTATAGCCGTGCTCATCCCGCAGGCGCTCGAATATCCGCGTGCCGGTATGCCGCTGCTTGGCGTGAACCGCGCGGTCCGTCTCCAGTATGGCGTCGTGATACCTGTAAACCCGGCCAGCTTCCGGCTGTACGACCAGCCTGCTCGACCATGGGGTGGCGGCTCGGGAAAACGAAGCATCTTGTCGACTGTCTTGCGGCTGATGCCAAAATACGTTGCTGCCTTCCGACGGCTCAGCCTGTCAATCAGCGCAGCACGGCGAACCTTCTGATAAAGCTCCACTCTTTTCATCCTCAGCCTCCGCGAAAACGGAGGTCTAGCAGGATTGGCTCACTTTTATCCCGCCGATACCCCTCAAAAACTGGCCTACTTTATTCCCGGCGCTCTCATAACGACTGGCTCGAAATTTCGGGACCACTTCTTCCCAATCTTGACATCATGGACAACACGTCAACCCAAGCGAAAAGTATTTGCCAAGCTGAAAGCGATTTTGCGCGCCAAGCCGATCGTACCATCGAGATGCCCTGGAAAACCGTGGGACACATCGCGATCATATTTAGGCCAAAATGCGTAAAATACTTCAATTTTTTGAAAAGACAGAATAAAATGCACAAATTCTAACGATCCTTCATATCTAATTCCAACATCTCACAGATATCATCTATTCTTTTTTTCATCAACAAGCCAACTCTATTTACATCATACCTAGTCTTAACAAGCTCTCGTCCTATCTGCGATTTGATTTTAGCCTCATTTCGTTGTTTAACCGCTCGACGCATTAAGTCCGCCGCCGCCGCCACATCGGGTTCGGCCCAAACCTGACCGGTAGCCCATGGATATTCATGCGAAGCCAAGGGCCTCAAGGTATAAGGCACAGGGTAACCTGTATCGACGGAAAGAAAGTCTCTCGAACCTGAATAGTCAGTTCCAATGACAATTTTGTCTAACATCAACGCTTCTGCCATACCAAGTCCAAAGCCCTCGGCGCGGTGGAGCGAAATATAGGCGTCGCAAGCCTGAAGCAGGCCCTCCATTCGATAGCGTGGCATGCTTTTGTCCAGATATAGGACGCGGTCATCACGTTGACAGGCGTCAAATATAGCTGATTTTATCTCAGGAACGTGGTCAGAGTTTCCGGTTGACTTGATAACCAAGCCTACCGGCTCACTTCCTAACGGAAACGCCCGGCCAAACGCATCAAGCACTCCCAACGGGTTCTTTCTGTAAGCAGACGAATAATAATCAAAACTAAAAAGAAAATAAAATTTATCATTTTTCATACCATACCCCCCCCTATCAACGCATACAGGTGATATATTTTCAATAGCCGGCGGTATAATTATGATAGTTCCATCGAAAATCTCAGAAAATGACTCCGCGACAAATTGATTCGGCACCCAAATTTCCTGGATTTTTTCTAAAAACTGACGCCACTCTTCTGGCGCTCGCGAAAGCTCCCAATACGTATACAAAATATTATAAGATTCATCAACCGACTTACATCCTAGCTCCTCAATAACCAATGGGATCTGATCTGTAGCCACTTGAATTACATTAACAGCATATGTATTTTCTTCATCATATTTCTCTCTCATAAAAGGATCAATCAGCCGCGTTTCTATGTTCCTTCTAAAAGGAAATATTGCAAAATCCACTCCAGCCGACGCAGCTGCCCGAAGGTTGGCGCGAAAGGCCTGCCCGAGTCCTAGGGCCCCCTCGGCGTATCCGACAAATAGCACTCCCGGCTTGATTGGTCCCTTCAATCGGCTGAAGCCGACCCCGCGCCCCTTTTCAGAAGCACCACCGGTTGGCGCGAGCCATTGAGCAAAATATAATGCCCGACGTCTCACGTATGGGATGATCAATTGGGTCCATGAGGAACGGACGGCGTGTATCCAACCGTATTCCGCTAACTGCGCCTCAAAATATGTCGAGAGACGGACGAACCGCGTGATTTGACGTCTGATCATGTTATCAAATTTCATTTGACATTGGAATATACGGGGGTTTTCAACGGGCAATGAAGCGGATTTTATATGGATCGAGGAGGAAGAGACAGGATAAAAGTGCCTATGGCAAACTCTCCTTGATCTTCTCGTTCAGCCATATCCCAACTTCCAAAACTCATGTCATACCAAGTGACCCCGCTATGCACCCGATTTACTCCTGCCTCAGAAATGTTGCAGATAATGGCACGTGATACGGCGACCTCGCAATCCCGCCCGCCTTCACTCTAGGACTGATCGACATT
>NZ_JBLLJM010000057.1:0-534 GCF_053543495.1 Camelimonas sp. ID_303_24
GTCTTCCTGTCGGCCTTGTCGACGAGCTGGGTCACGGCGAACTTGCTCGCGCGGTCGATACCGACAAACAAATATAGTTTGCCTTCAGCGGTCTGAACCTCGGCGATGTCGATATGGAAGAACCCTACGGGGTAGCGCTTGAACTTCGACCGCTTCGGCTTGTCGCCCTCCACATCAGGCAGGCGCGATATGCCGTGTCGTTGCAGGCATCGGTGCAGTGCGGATCGTGTCAGGTGGGGGATGGAGGGCTGCAGGGCGTAAAGACAATCGTCTAATGGCAGAAGCGTCTGACGCCGGAATGCCACAACCATCGCCCCTTCGGCTTCGGTGAGGACGGTGGACCGCGGCTCTGACGGCCCCGTCTTCATATCCTCGACCGTCGCACGCTTGCGCCACTTCGCAACGGTCTTGGGGTTGATACCCAACTCCCTGCTCAGTTGCGCGAGCGAAGCTTGCGATCGCTGTATTGCCGCTCGGACGGCGTGCGTGGTCGTGGCGCTTCCGTGGCGAACTTGTCCCATAGGGCATCCTTCC
>NZ_JBLLJM010000058.1:0-571 GCF_053543495.1 Camelimonas sp. ID_303_24
CCCAGACCGGCTTCGGCATCGTCACCTCGCGCCTCACCTCCGCCGCCATCTTCGAGCGCCTCGGCAGCCTCGGCGGCAGCGTCGCCCCCGGCTTCTCAAACCTCAACGCCATCAACGGCGCCGTCGACGCCCAGAGCGCGCCCTTTGCCATCAACGCCGCCAGCCGGCGCCAGCCAGAACGCCTGCCAGGCTACGCCGGCAGCATCGGCGCCGTCGCGCCGCTCGCCCCCATGGCCAATCCAACCCCCTTCGGCCTCTTCGTCTCCGCCTCATACCTCACCGGCGGACCAGGCGCCGACATCCCCTACACCGCTGGCGGCATCACCGCCGGTCTCGACTACCGCGTCTCGCAAAACCTCACCCTCGGCGCCGCCCTCACCTACATCGAGGACAACCGCAGCGCCGACGGCATGAAGCTCGACAGCAACGCCGTCGCCCCCGCCGTCTATGGCCGCTTCGCCATGAACCGCGCCTTCATCGATGGCTATCTCGGCTATGCCTTCACCGACAGCAAAAGCCGGCGCTTCATTCCCTTCGGCGACGAAACCCTCGCCGCCGAAGCCTCGCCGCG
>NZ_JBLLJM010000058.1:624-1082 GCF_053543495.1 Camelimonas sp. ID_303_24
GACATCGCCCAGATGAACATCAACGGCTACACCGAGCGTGGCGCCGGCGCGCTGGCCATCGCCCTGGCCGCCCGCCAGTTCACCGACGCCCGCCTCTCCGCCGGCTTCGAACTGGCCTTCGACCTGCCGCTCGCCGGCGGCGTGTTCACGCCCAGCCTGAAAGCCAGCATCACCCAGCGCGTCGGCGACCGCATCGACAACGCCAACGCTTATTATGCCATCGCCCCGGACCTGCCGTTCCGCCTCGCCGGCCCGGCCAATGTCCGCACCTATGGCACCCTGGGCGCTGGCCTCGGCTTCCGCCTCAACGACGCCGTCACCGCCCAGGTCGCCTACCAGGCCGACATCAGCGGCGGCGGCTTCCACGACAACCGCCTGTCCGCAAAGGCGCAGCTCAGGTTCTGAGCCCAGCGGCGGAGAACGCCCACAAACACAAAGCGGCGGCCCTGGAGACGATG
>NZ_JBLLJM010000059.1:0-908 GCF_053543495.1 Camelimonas sp. ID_303_24
GGGCCAGTTCACCCGAAGGGAGTCATCGGATGGGCACGCACGTTTTCTGGCTGACGGACGAGCAGTTCGCGCGGCTTGAGCCGCATCTTCCAACAGATACCCGCGGCAAGGCCCGGGTGGACGACCGGCGCGTCATCAGCGGGATTGTGCATGTCTTGAAATCGGGTTGCCGTTGGGTGGATGCGCCTCCGATCCATGGGCCGAGGAAAACGCTCTACAACCGGTTCGTTCGCTGGGCAGACAAGGGCATCTGGCAGAACATCTTCCACGCTCTGGCGGCAGCGGGCGGCCCTCCGGCTCAGGTCCTGATCGATTCATCGGCGGTTAAAGCGCACCGGTGCGCCGCTGGGGGAAAAGGGGGGAGCGGGCGCAGGCGATTGGTCGCTCGCGGGGCGGTCGCACCACGATATCCACGCCCTGACCGATGCTTTCTGCCGGCCCATCGCCTTCCTGCTCACTGGTGGGCAGGTTGCCGACTGCACCGCTGCAGACACGCTTCTCGAGCACATGCCGCACACCGACATCCTGCATGGCGACAAGGGTTATGACACCAATGCGGTGCGCGCGAAAATTGAGAACATGGGAGTTGCGCCCAACATTCCGCCCAAGGTCAATCGGATCTGGAAGAGCTTTTTTTCACCAGCACTTTATCGGAAGCGAAATGCGATTGAACGCATGTTCTGCCGCCTCAAGGACTTCCGCCGGATCGCGACCCGATATGACCGCAGCGCCGTAAACTTCATGGCCGCAGTCTGCATCGCAGCGACCATCAGCTACTGGTTATGAGTCCGAACCCCAGGTTGGGGACTCAATCAGGTCCACTCGCTAACGACAGCAACAAGAGCGATGGCTGACAGGAAGTTTTGCGCCAGCCGATCGTATCTTGTCGCGATCCGCCGCCAGTTTTT
>NZ_JBLLJM010000060.1:0-1515 GCF_053543495.1 Camelimonas sp. ID_303_24
TGTCCGTCGTCGAATAATTTGAGACTTTTGGGGCTCTGGAAGAATGGAGTTTCCGGCTCGGTTTGCGGGTTGATTTAAGCCGCTTTGGCTTGGTGGTTCAAGCGGCGCTGTCTGATGGTTTCTCGTTTGATCCTTTCGCGTTCGAGCAGGATGGTCTGGCCGCGCCCGAAGTAGACGTCGGCCGGGGTGAGATTGTCGAGGCTCTCGTGGTATCGCCGGTGATTGTAATGCTCCACGAAGGCCGCGATCTGGGCTTCGAGGTCTTCTTTGAAGAAGTAGTTTTCCAGCAGGATGCGGTTCTTCAACGTCTGATGCCAGCGTTCTATCTTGCCCTGCGTCTGCGGATGACCCGGAGCGCCGTGGACCTGGCCAATGTTGAATCTCTCCAGCCATTCACCGAGATCGGAGGCGACGTAACACGGGCCGTTGTCGGACAGCAGGCGCGGCCGGTGCTCCACCTTGACCTTGTCGCAGCCTGAGGCGGCCAGCGCCAAGTCGAGCGTGGCGGTGACATCGTCTACCTTCATGCTGGTGCACAGCTTCCAGGCGATGATGTATCGCGAGAAGTCATCGAGAATGGTCGACAGATAGAACCACCCCCAGCCGATGACCTTCAGGTAAGTGAAGTCGGTTTGCCACATCTCGTTCGGCCGCGTGGTCTTGTCCTTGAATTCGTCGTTAGCCTTGATGACGATATAGGCTGGCGACGTAATCAGGTCATGCGCCTTGAGCAGGCGATAGACCGAAGCCTCTGAGACAAAATAGCTTTCTGTGTCGGTGAACTTCACGGCCAGCTCGCGCGGCGACAGATCGGCGTGATCCAGCGCCATGGTGATGATGCGATCCCTGATATCGTCGGGAATGCGGTTCCAGACCCGTGACGGCGCGGACGTTCGGTCTTCCAAACCCTCGACGCCATGGGTCATGAAACGATCATACCAGCGATAAAAGGTCGGCCGTGGAATGCCGAGCTTGTCGAGGGTCTGCCTGACTGGCAAATGCGACTGCTCGACAATCCGGATGATCTCAAGCTTTTCAGTGGCGGGATATCTCATTCGTCGTCGCCCCCATGCCCGATCATGCTTTTTTTAAGCAGGCGGTTCTCCAGGGTGAGGTCGGCCAGCGCCTCCTTCAGGTCACGGCTCTCCTTACGCAGCGCCTTCACTTCGTCACTCGTTGCCGAACGGGCAGTGTCGCCGGCAAGCCGCTTCTTGCCCGCTTCGAGGAATTCCTTCGACCAGCTATAATACAGGCTCTCGGCGATCCCCTCGCGGCGGCAGATCGCGGCAATGCTGTCCTCACCACGCAGACCTTCCAGCACAATACGAATTTTGTCCTCGGTCGAATGATGCTTGCGCGTGGCGCGGCGGATGTCCTTGATCGTCTTCTCGGCCGTCGATGTCTGCGGCCCGGATTTCTGTCTCATCTTCGCTTCCTTTGATAGAGCTACGATGAGCCGAAAATCCTCTCTTCTCAACTAAGCCAGGTCTGTCTCATGGGCGCTGATGTCGGACA
>NZ_JBLLJM010000061.1:0-1274 GCF_053543495.1 Camelimonas sp. ID_303_24
TGACCTGCCACTGAACTTTCATCCAACGGCGACCGGAGCCCGGTTTTTGTTTACGCCTGTTGGCGCGGGTTGAGCAATCGCCCGGCGCGCGGAGCTTTCATCTCGCGCAGCGGGGCGGGCGATTGCGGGGTTCAGGTTCGCGGCAAACCCTACAGGGGTCTGGTAGCCCAAGGCCGAGTGGGGCCTTTCGGTGTTATAGTCGGTGACCCAGGCAGCGATCAGGTCACGGGCATGGGCGATGTTGCGGAACAGGGCCTCGTTCAGAAGCTCGTCCCGCATCCTGCCGTTGAAGCTTTCGACGAACCCGTTCTGCATCGGCTTGCCCGGCGCAATGTAATGCCATTCGACCTTGTGCTCGGCGCACCACTTCAGGATCGCGTTCGATGTCAGCTCTGTCCCGTTATCGCTGACAATCATTCCAGGCCTGCCGCGGCGTTCGATCAGCGCCGTCAGTTCCCGAGCCACGCGGCGGCCCGAAATCGAGGTGTCCGGGATCGCCGCCAGACATTCGCGGGTGACGTCGTCAACCACGTTCAGCACCCGGAAGCGCCGCCCGCAGGCGAACTGGTCATGGACGAAGTCCAGCGACCACCGTGCATTGGCCCGTGTCTCGATCAGGATCGGTGCCCTCGTTCCGAGGGCCTTGCGGCGCGCTTTGCGTTTACGCACGGTTAAGCCCTCTTCTCGGTAAAGCCGATAGATGCGGTTGATCCCGGATGGCTCTCCCTCGCGCCTGAGCAGCACGAACAGCCGCCGGTAGCCGAACCTTCGCCGCTCGTTGGCCAGATCCCGCAACCGCCCGCGCAGCGCCGTGTCCGGCGCTCGCTGGGACTGGTAGCGCACCATCGTCCGGTCCGCCCCGGCAATCTGGCACGCCCGCCGCTCCGACAGCCCGAGATGGGCCTTCAGGTGCGCGACAGCCTCGCGCTTCACGGCGGGCGTTACCACTTTTTTGACAGCAGTTCTTTCATTGCAACCATGTCGAGCATCTGGTCAGCCAGCAAGCGCTTCAGCCTGGCGTTCTCGTCCTCGAGTGCCTTCAGCCGCTTCGCCTCCGACACCGTCATCCCGCCATACTTCGCCTTCCAAGCGTAAAATGTGCCTTCCGACATGCCGTGCTTGCGGCACAGATCTGCGCACTTCGCGCCGGCATCATGCTCCTGAAGGATACCGATAATCTGTTCCTCGGTCCGTCGTGCCTTCTTCATCTTCGTCCGTCCTCTCGTTGGGCCGGACTCTAGTCACAGATGGAGGAAAAAGCCCGTGGCAGGTCA
>NZ_JBLLJM010000062.1:0-1029 GCF_053543495.1 Camelimonas sp. ID_303_24
TCAAGCACTTCAGACGCTTCGCCACGCGTTATGACCGCAGGACAATCAACTTCGCGGGCTTCGTACACCTCGCGGCAATAAGGGTCTGGATGCGATGAATGTCGATCCGTCTTAGAATTCGTTCGGCCTGAAGTTGGCTTGTGCCCCAAGGCATCGAGCTGACGCGCCTTCATGACGAGAGGCAGAATTGCACCCCTGCGCCCCAATGCCCAGCGATACCGGCGCAAGACCAGCGCGCGAAACAGCTCACACAAACAGTGTGACGGCCACCTGCGAGCAAAATGAAAAGCATACAGCGCACGCGAACAGGAACACGCCGGCGGTAGATCAAACTGCCCGCGCTCCGGGCGTGAAAGCGGTCAGATCACCCAACGCTTCCCCGCGTCCCCAACCACGAAACGGCTGGGTCAAACCATGGCTGGGCAGGAATTCTGACATCACGGCCCGACGGCCCCTGCGCCAACATGTGCACATCGCAAACTGTGCTGAAGGATCGATTGACAGGACCATGGGAGTAACCGTAAAAGCCCTCATCTTGGTCGGGGGCTGTAGCTCAGATGGGAGAGCGCTGCAATCGCACTGCAGAGGTCAGGGGTTCGATTCCCCTCAGCTCCACCAGGGTTTCTCTATACCGTTGAAAATTAAAGAAATCCCTTGATTTCAGGGGCATACTGCGCTCTTGTGGTACGCATCGCTGGTACACAGGGCCCCACACCACCATGCCA
The DNA here is from genome assembly GCF_053543495.1 of Camelimonas sp. ID_303_24. Taxonomy (NCBI): domain Bacteria; kingdom Pseudomonadati; phylum Pseudomonadota; class Alphaproteobacteria; order Hyphomicrobiales; family Chelatococcaceae; genus Camelimonas; species Camelimonas sp. ID_303_24. The sequence continues at coordinate 726 of NZ_JBLLJM010000062.1, forward strand.
CGCCGACCGGAACACCTACAGCTACGTGGGCGGATCTACTGGATTCGCGTGCGCGTACCGGACGAATTGCGTCACGAGGTTGGGCGCATCGAAATACGCCGCTCACTCGGCACCTCTGACCCCACAGAGGCCAAGGGCGGGTCCGTATTGAGCGGACCAGGCTCCGGACCCATAAAAATACTTTCGCTTTGAAGCGTTTTCTGATTCAAGGTTCCCGAAGGGAGCCATCGATGGGCACGCACGTTTTCTGGCTGACGGACGAGCAGTTCGCGCGGCTTGAGCCGCATCTTCCAACAGATACCCG